>JAUXVD010000023.1 GCA_030684575.1 Nitrospirota bacterium | reverse complement strand
ATCAGTCTCCTCACTTGCCGGTCCGTGACCATGCGCCCTCCCTTGGTAGAGCGAAGAGGGTACAGGACTGGCGGTTAGGAGGCGCGGCACCCCGCAATTCTAGTTGTCGTTACCCCGCAATTCTAATTGTCGCTGAACAGGGCTGAGCCGAGTTTGTAAACCGCAGGTTAGCTAGATATCAGGCGGAGTCGTTGGGGGGGGGCTACACAGCGCGCGTCCAACGAGGGGAGTCCGCGACCGCGCGTTTCGCGAGCACAGAGACCACTCTCAATGACCTCGCCCTCCCCTGTTCTTCCAGGCTTATTTCCCCTCGCTTCACAGGAGGGTCACCTGGTCGATCCTCAACTGCGCGCGTCGAACGAGCACATTCTGATCGTGCGCGTTCCGCGAGCAAGAGGACGACCAGGCGACCCTCCCCCTCTTGTTTGACTTCATCTCTCCGCCTTCCCTACAATCCGTTCGTGGCATCGCAATTCGTCCATCTCCATCTCCATACCCAGTTCAGTCTCCTGGACGGCGCGAATCAAATCGAGCCGCTCGTCCAGCAGATCAAAACGTTCAATCAGCCAGCCGTGGCCATGACCGATCATGGCAACATGTTCGGCGCCATCGAGTTCTACCGTAAGGCCAAAGAAGCCGGCATCAAGCCCATCATCGGCTGCGAAGCCTACATGGCGCCAGGCAGTCGATTGGCTGCCAAAGACAGCGGCCTCGCCCATAACGACTACTATCACTTGATCCTCCTGGCTCGAAACCTTACCGGCTATCAGAATCTGATCAAGCTCGTGAGTAAGGCATACCTTGAAGGATTCTACTATAAACCACGGATGGATAAGGAAATTCTGAAAGAGCACCATGAGGGACTGATTGCCCTCTCCGGCTGCTTAAGCGGCGAGATTCCCTATCTCATTGGCCAGAAAGACATGGCTGGCGCGATGGCGGTAGCCGGGGAATTTCAAGAAATCTTCGGGAAGGAACATTTCTACCTGGAAGTACAGGCGAACGGGTTGGACCATCAACGAGTCGCCAATAGTGGCCTACTTGAGATGTCCAAGAAGATGGACATCCCCCTGGTCGGCACCAACGATTGCCACTATCTGAAGAAAGAAGATTTCCGCCCACACGAACTGATGCTCTGCCTGCAAACCGGCAAGACGATCAGCGACCCGAATCGCATGAAGTTTGATACGGATCAGCTCTATGTGAAATCGACAGACGAGGTCACGGCCGCCTTTATCGAGTTCCCCGAGGCCGTCAATAATACCTGTCGCATTGCGGACAACTGCGACCTTCAACTGACGCTCAACAAAACCTATCTCCCGCAATATAAAGTGCCCGAAGGCTTTACGCGGGAAACGTACCTAGAAAGCCTGGCCCAGGCGGGACTCGCAGCCAGACTGAAAGAACGGCCCAGCCAGATCCTGCAGGCCGCCTATGAGCTGCGCCTGCGCGAAGAAATCACCATCATCTGCTCGATGGGGTTTGCCGGTTATTTCCTGATCGTGTGGGACATCATCAAGTTTGCCCGCTCGCGCAATATTCCGGTCGGGCCTGGCCGAGGCTCCGCCGCCGGAAGTCTCGTCGCCTATGCGCTGCGGATCACGGATCTCGATCCCCTCGTCTACACGCTCCTGTTCGAACGGTTCCTGAATCCGGAACGTGTGTCCCTCCCGGATATCGACATGGACTTCTGCATGGATCGCCGTAACGAGGTGATCAACTACGTGGTCGATAAGTACGGCAAAGACCATGTGGCCCAGATCATTACGTTCGGGACGCTGGGAGCGAAAGCCGCGATCCGCGACGTGGGCCGCGTGCTGGAAATTCCCTATGCCGAAGTCGATCGCGTGGCCAAGCTCGTCCCCAATCAGCTCAACATCACGCTCCAGCAGGCGCTCGATCAAGAACCGAAACTGCAAGAGCTCGTCAACACCGATCCACGGGTCAACGAGCTGATGGGAATTGCCCGCTCCCTCGAAGGACTGGCCCGCCATGCTTCGACCCACGCAGCCGGCGTCGTGATTTCCGAAGGACCGCTCACGGATCATGTGCCGCTCTACAAAGGCTCAAACGACGAAGTCGTCACCCAATATTCGATGGGCGACGTCGAAAAAATCGGGCTCGTGAAGTTCGACTTCCTGGGTCTCAAAACGCTCACCATGATCAAACGTGCCGAGGATCTGATCAATGCGGGACGTCCCGGCGCTCCTCCGTTGGTCATGGAGCAGGTGCCGTTCGACGACCCCAAGACCTTTGCCCTCCTCTCGTCCGGAAAAACCATCGGCCTCTTCCAGTTAGAAAGCTCGGGCATGCGCGACCTCCTGACCGGTCTGAAACCAGACCGCTTCGAGGACATCATCGCTATTATCGCGCTCTACCGCCCTGGCCCGATGGATCTGATCCCCGACTTCATCAAACGAAAACAGGGCAAGATCCCCATCACCTACGAAACGCCTGAGCTCGAACCGATCCTGAAGGACACCTACGGGGTCATTGTCTATCAGGAGCAGGTGATGGCGATCGCCAACAAGGTGGCAGGCTTCTCGCTTGGCCAAGCCGACATTCTCCGGCGCGCGATGGGTAAAAAGAAGCCGGAGGAGATGGAGAAGTTGCGCGCGCAGTTCATCGCTGGTGCCAAGACGAACAAGATCCCCGATAAGAAGGCGGAGAAACTCTACGAACTGATCCAGAAGTTTGCCGGCTACGGGTTCAATAAGTCGCATGCGGCGGCCTATGCCGTCGTCTGTTATCAGACCGGCTATCTCAAAGCCCATTATCCGACTGAGTTCATGGCCGCCCTGATGACGACCGACATGGGGAACGCCGACAAGATCGTGGGCTACTTCACGGAATGTCGAGACCTCAACATCAAAGTCTTGCCTCCGGACGTCAATCAAAGTCATAAAAATTTTACCGTGGTGGAGCAGGCCATCCGGTTCGGCCTGGCGGCCATCAAGAATGTCGGCGAAGGCGCCGTCGAATCGATCATCGAGATCCGAAATAATAGCGGTCCCTTTAAATCCTTCTTCGAGTTTTGCCGGCGAGTCGATCTTCACAAGGTCAACAAGCGCATGCTCGAAGGGCTGATCAAGACAGGCGCGTTCGATTCGACCGGTGCGAAACGCTCCCAACTGGCCGCCGTCCTGGATCAGGCCGTCGAAGACGGCGCGTCCGCGCAGCGCGAACGGGATCTTGGACAGACCAATATTTTCGGCGATGAGTTAGGCGGAGACGATTCGGCTGAGCCGTTGGCCGCGCCGCCACTGCCCAACATTCCTGAATGGGACCAAAGCGAGCGACTGAAACATGAGCGGGAACTGACCGGCTTCTACATCTCGTCTCATCCGCTGGCTCGTTATGAAGCCACCATGAAAGCGCTCTCGACCGCCACGACCATCAGCCTGCCGGAATCGTCGGATGGGCGAGAGGTCAAACTCTGCGGCATCATTACGACCGTCAAGAGCATGCTGACCAAAAAGGGCGACAAGATGGCCTACCTTACCCTGGAAGACCTCCTGGGCGTGGTGGAAATCATCATCTTCCCGGATCTCTACAAGAACGCCTCCGAGCTCATCGTCGTGGAACGGCTGGTGCGCATCACGGGCACGGTGGATCGGGGGGATAAAGGCACGAAGATTCGAGGGAGCAAGATCGAGCCCCTCGCCGAGGTGCAGGCGCAGGCGATCAAACGTGTCCATATTCGGCTGATCGATCACCCGGACGTGGGGGAACAGTTGCCGCGCCTCCGCGAGGTCTTTCAGCGCCACCCAGGCAACACGACCATTTCACTGACGTTACGGATGGATGTATCACAGGAAGCGGTGACTGCTCCCCTCCCGAATCTGACGATCACCCCCAGTGAACGGTTTGTGGCAGATGTTGAAGAAGTGCTAGGCAAAGGAGCCATTTTTCTGCTATCGTAGTGCGTAGTTTTCAGGATGGGGCTGAACCAGCTCCATGAGTACCATCTAGAGACCCTCACGCTCCATGCGCGACTATCTCGAGTTTGAAAAGCCGATTCGCGAGATCGAAGAAAAGATCGAAAAACTCGCGGCTGCTCCTTCCGGCAAGTCGAACCCCCAGGATGAGATCCGCAAGCTGCGGATGAAACTGGCTCAGGTCGAACATGAGCTCTACAACAAGCTGACCCCGTGGCAGCGCACACAGCTCGCCCGCCATCCGCAACGGCCCAGCACCCTCGATTACATCGGTGCGCTCTTCAGGGACTTCCTCGAGTTCCATGGAGACCGCTCGTTTGGCGACGATCGCGCCATCGTCGGAGGCTTTGCCCGATTCAACGACCGGTCGATCATGGTCATCGGCCATCAAAAAGGGAAGACCCTGAAAGAACGGATGCAGCGCAACTTTGGGATGCCGAACCCAGAAGGCTATCGAAAAGCCCTGCGCCTCATGCGGATGGCCGAGAAGTTCGGACGTCCAATCGTGACATTTATCGACACACCAGGCGCCTATCCAGGCATCGGCGCAGAAGAGCGCGGCCAGGCAGAAGCCATCGCCCGTAATATTTATGTGATGTCCCGACTCTCCGTCCCGATCGTCGCTGTCGTCATCGGTGAAGGCGGAAGCGGCGGCGCACTCGCATTGGGCGTATCAGATCGCGTCCTCATGCTGGAGCATGGTGTCTATTCGGTGATTTCACCGGAAGGCTGCGCTGCTATTCTCTGGGACGATCCGGTGAAAATTCCCGATGCGGCCTCTGCCCTGAAGATGACGGCGAAAGACCTTGTTGATCTGCACATTGTTGATGAAGTGATTCCTGAACCGCTCGGTGGCGCCCATCGCGACCCCGGTGCCATCACCGAACGAGTCGCCAAATCGCTCACGAACCAACTCTCCCAACTTTCCGAACTCTCCATCCCTGAGTTGTTAAATCAGCGAGATCAGAAGTACCGCTCCATCGGAGCCGTCAGCGGGTTAGTTGCCACACCCCAATAAGAAGCCGAATAAGGCGATTTCAGCCTGAAGGCTGATAAGTCGGAGTTCTGAGTACTTCCGCCTTACCCCCTTCAGTCTTCCACGCGATGTTTGAGCCATGCCACTGCGCCAGCACCGGCCACTCGGCCAGACGCGAAACAGGCTGTCAAGAGATACCCTCCGGTCGGCGCCTCCCAATCCAGCATCTCTCCTGCGCAAAAAAATCCTGGCAGCTTGCGGACCATCAATCGTCTGTCGAGTGCCTCGAAGGGCACGCCACCAGCCGTGCTGATCGCTTCCTCTAGTGGACGCGGGCTGACCAGTCGCAGCGGCAGCGATTTAATCGCAGCGGCCAGCCGAGCCGGATCTGCAAAATCCTCCTTCGACACCACTTCACGAAGCAGCCCTGCCTTCACACCTTCGATGTGGGCCTGTCGCTGAAGGTGCGTTGCCATCGTGCGTTTTCCACGCGGCCTCGATAAGTCGTGTGTCAGGCGCGGCACGTCGCGATCGGGCGCTAGATCGAGACGCAATGTCGCCACGCCCTTCGCCAGAATCTCGTCGCGCAACGCGGCGGATACTGAGTAGATCACGCCGCCCTCTACACCGGTCTCCGTGATGATGAACTCGCCGGGATGCCAGGACTCGGCACCGGCATCATTTCGCAGAATAATCGCGACCGATTTAACCGGCTGTCCGGCGAACTTCATTCGGAAATGCTCGCTCCAGCCTACGTCAAACCCGCAGTTCGCTGGCTGTAAGGGCGAGATCTGAAGGCCGCGCCCTGACAGCAACGGTACCCATGACGCATCAGAGCCAAGCTTCGGCCAGCTGCCGCCGCCGAGCGCGAATATCACGGCATCGGCTTGAACCGAACGGTTTCCCTCTGGCGTGACAAAACATGGAGCTCCCTGCGCATCCCAGCCGGACCACCGATGGCGCATATGGAATCGCACGCCGGATTGTCGCAAGCGGCGAAGCCATGCACGCAACAACGGCGCAGCCTTCAAATCCTTGGGGAACACCCGACCCGAAGAGCCCACAAATGTTTCAATGCCGAGACCGCGAACCCATATCTGCAACGCGTCAGGCCCGAAAGACGCGAGCAAGGACTCGACTTGGGCCCGACGCGCACCATAACGTGAGAGAAATTTTTCAGAAGGCTCCGAATGCGTGAGATTCAGGCCACCTTTCCCAGCCAGGAGAAATTTGCGACCGACCGACGCCATGGCGTCGTAGAGATCGACCTCTACCCCTGCAGCACGTGCCGTTTCCGCAGCCATGAGCCCAGCCGGTCCACCCCCAATAATGGCAATGTTCATCGTTGTTCCAATCATGGTGTCTTGTCTGATCCGCGCCGCCAATCCGGCGTTCTGACTGAATACATCGCGGGACCCTACATGTAGGCGCGTGGTGGGTCAAGTATAGGCATCGCCAGCTGAAGAAACGCTAGGGTTTTACCGTTCTCACCCGCTATACTGAGCAAATGGATGAACAGACTGCGGGAGAAGTGGTCGAGCTACGAGTCAGTTACCGGTATGTAATGGCACACCCCTGGGTGGTCCAGGCGATCGGTGGATTCTTGTCCGCCTATTTCATGGAGCATCCGGACTTTCGCGTGCAACGACATATGGAGGAACTGGAATCCGGAGGCCACCTCTGGGTCTGCGAGGTGCCGCCCAGCATGAAGGTCCTCAGGCTCTTGAAACGATTGAAGGAAGATATCCCCCCCTGTCACACCAGACAGATCGCCACCGACCCTCCCGCAATGCCACGCTATCTCATCGATTGTCCTGAATAGACCATCACATCAGGCCCGTAGCCGCACGTGCATGAACGATCGCATCTTCCTAGTGGCGAATGAACGTGAAGGAATGTTACATATCTCCTATGTATTGGAAACTTGTCCTCGGATTCATCGCTCTGCCGCTTGCGATGGGCGCATGCGCCATCTCTGCGGCCTCAACGTTGAACAGCAATGTTCCCCATCTTCCCCGACCCGATCATATTGTGCTGGTAATTGAAGAGAATCACTCCTATAGCCAGATTATCGGTTCGCCCGATGCGCCGTACATCAACGAGCTGGCAGCACAGGGCGCGTTGTTCACGCAATCCTTCGGCATCACCTACCCGAGCCAACCGAACTATCTCTCGCTGTTTTCAGGATCGACGCAAGGCATCACCGACAACTCCTGTCCCCAGACTTTCACGACGGCCAATCTCGGACATGCGCTGTTGTCAGCGGGGCTGACGTTCGTCGGATATTCCGAAGACATGCCAGAAGCCGGCTCGCTCATCTGCAGCATAGGGCTCTATGCACGTAAACATAACCCCTGGGTCAATTGGCAAGACAGCCTTACCAACGGCCTCCCCGCAACGGTCAATCAGCAGATGACCAGTTTCCCCACTGATTTTGCCAGACTCCCGACCGTGAGCATCGTCGTGCCGAACCAGATCAACGACATGCACCATGGAAAGAATCCGGAGGCAATTCAGAACGGCGATCGTTGGCTTCAGGAACACCTGATGTCCTACGTGCAATGGGCTCAACAGCACAACAGTCTGCTGATCGTGACCTGGGACGAAAGCAATAAGACCGAGAACAATCGAATCCCGACCCTCTTCATCGGCCCCATGGTACAAGCCGGCCGCTACGACCAGAAGATCTCGCATCACAACGTCTTGCGCACGATCGAAGACCTCTATGGCCTGTCCCACTCCGGTGCAAGCGCCGACGCAGCCCCCATCACCACGATCTGGAAGACGCCTCCCCGTTCGTAACGGCTACGCTTCTACATGGTAGTCCGTGCGACCGAACAAGGCATTTCTCCGTGTATCGCGACTAGCCTGTCGCCGTCTCCAACGAACTAAACATAATGACGGCTTACGACGGACGGATAGCCTGTACGTGGTTGTTGGCCTGGATAACCTAGACTCGCTAACGTGAGACCCTATTCAGGCTAAAGCTATTGTCACTACACACCGACATACTCATGTAGCGGGAGTTCTTCTAGGGCCTGTTCTCATGCGAGCATGACATGATGTCCCTCTGCAATCGTCATCACCGAACGTATGCCGGTACATGTTGCAACGGCAGATCGATGGATCGATTTGACCGGCTAGCATTATTGACGGACCGATGCCGGGGTGGTCATCGAGTCATCCTGCAGTCGGAGGGATAGCGATGAAGGGCTTGCGGGGACGATTGTCTTGTTCGCCACTTCCGCTCAACGTGATGATCGTCCTCTGTATCTGGCTGTTGGTTGCTGGACTTGCCTGGGCTGACTCCTTCGACCTGACCGATGATGTTGGAATCCCGTTCGTCAGTGCAGGTGTCATCGTCGACTCAGACGGTGATGAGGTCCGTGAGAAGCTTGAGGCTCTTTGGGCGAGCGGGGTCCTTTCTGGACACATGCCTCCGACTGCGAGACCGCACCTATTGGCGGAGTTGAGCCCACGCTTCTCCCTTGAACCATCGCACATTCCTCTCTACCAGCAATTGTGTTCGTTCCGTATCTGATCTTTTCCTGTCCCCTTCCAGTCCGTCCTCCTTTATCTCTGTATCGCTCGAATCCTTGTACGTCGCACTGTCCTGCGAAGAGGAACATCGATGATTGAACGCTTGATACAGTTTTCACTCAGTCAACGGCTTTTTGTCTGTGTGTTCGGGCTCATGCTGATGTGTAGCGGGCTCTACGCCTTTCACGTCCTCGATGTCGTGGCCTACCCTGATCCCTCCCCGCCTATGATCGAGGTCATCACACAGTATCCCGGCTGGTCTTCGGAACAGATCGAGCGGGCCATCACTCTCCCGATTGAGATCGGACTCCAGGGTATGCCAGGCCTGACCGACATCCGTTCACTCTCGATCTTCGGGCTAAGCGACATTAAGGTCTACTTCGACTTTAGCACGGACTATATTCGGGATCGTCAGGAAGTCCTCAACCGGCTCCAGATGATTTCACTTCCCCAGACCATCCAGCCGACGATCTCCCCCTGGTCAGCGATTGCGGAAATCTATCGATATGAACTGGTCGGTGAGAAGAAGAGCCTGACCGATCTCAAAACGATACAGGACTGGCAGATCCGCCGGGAGTTTAAGCGGATACCGGGAGTCATCGATGTCTCGACGTTCGGCGGGACCACGAAGGAGTACCACGTTGAGTTGGATCCAGGACAGCTGATCAGTTACGACATCACGTTGGACCAGGTCATCGACGCGCTGGCCAAGAACAACACGGATGTCGGAGGTAATTACCTCACGCAGGGTGGGCAAAATTTCAACATTCGCGGGATGGGACTGATCAAAAATCTTGACGATATTACGACTGCGGTGGTGGCCGAAAAATCAGGCACACCCGTGCTGGTCAGGAATCTCGGTGAAACCAGTATGGGATATCGCGTTCGACTGGGCAAAGTGGGGATCGATGATCGAGATGACGTGGTGGAGGGAGTGGTGCTTCTCCAGCGAGGGGCCAAGGCCTTGCCGATACTGGAGGAAGTCCATCGAAAGGTGGATGAACTCAACAAGGGAAAATTGCCACAAGGCGTTAGCCTGAAGACCTTTTATGATCGGACCGTGCTGATCCATACGACGATTGAGACCGTCGTGGATGTGCTCATCGCTGGAATTCTTCTGGTGTCGATCATCCTCTATGTGTTTTAGGGCATTTTCGAACGGCGATGATCGTGGCACTCACGGTGCCTGTTGCCCTGCTGTTTACATTTTGTTTTTTGGTGGCTCGGGGAGACTCAGCGAACCTGATCTCACTCGGCGCAATCGACTTCGGCATCATTGTCGATTCGACGCTCATCATGGTTGAAAGTATTTTCTCCCATCTCGCACACAAGCGCAGCCATGGCCTCACGGTGCCCATGCATATCATGCGGGCCGCCCGCGAAGTCGGCCGTCCCATCTTCTTTGCCACGACCATCATCATCGTCGCCTTCGTGCCGTTGTTTACCATGACCGGGGTACCGGGGAAGATTTTCGCGCCGATGTCGCTTACCTATGGATTGGCCTTGACCGGAGCATTACTCATGGCCTTCACGCTGGCCCCGGCGCTCTGCTCCTTTCTCCTCACCGGTCCTATTCAAGAACGCGACACGAAAATCGTAGAAGTGATCAAGCGATGGTACCTGGCCGTGCTGGCCTGGGCCCTCGATCGTCCGCGGGTGGTAATTAGCCTGGCCATCGCAGTATTGGTATTTGCCATGTGCCTGGTGCCGCTCATCGGCGGAGAATTTATGCCGGCATTAGAAGAAGGGAATATCTGGGTGCGGACGACCATGCCGGTGGATATTTCGTTCGAAGAAGCGAGTCGGCTCGTGACGCAGGTTCGGGCAGTCTTCAAGCAGGTTCCCGAAGTGGTCAGTGTGGCCTCTCAACTCGGTCGTCCAGACGACGGGACCGACCCAACCAGTTTTTTCAATGCAGAATTCCTGGTGAACCTTAAGAAAAAATCGGAGTGGCGGGCGACCGTGCCGTCTAAGCGGAGTTTGATCGATGAGATCGAGCGCGAACTCTCGGCGATTCCCGGGGTCACGTTTAATTTTTCTCAAGCGATTCAAGATAACGTGCAAGAAGCCATGTCCGGAGTCAAAGGCGAGAATGCCGTGAAGCTCTTTGGTAGCGATCTGCGAACATTGGAAAAGGAGGCCGCCAAGATCAAGCAGGTGATGGAGAAGGTGCCCGGAGTGAAAGATCTAGGAGTGTTGAATCTGCTGGGCCAACCGAATCTCATCATTGAGATCGATCGCCAAGCCTGCGCACGTTATGGGCTCAAGGTCGGCGACGTCACCGACGTCGTGCAGGCAGCCATCGGTGGACAGGCCATCACACAGGTGTATGAAGGCGAGAAATGGTTCGATCTCGTCGTCCGGTTTAAACAGGAATATCGTCGTGACGCGGATGCGATCGGCAATATCCAGGTCAGTACCCCGGAGGGTGCGAGAATCCCGATCAAACAGCTGGCGGCGATTACAGAGCAGACAGGGGCCTTCATCGTGTATCGGGAGAACAACGAGCGCTACATCCCTATCAAATTTAGCGTGCGGGGAAGAGATTTAGAGGGGACCGTCACGGATGCGCAACAACGGATCGCCGAACAGGTGACGTTGCCAGAGGGCTATCACATCGAATGGCATGGAGAGTTTGACCAGTTTCAGGGAGAGAAACGACGGCTCCTCATCATCGTGCCCATCACGCTCCTGATCATCCTGTTGCTCGTGTATTTCGTCTTCAATTCCATCCGCGACGCACTACTCGTCTTGGCGTCCGTACCCTTTGCCCTCGTGGGAGGGGTATTGGCGCTGGCCATCACGGGGACCCACTTCAGCATCTCCGCCGCCGTCGGGTTTATCTCGCTCTTTGGAGTGGCCGTTCAGGGGGGACTTATTTTTGTGACCAGGATTCGCGATCTAGTCGGAGAAGGACACGACGTCAAGACCGCGATCATGAAAAGCGCCGAAGCGCGGATGCGCCCAGTCTTGATGACCTCATTGGCAGCGGCGATAGGACTGCTGCCTGCGGCGGTCGCCACGGGTATCGGGGCCCAGTCCCAACAGCCGTTGGCCCGCGTCGTGGTGGGGGGCATGCTGACATCGGCGGTATTGATCCTTGTCGTGCTGCCGCTGTTCTATCAATGGCTGCATCGCGAGAAAGATCCTGAGCGCTGATCCAGAATCAGCGCTTGAACCCAGTCGGATTACCACTCTGCCAGCGCCAGGCATCCGTGCACATCGCACGAAGCCCGCGTTCGGCCCGCCAACCCAATAGGTCTTCGGCCCGTTGAGGATCGGCATAACAGGACGCAATGTCTCCAGGCCTCCGCGGCGCGACCGTATAGGGGACTGGCCGACCACTAGCCTGCTCGAATGCTCGCACAATATCCAGCACGCTATAGCCCGTGCCGGTGCCAAGATTCACCGTCAGACAGTCTGCGTTCGCCGCTAGTCGCTCAAGCGCCTTGAGGGCCTTGAGATGGCCCAAGGCTAGATCGACCACATGAATGTAATCTCGCACACCGGTCCCGTCCGGAGTGGGGTAATCGTTGCCCCACACATTGAGGGAGGCTCGCCGCCCCACGGCCACTTGAGCCACGAAGGGCATTAAATTATTGGGGATGCCCTGCGGGTCTTCTCCGATCAAGCCGCTGGCATGTGCGCCCACCGGATTGAAATAGCGCAAAATGGCGAGTTTCCAGGACGTATCGCTGCGATGCAGATCTCGCAAGATCTCCTCAATCATCAGCTTCGTGCGGCCATAGGGATTCGTGGCGGAGAGCGGGTGGTCTTCGGTGAGCGGCAAGCGGATCGGGTCGCCATACACCGTAGCGGAGGAGCTAAAGACGAGAGTCTTCACGCCACATTCACCCATCGCCTCTAACAGGCGCAGAGTGCCGACTACGTTGTTATCATAGTAGGACAGCGGCTGTGCGACCGACTCCCCTACAGCTTTGAGGCCGGCGAAGTGGATCACCGCAGTGGCCCCACTCTGCCGTAAGGCTGCCACTAACTCGGTACGGTTGCGGATGTCGCCTTGCACCAGATGCAGCGTCTTCCCCGTGATTCGTCTTACTCGCGCCAATGCTTCTGGATGGCTATTAGAGAAGTTATCGAACACCGTCACGTCGCAACCGGCATCAAGCAGTTCCACGCAGGTATGCGACCCGATATAACCGGCGCCGCCTGTCACGAAAATCATAATGGCCTACCCCAGGGTGAGATGACTGCAGCCTATCAGACACATCAAGAGCGTCAAGAAATGACCGGCATTCTGCTCACTCCTTCTCACTCAAATCATTGAGGAGGGGTTTGACAGGTTGCTGCCGGTCAGCCTTCGGCAGGAGATGTGGGGAAGAAACCAGGCACCAGCGATCACGATCGACGCCATCCAAATAGGACATTGCTCTTTGATCACAATGCCATGCGAACAGGCAAAGACTGGTGAGATCGTACCTACGGTGTCTTGAGCGCAGCTGATGTATCACCCGTGCCGATGAAGATTCGAAGGAGAGAGCCGTCGGTGGAACGCATGGGTCACCTCCAGATCACAAAGGCTGACGTATAGCCGAGCCAGACTGCGCCAAGACCCAGTAACACTTGCGCCCCGACATTCATCAATGCGAGTGCCGCGTCTCCGTCCCGGATCAAATTCATCGTTTCATTGCCGAAGGCCGAGAAGGTCGTAAACCCGCCGAGAATGCCCACAAGCAGAAAGGCTCGTGTATCGGTGCCGATGAGCGCGCGAACGTCGGCAAGTTCCGACAGAAATCCGATGAAGAAACAGCCAAGGATATTCACGGCCAACGTGCCGTAGGGAAACGCGATACTCTGGCTGAGTGCTTGCACTGAGCCACTCACAAGATAACGAAGCACAGAGCCGATGAACCCACCGGCCCCTATGAGTAAGAGTTTCGTCATCGTGTGGCTCTATGCAGAGGCTCCGTGCGGCCTAAGTGTATATCAACCTGAGAAGAATCGCACTTCTCGCAAGAAGCCCGCATGGTCCTTCGCTCCATAGTATAAAACCAGATCCATGAGGCCGCCATATGAGACCCTCTCACCCCAGTCACAGTATTCGAGGGTTACGCCTGAGGCTTCTCTGTTGCCTGAGCGGTGGGTTCGCCTGAGAGTTTCTTGTGGAGGTGTTTTCGGCTGAGCGTCGTGATTAAAAAGGCGAGCCCAACCGCGAGAGGCACAAACAAGGCAGCTGCAATATGCGCATTGCGGAGCCATCCCATCTCTTGCAGTCCCTTGAAGATATAGCCAATCAGGCCGCTGAGGTAATAGGCGATCACAATGACCGACAAGCCTTCCACCGTATGCTGGAGGATCGCCTGGCTCTTCGTCGTCTTGTCGACGCTCACCAAGAGGGTCAGATTCTGGGCTTGGAGCATGAGATCGACGCGGGCTCGAATGATGGAAATAATCCCTTCAAATCCGCTGCGCAGGGTGTCGATCCGCTTCAGGAGTTGCTGATAGCCCTCTGCCACACCGGTCACCCCACTCAACACATAGTCGGACATCGGGCGGTACGAGGGAAGGATGCGTTCGTCGAGCGACGCCAACGTCCGGTGGACAATCTTGTCGTAGGGCACAGAGGCGGACAATTCGAAATGCAGCTTGCCGGACATCCTGGTGGTCTTCAATAAATCTTTTGTCAGCGCATTGAGCCAACGCTGGAGCGTCAGGGAATCGGCATGGCCGATGTGTTCAGTGATGATTTCCCGTTGCTTCAAATGCACCTGTTCGAACTTATACGTCTGATCGATGGCCGCCGAGCTCAAGGGCTTTTGCATGAGCAGTAAGTGATAATAGGTTTCGATCCTGACAATCGCATCGACGATATCTTTGAGATGAGATTTGTTTGCCCTCGCTGCTCCCACACTGACCCAATAATGTTCTCGCCCGTACTCGTCCGGCGTGAAGCTGGTCACCAGCGCGGTCTCCTCATCGAGAATCCGGCTACCATAGAGGACCGGGCCGGGGAACAGCGGGCGCAACGCCTCGCTGTTGGGTAACGTTTCAGCCATGAGCACGATATCCAAACGGCAGACTTCTGCCCCGAGCGGCGTGATGGGAAACCGATAGTCGGGGAAGGTCATCGGGCCAAACGAGATCCTCGCAGCCTGGGGGGGAGGAATATGCCAAATTTGATAACTATAGTATTCGGTGTGCGCTTGCCAGATCATAATGAGTCGATCGCCTGACGTCGCCGTCTTCACGCCATATCCGAATGTGTCATGAAGGACCATCGCATCCGCAGAGACCGCAAAGGCCTCCAAGAGAGACATGAACTCGGCACGACTCGCAGGCCGCTGCACGGGTGGATCGGTCATGCGAAAGGCTTCGTAATGGACGTGCGCAGGGGCTTGCAGCCAGTCAGCCAACGGCATCTGTGGCCGCTCATGCAGCTTCCGTATCAGTTCGCTGGTACTCGGCTCAATCATACGACAACCCTTCAGAGTGAGTGAGAAAGAGAACGTTTTGCCAGGCTACTGTCTTGCAACTGTCCTGTCAACCGATTGCCGGCCAGGATCGATGCATCCGGCACGACGGGACAGATAGAATTCCTCCATCTACATCGCTTTCAAAATACTGACCAAATAACCGCCCTCAAGATAGTCTGGATCCTTGGTCTGCTCATACACATCCAGAATAACTGCCGACGGGTAATAGACGGACGAGAGCAATGCAAAGAACTTCTGCGGCTGCAGATGGGACTGTTTCGCCCTCAGTGACCCTTCCTCGAACTTGGTCGACAACTGGTCGAAGCACTTCAAATCCCGCCTTCCGGCTTGACTATAGTCCACGCGCACACAGAGGCCCCCCTTGCGCAATAGAAGGCGCAGATTTCTCGATACCACACGGCTCATGAATAGGGAATCGTAGAGATTCTCGACATCCTCAACCTCCCCTTCCTGTTTCATCGCTAACAGACCAGCGAGGGCTCGATCTTTGGGAAAGCGCGTTTCAAACTGACGACGCTCGCTGGGGACTGCCACGATATTGGGAAAGGTGAAGGCAATGATGTCGGCCTTTGGTCTGGTCACGGAGAAGTCCGGCAGCTGTGCGCGGCGAAACTCGATGGGTGCGGGGCGGCCCTTTCGTGTGGCGCGAGCCCAGGCCTCCGCCTCACGCAGCATCAATTTCGACCCATCGATGCCGAGGAAGTCCCAGGCCGGGAGGAGATTGACGAGCTGTTTCATCAGAAGGCCGGTACCACATCCGTAATCGATGATCAGACCGCTCTCCTTTTTTGCGTACTTGGCCACCTGGCTCGCAATATTCGTATACGCGGCCGCATGCGCCGCATTACGCGTCTGATCCACCCACCATTGACCGACCTTTGAATTATAGGCCCCAAACCCCTCAGCCAATTTTTCCGTAAAATCTATCTGTGACATAGGTCTCCCAATCCTCAATGAGTGTTCGCAGGATGTTGTAATCGCCGGTCAATCGTCGAGGCTTGGACGGAGAAGGAACGGGCCATAGATGAGGGCAAAGAGTAGATAGGCGCCGCTCCAACTCATCGCGGCGAGTCCCAGCACAAGGTGGGAGGAGTCGAGGGACGGCCCGAAGACCCGCAACAACGCACCGAGGTTGACCAAGAGGTAGATGCAGATCGTCAGGGGCCCCGCATGTTTGGGGCGTCCCGTATGGCCCAGGCTGGCGCGAGTCATCACGGCAAGGGTCATCACACCCACGGCGCCGGCCGTGAGCGCATGTATCGCATCTGTTATTGGTAGGCCTACACCAAGAATGGCGCTTCCCATGACCAATAACGCGAACACCACCCACCCAAATCCCACATGTAGGGTCAGCACCAAGGGCTCACGCCAGGTCAGCCACCCGTACCAGCGTAATAGGCGAACCAGATTGAACAACCCGGCTGCACCCCACAACCAGCCTGTCATCAGAGCTTGCGGTTGAACAACCCAGCACAGAGCAGCAATCGCTACGAGCACAACCGACAGTCCATCAACAGGCGAAAAAGGCGCAGGCTGTTCGGCTCGCCCCTGTTCGATAAGAAAATCGCGAGTGAAACTTGGGGTAACGCGCCCACCGATGGTCGACAGCAATACCAGGACCAGAGCAATGCCCATTCGCTCGGCAGCGTCCGTCTCCTCGCTGTTCAACGTCCAGACATGAAACAAGACGTTAGCGCAGGCATAGAGGCTGACGAGCATTCCGATCGGTGCTTGAGGCCAACTCTTCCCTGCAATGATCTCTCGCCAGGCCAGCCCCGCCACGGCGACCAGGAACGCCCCATCAATGATTGAGGACAAGAGCGGCGAAAGAAACGGAACGGCCATCACCACCCGTCCGGCCAGCCACAAGGCCCACAACGACAACAGTTCGCTTCCTCTGATCGGCGTACGGTCGGTCCAGTTGGGAATGGCCGTGAGCAAGAAGCCTGTGATCACCGCAGGCAGAAAACCAAAGACCATCTCATGCACGTGCCAGTCCCGTACAGCAGAGAGGAGTTCCGGATCAGGAACTCCCATAAGAATGACGATCCAAGCCGGGATCGCCAGTCCAGCAAACAGCGCCGCACTCAAAAAGAACGGTCTGAATCCGTACGAAAAGAACGCTGGTCCCTGATACTGTGATTGGTCGTTCGTCTGGTCAGTCATAGAGCAAGAAGAGCATCCCTGAAAATCGCGGTAGTCTACGTGTTGTCAGGAGCCCGATCAACTGTCATCAGCTACTGACAGGGGATTTGCCAGACATGATTGTCAGGCCTACCTCGTCTGTGGTTTCATCACGACCATGGCTGCCTTCCCTACCCTCAGAACTGGACGTCTCTTGCTCAGACAATTTCATTCGAGCGATGCACCAGAGGTTCAACGGCTGGCCGGAGTAAAAGAGGTCGCGTCCGGCACATTTCTCCCCCATCCCTATCCAGCCGGCACCGCTGAGCAATGGATTGCGAGCCAGCAGGAGGAATTCGACGCAGATACATTCGTCAACTTTGCGATCGTGCTCCTCACGCAGGAGATCCTGATCGGATCGATCGGATTGGCCATCGTGGCCGAACACCAGCATGCACGCTTGGGCTATTGGCTTGGCCTGCCCTATTGGAATCACGGGTATGCGACGGAAGCGGTCGAGGCGGTGCTTGCCTATGGGTTCTACCAGCGACAGCTGCACCGGATCTACGCTCCGCACTTTCAGCGCAACCCCGCATCAGGCCGGGTGCTTCAGAAAGTCGGCATGACCTACGAAGGCAGGATGCGCGAACATTACAGGCGCTTCGGCGAGTTTGTGGAGATTGAGCTGTACGGGATACTTGAGCAGGACTTTCACCGCTGATAGATGGTCCAACCCTTTCGAAGTCCAGCTTCCGAATCGCTGGAAACATGAGTCTGCCGCCTTCAGTCATCGATTGAAAACTTATTCGGGAACTGAGCGGCCAATCCATAGTCAGGGTATCGACCACCACATACATATGTGACTTCATGCCCGTCCAGGTGTCACGCTCATGCGTGTCATCGCCTGCCTTCAATTGTTGAAACTGCTGGATGTGGTATGCGGCATGAGTCGTCAGCCGACCCATGACGGCATCCTGCGGCCAGTTTTGGTTGGGTCCACTCAAGAAACGTCGAGATCTCCACAGCATTAGCCGTGAGATATGTTGCCGCCGCTTCTTGCTGGAGACAGCATGTATCGCCCTAACTTCCGGCAGGTCCATCGCGCACAGATTTCTTGATGCTGTTCACGGAACCGCACCAGCGTTGACTTAACAATGATGTCAGACATATTTCTCGAACTAGCATCAGCGTATTAATTTAGAAGATTGTACTCATGCTGGCCCCTGCTTTACCGGCAATAGAAGCGTACTTCTTTGGCAGCGTTACCTCCAATTTCCGGCACAGGACCGGTCAGACAGGGACAATCGCCAGACAATTTCTGGCATCAAATCGTCAAGTCCCTGGATTATCGTGAGTATTAAAGACAACGAATCCTCGCACGATGGCATGGCGATTGCGACATCATGAGTTTCGTAACGAGAACGACCAGAACGTTGGAGGGGCAGGATGAAAGGAGTAATTTTCGTGGACCGAGGAAAGACCGGGGGCAGGCATCGATCGCCACCATGTTCACTCGTGCCACTTCCACATCTGGCATGGCTCCTGAGCCCAATGCTCATCACTGGGCTATGGGGTTGCGGGCCTGCTACGTCTGAGCACACCACGAATCAAGCGCCTCGCGCTAACGCGAGCCTGTGGTCACAGCCGCAACCAATTGTGCCACCAGCTCCATTGCCGGTCTCCGTGGTTCTCCACGTGCCTCCCACGTCGAACCTCGCGCCAGCACCAACAGGGCAAGAAGAGCCGCCACAGCCTGAACAACTGATCATGCCCGCCTGGATTGCGCAGGCCCTGGAAGATCCGGACGCCTCCGTGCGACTGCGTGCTCTGAACAAGTTGGCGCAGCAGGGATCTCAGGCACCTCTGGAACCGTTGATTGTAGCGTTGGACGACGAAGACGATGGCGTACGGACCAAAGCGATGGCGATCATCGAGCAGAACTGGGAGGCCGAGCAGGAGGGCGAGTTCGAGGCGAAAAGGTAAGACGGGATTGAGTGGTACGGGAATCGATGGACAAAGAAGCGGAAGAGACCAAGCGCGTCACGAAAGACGCGTGGGCCCAGTGTCTGTCAGTCAGTGCAATCACACGATCACCAAGTAGGAGGAGCATCATGATGCAATCTAGAGGAAGTAGATGGTTAGGTGGATTTGGAGCGGTGGTTCTCATCGGAGGCCTTGTCCTGTCGAATTACGGCGAGGGCGTCACGCCAGCAGAAGCACACAGCTACCAGAACCCTTTCAAGCAAATACTGGCCAAGCTTAACGAGATCCTGACAAAACTCAACAGTAGTGGCGGAAGCGGAACTGGCAATCATACGATGCGGTGGGACACTCAGAATCCATCAATGTCTCGTTTTACCGTCTTGACGGACTTTGGAGGCGCAGCGGTAAGGGATAATAATACCGGACTGGTCTGGGAGCAATCACCGACTATGCTCACGCCAGGGCCCACCTGGAGCGATGCCCGCCTTCAATGTGTCGACAAGAACGTCGGAGGCACAAGAGGGTGGCGTCTCCCCTCGGTGGTGGAGTTGGCAAGCCTGATCGACCCGTCGTTGCCGCCACCCTTCGTTCCAGCCGTATTTACAGGTGTCTACCAGGCTCCCTACTGGTCGGCAACGTCGAATGCAGAGAGCTCTACCACCAAGTTTGCCATAAACTTCCAGGATGGCCTCGTAGGTCTGAGCAGTAAATCCACTGGCAACCACCTCTGGTGTGTCCGCGGTTCGATGCAAGAGTCTGCCTACTGAACAATTATCATTGGATCTATCTGCTTAGGGGGCAGGGGGCATCTGCCCCCTGCCCCCTCGACGATCATCTCACCGCCTCAGGCCTTCGAGTGCATGACTGATACTGTAATATCTTACGTTTCTCTTGGAATTGCCTCTTCTCAGCTCCATAATACAGAAAACAATAGACTGAGGCAGACAGGGCCCAGGCGTTACTCACTATACTTGCTTGGTGCCGTTAGCTTTTCACCGAACATATCTATCTGATAATGCGGCATACCATCACTCTACGTACCCATCGTTGCTAGCTATCATACATTCGGAGTGTCTCGACCACAAAGGATCTTGAATCCCAGGCAATGGACTCCCCAAAAATACAATCTCGAAAGGCCCGTGTGCTTCTCCGTGTCCGGGTCGAATTCGAAGGAGGAGCCTCCGGCCAAGCGGTCAACGGCGAAGGCCACTCCACTGACCTGAATGTCACGGGATGCAGCGTGGAGAGTACTCATAGCCTCTCCCCTGGCATCTATATAGCCTTGCGCATCTACCTGCCTGATTCTGCTCAACCGGTGAACGTGACTCTGGCACGAGTGCGCTGGACCAATGACACCTCATTCGGCGTCGAATTCATTCAGTTGCCGCACAACGATCAACTACGCCTCAATGAGTTAACCCTGGACATCCTCGAGGAAGAGGCCACATCGTTACATCAGACACCGCTCAATCCTCAGATTGGTCGATACACGATCCTGCTCGTCGACGATGATCCCGCCATGCGTCACCTCTGCAGTACTTTGCTGGCACGAGATGGGTTCAACGTCTTACAGGCGTCCGGCAGTACGGAAGCCATGGCAATCTGTGCGGAATATGAAGGGGACATTCACATTGCATTGGTCGATGTGCTGTTGCAGCCACCAGCCGTTCAAAAGCTCGATAGCTCCCGGGTGCATGGCCATACCCTCGCCAAGCACCTCACGGCTACGCTCAAAGGACTCCGAACGATCATGATGTCGACCAATTCGAAAGCCTCACTCGCCAACAATGGCATCGATCTGAGTGAGGTGCCCTTTCTCCTCAAACCGTTCAGCCACGAAAAGATGATGGCCGTCATCCGGCAACAGTTAGAGAGCCGGACAGATTCTGTGGCTTCCTAGCCCGTCCCTATCGATTCCTACGACCCCCTCTCTTGCCTTCTACTCACCTTCCAACGAACAACACAGCTGACAGTGCGAGTCCTACGCAAAGACCGGCATGACCTATGCGGCCCTAGCGGGATGCCCAGGTTTCAAAAGAGTCTCCCCGTGATAGGTTCACTGTAGTCAGGCCTACAGGCAGGAAGACAATATAGTGCGTCCTCGCTCCATCCTCCTCATTGACGACAACGATCAGATCCGTACCCTCCTTCGTCGGGTACTGGAAGAGGCCGGGTACTTCGTCATGGATGCGGCCAATGGCCGTGAAGGCATTCAACAGTTCCGAGAAACTCCCGCCGAACTCGTGATCACGGACCTGCTCATGCCTGACAGCGACGGTTTGGAGGTCACGATGACGTTGCGGCGTGAATCGCCTCACGTAAAGATCATCGCTCTGACTGGCGGCGTGGGAAATCTCAACCTTCTTGAAGTGGCCAAACTTCTGGGCGCGCATCGCACGATGAAGAAGCCCTTTGAGATGACCGATTTGCTGGAAGCCGTGCAGCAGGTGTTACAGGAGGGACTACAGCACAAAGAACCTGGATCACAAGATATCCCGTGATCGACGCAGCCTGATGACAATCGGTGTTTGAGGAGACCAGACGCTAGCAGTCAGCGTCCCGCAGGTTCAATTTGCGGGCATGGACTGCAGTGGGAACGACCCCTCCCCCCCGCGCCCTACCGTACAACACAGGCTCACGATCCTTCTGTTTCTGTTTTTGTTTGCGAGCGAGAGCGGCAATCTGCTTCAAAACCGCCACTTCGTGCCGACGGCAAATGCCATGTGTGGCCATCGTATAGGGATTGGACTCGATCACGCCGATGAGTGCCTGCTTTCCTTCTTCTTCGCACCATGCACAGAGAATGTTCATCGCACCGCTGCTCCAAGATCAATATGTATGGACTCCACTACATACGGACTATGAGCAAGGCCGATGCCAACACTCGGATGCACAAATAGTGATGTAATGGAGGAACCCTAGGTCTGCTAACGAATGTGAGTTGTAACTTCGAAGGGTAATGAGTACAGGCACAAAGGAGAGTCAGACCTGCTCACTGGTCATACGAAGGGGAGAAGGGCTCTTCACTCAAGTACCGCATGTCAAAAGAAAAGAGCCTATGGAGTATGGTTGATCGTTTTCCAGCAGGACAAGTAGAGGATTGTCATCATCGTATTTACGCCATTCTGGATTAGTCCTACGTGAGACGAGTCTCATTTCCAGAGACAGAATGACCGCAGCTGAATTCACACAGGTATCGACGCTGACTCTTTTCCCCTCGTGATCACTCGTGCCGACATGTTCGTTGACGGTCTTCACGACGGCCCGAGGCTGTCATCAACCCGGGCAGAGAAAATTCACTTTCGCGATGAACTTCTCTCGCGCTTGTCGCTCCGAATGGAGCATTTGTCTTGCGTGTGCCCCTGCCTATTCAGCGAGTTTTGCCGGTCTTCTGACCCCTCTCCCGCGAGATCATGTTCATGCTCATGGCCGCCACGGCGAGGCGGTCGACAAGCAGCATTGATCCGTTCGATGTGAGCCAGCTCCTCTTCCCAGTAAGTCGGCAATCCATTCCAAGGATTGAGGCAAGAAGGCTGGCTGGGCCCGCAATCGGTCACGTAGACATAGCCGATGTTTCGCTCCACAGCGAGATCAATGGCATGCTTCATGTTCTTGATCCCTGTCACGTCATAGAGCAAGAAGGCAAAATTTTTGCGCGGGTATCGCCTCACATACGAATCGGGGATATAGGCCTCCCAGCCCAGGTTATTTTCGAAAATCACGGATGTCTCCGTCGCTGGCCTCGCAAAATACTCTTCATTCGTACGCGTACCAGGGCCGATCACCACCGACCTAAATTCTGGATTACTGAACGAGTGGATAGAGTCGTAGGCCAGCTTATAGTAGTTGGCAATCGCATTCGGATCAACACCAGTCGTGGGGTATCCGCTTGCGGCCTCATCAAGGAAAATCCCATCCACATTAAAGTGGTCATGATAGAGGCTCACGTCGGTATCCACCTGGCTCAAGGGCGCCAACCCATCACGATTCGCATAATTGGTGCGGACGTACCCCAACATCTTCACACCGGCCGCGCGTAAATCGCGCAGGCCGACAACGTAATCTCCGTTAGGGGGACCGCCGCCAGGCCCATTACTCGGATTGATGACAGCGGTGATCGGCACGCGACTATTTGCTGCGGCAATATCGTCCCAGATATACCTGTTGGGATCGTTGCTCCGAAGGCCCGCGTTATACCAAGTCGGATAGTTGTAAAGGGGAATCAAGAGCTCTGCTTGGGAAAGGCTTCTTGCGGGGACCCCGTATTCGACTCAGAACATGAAAGCACTGGAGTCACCAGCGCAAGACCGGCCATCAGTCTCGCAAACAGGTCTCCCCAATTCTTCCTGGCAATCCAGCTCATTCGCTAGCGGGTAGAACTCAAGACAAGATTTGCGTGAGACACTGCCATTGAATTAGCAGCACAGTCTTCCAGAAGCCTAGTCGTCAACTTGAAGTCCGTCAAAGCAAATGGCGGTTTCAGAGCAGTATTGGGATAGTGCCTCGCTAGTGGATTCGAACTAATGCCCTCATCAACGCTAGCCACGCCGATCTTCGCATTCTACCCGCCTGATTTCTTCTCAGTCTTCACCCAAATATGTACGGATCTGAAGAGCGTTCGACTGAGGCCCTCGAGTGAGGCCTTTCGAGGGCGCGCGGTGCCAGGCACAGGAGATCAACGGGCCTCCCTTCCCCGTAGTTTTCTGCCCTCCCAGATGATAAAACAGTAGCGACTCAGGTGTTCAGGCTGAAGGCTACAGGCGCTCAATTATCTCGCATCAAAAGCTTCAGTCTATAATCCTTCAGCCTATCTGCCTGAGCCGTTGCATAATAAAACAAACATCTCAGACCTCATGTAATAGCCGCATAAGAGAAGGACCGTCTATGTCTTTGCCGATCGAAAAGTCGTCGTCCGATGAACTGGCGCGGGAAGTCTCGCGGCGGCGCACCTTTGCCATCATTTCGCACCCGGACGCAGGAAAAACCACGCTGACCGAAAAGCTCCTCCTCTACGCCGGGGCCGTCCACCTCGCCGGAGCCGTGCATGCGCGGTCGAATCAGCGGGCCTCGAAATCGGACTGGATGGAACTGGAGCAGGCGCGCGGTATCTCCATCACCTCCACTGCCCTCCAATTCGACTATCAAGGTGTGCGAGTGAACCTGCTCGATACGCCGGGCCACCAGGATTTCAGCGAAGACACCTACCGCACCCTCATGGCCGTGGACAGCGCCGTCATGGTGCTGGACTGCGCCAAGGGCATCGAACCCCAGACCAAGAAGCTCTTCGCCGTCTGCCGCAAACGCAATATCCCGATCATGACCTTCATCAATAAAATGGACTTGCCTGGGCGTCATCCCTTCGAACTGCTCGAAGAGATCGAGCAGACTCTGAACATGACGGCGGTGCCCTTCAATTGGCCCATCGGGGAAGGCTCCGGGTTTCTGGGGCTCTACGACCTGCAAGACCCTCAAGTACTGTTCTTTCAGCGGACGCTCCATAACCAGAAACGGGCGCCGATGCGGGTCGAAACCTTCCCCCACCCAAGCCTGGCCGATACGCTCGGCGAGGCCTATGGCCCGCTGCAGGAAGAAATCGCCCTACTAAGCGGCGCCGGCACCAAGTTCGATCGCGATCGGTTTCTCGCCGGCCAGCTCACGCCGGTCTTCTTCGGCAGCGCCCTGACGAACTTCGGCGTCGAGCCCTTTCTGAACGGATTTCTCCAGCTTGCGCCTCTGCCTGGACCCCGCATGAGTTCGGAGGGACTGGTACAGCCGACGGAAGAAAAGTTCTCCGGATTCGTGTTCAAGATTCAGGCGAACATGGACCCACAACATCGCGATAGAATGGCATTTCTCCGTATCGTGTCAGGCAGATTCGAGAAGGACATGATGGTCCATCATGCTCGGCTGGACCGGAAGATCCGGATGACGCGACCGCATCGGCTCTTCGGGCGGGATCGGGAAACGATTGAGGAAGCCTACCCGGGCGATGTCGTAGGATTCGTCAACCCTGGTCTCTTTGCCATCGGCGATACCCTCTGCTCCGGCAGTCCCCGTTCCTTTGATGCCATTCCGCTCTTTCCCCCTGAATGTTTCGGCGTGCTTCGAAGCCAAGACCTCACGAAGCAGAAACAGTTTCAAAAGGGGCTCCAGCAGCTCGAAGAGGAAGGGGTCATGCAGGTGTTTTATTCCCCGGACCATGTGCGCCGTGAACCGGTCCTGGCTGCAGTCGGCGAACTCCAATTCGACGTGGTGGCCTCGCGCCTCGACAGCGAATATGGGGTCAAGACCACTGTCGAACGGATGCCTTTCGTCCTGGCCCGCTGGGTAACCGGCGATCCGGACGTGATCGCCCGCATATACTGGCCGCAAGACACGCGTCGGCTCGTGGACAAGGACGGCAGAATGGTGATGCTCTTCGGCTCGGAACGACTGCTGGCCTACTGCATGAAAGAATATGCCTCCCTCAAGTTTCAGCTGCGAGAGGAAGTTGGAAAGCCGGACAACGTACAATAATCCGTTGGAGCGCTTTCCTGCCTGGACGAATCCACAACGCTATCAACCCCTGGTAACCATATTTCCACTTGGATTTTGACCAAGACAATTTTGAAAAGGCTCGGTGTTTCAAATGGTTTCCCCGTTTCATACTTGAATACCGAGACTTAAGAGGATTCCAGCAGCTCAACCAATTTCAGCGGTTCTTATGGGTTCAAACAACTTTTAGCACAAACTTAGCATACACTTTTGGAGTGAACCCCTCGATTGAGACAGTTTGGAATAAGCACTCTTGGTGGCTCAATGAATGTTGATCCTCACACCCCTTCTGTTGCTTTAACATGATTTCTAGCTGCTGACGCCGCGTGAGCATGCGCTCAAGGCCTGAAAAGCCGCATGGTGGATCCGGTCGCAGTAGGCGCCGAATGCAACCGGTCGCGATTGTCGTACTGCTCGATGAACGCTGTCATGTTCGCATGCAGGTAATCGAGATCTCGACAGGTGCTGGCGTAGATCTCCCCCCGCTTAAACGTCTTCATCAAGCTCTCACAACTGGTGTGGTCATAGGGGTTGGCCGGCCGACTCATGCTCGGAATTATGTGGTGCGTCCGCAGCAGGGTCACGTACTCCTCGGACGCATACTGCACGCCACGATCGGAATGATGGACCAACCCAGGAGGTGGAGACCCCCAGCGTCAGTCAACTGGAGAGATTCAGATACACCTTTGGAAACTTTCCCACGTGTTTCTTAGCCACCGGCATCCCCTCCTGATGCCAAGTGTCCCAATTCGACGTGTCTCAATCTAGGGGGCAGTCCATGTCTATGTCGCAGAATCTCGCAATAATCATCAACGTATCCCCCCAGAAGCTGGTTGCAGCGAGGCAGGCGCGCTGACCCAGCGTCCGATGATTTCTTCCAACACCTTGAGTTGCACAGGCTTACTCACATAGTCATCCATGCCGGAGGCGAGGCAGCGGTCTCGATCCTCCTGCTGGGCGTTTGCCGTCATGGCGATAATGGGAACATGGCGAGAGGCTAAGGGCGTGAGGGCGGAAATTAAACTTCCCTCTAGTTTATTGTTCTGATATGCCAGCGCCTCACGTCGTCTGATTTCGGTCGTGGCGGCGAACCCATCCATCTCCGGCATTTGGCAGTCCATCAAGACCACGGCATAGGAAATGCGCTGCAGTGCCTCGAGTGCCTCCAGACCGTTCGCCACGAGATCCACTCGATAGCCCAACTTTTCCAGCATGTAGACGGCGACCTTCTGGTTGACGAGGTTGTCCTCGGCGAGCAGAATCCTAGCGGTGGACCGTGCGTTCGACTCAGCTAAACTATGACGCGTAATCAGCGTGGGTCTCGGGGACGCAGCGTTGGCCTGCGCGGGTGGTTTGAGTACGGTGATGAGACTCTCATACAGTTGCGCTTCACGCACCGGCTTGGTGAGATACGCGGCGTAGCCGGCCATCTGTGCCGCCTTGGCATCACCACGCTGGCCTTGGGACGTCAATAGAACCAGCCGGGTTGACGCCAGTGCAGGATCAGCGTTGATTGCTCTGGCCAGTTCCAGGCCATCCATTCCCGGCATCTGCATATCAATGATTGCGAGGTCGCACGCGTCATCATCCGCTGCCGCGGTGCGCAAGCGTTCCAGGGCTTGGTGGCCATCCTCTGCCAGCAGGCATCGGACACCCCATCGCTCGGCATAGAGTTCCAGGATGCGGCGGTTGGTGGCATGGTCATCCACAATGCACAGATACCGCCCCCGCAAATCCTGGGAGGCCAGGTCCAGTCCTGACTGTGCGCCCTGCAGCTGTGTGCCGAGCTGCACTGTGAACCAGAACGTGCTGCCGCCACCCAGCCGGCTGTCTACACCGATCTGGCCAGCCATGAGCTTCGTGAGCTGCTTGCAGATCGCGAGCCCCAACCCCGTGCCCCCGTACTTGCGCGTGGTCGAGCTGTCAGCCTGGCTAAAGGACTGAAACAGGTTCCCTTGCGCATCAGGAGACAGGCCAATGCCGGTATCTTGCACCTCAAACCGTACCGTGGCATCGTTCTCAGTGTGGTGATCCAGCTTGACGGAGACCACAACTTCGCCCTGCTCTGTAAACTTGATGGCGTTCGATACGAGGTTCAGCAGGATCTGACGGAGTCGTCCGGGATCGCCACGGAGCACTGTAGGCACGTCCGCGTGCACCAGACAGGCTAGATTCACCCCTTTGCCGAATGCGCGTTCAGCCACCAGATCCACGGTCTCGGCCACCGTGGTGCGAAGGTCGAAGTCGATGATTTCCAGGGTCATCTTGCCGGCTTCGATCTTGGAAAAGTCGAGGATGTCGTTGATGATGGCGAGCAGGTGTTCACCAGAACTGCGGACGATCTCGGCGAACTCCCGCTGCTCGGCCGTAAGGTTTGTATCGAGGAGGAGGCCGGTCATGCCGATCACCCCGTTCATGGGGGTACGAATTTCGTGACTCATCGTGGCCAAAAACGCGCTCTTTGCGCGACTTGCGGCTTCAGCTATGTCCAACTTCATCTCTAACGTTTTAACCGAGTATCGACGATCCACGGTTGAAGTTAACACGGAAACTATGAGAACGAACATTGTGCTGAGCGCAATACCCACTGTTCCAATCAGCGAAATATTCACTGAGTACGACAAATCAGAGATCTGTTCAGAAGGCAAAAAGGCAGCTGCTGCCATTCCAGTATAGTGCATCATGGGAATTGCGGCACCCATAACTATGGCGCTTATAAGCTTCCGCTTAAACGTTTTCTCGCTATCATCTCGAACTCGAATTGCCAGTTGAATTGCCACGAACGAAATGGCTATTGCCAGTCCAACGGACATAGCTACGGTGGCTAAATTATAGAGACAGATTGCTGCTAGGCGCATGGCCATCATGCCAATGTAGTGCATCCCAGCGATCCCGGCGCCCATACAAATGCTGCCTAGAACGGTGTGCCAGAATGTGACATTAGGACGACTCACGACGAACAATGCTATTCCCGACGCCAGCATTGCCGCGAGGAGAGAGACGAGGACTGTGGGCCAATCATAGAACACCACAATGGGCAGCCTGAACGCCAACATTCCGATGTAGTGCATAGACCAGATTCCTAGCCCCATCACGGCTGCCCCGCCTGTCAACCAATAGATCTGTGGCCTGCCGTGCGCAGCCGTTACTCGGCCAGCGAGCTCCAGTGCAGCATAAGACGCACAAATTGCAATAGTGACCGATACCCCCACGAGACGATAGTCGTAGGAACCAATGAGAGGCGCATTCTCAAACATTGTTCAGCTCCCGCACGTAAAGGTGGCCGTTAGCCGGAATGCCTAGCGGATCAGGTACTACCTGGGCGCTATAAAAGATCGACTGCAGCGGCATCTGTTCCGGCAGTCCGTGATGTTGCGTTTCTGAAACTCTTCCTGGAATTAGCACGTTGTACTCCGGATGCTCTGTCGAGCATAGAAGCTTACAGGAAATGCTCGACACCGACGGTGCTCGTCGTCAGCTGAACTATTCGTCTAAGGGAAGGTGTTGAGTGCGGTATTTAGAAAGGTTCGGGTAACGACTTAACCCACTGTAGTATACGCACAACGTCTTCTCGGTACTTTCCTGGTTAACTTGAGCTAGTGCTTGGGCAAAGGCTGGAATTTTTATTTCTTCAGGGTGCAGGATTATTTGGAAAGTATCTTAGTGATTTAGGGGCGGCAAAACCTCTCTGCCATGTTCATGTCACCTGGGGATGGACGGTCGGGTCTCTGTTCCTTCATCAGTTAATAGCGAATGCCTCGGTCCTCCCTGAGGCCCTAACCTCCATGTGCCTCTTCAAGAAACATGGGGCAGCTCAACTCTCTTCAATCATCACGCGACGCGTATCATGGTCGGCGCCAAGAACGATGTGGCCACACCGACTATCTCCTCAGGAATTCAGCTGCAAATTTCGGGTCACACCTCGTGCCATTCGAAACAGGCCACTTCATGATGGCCGAAGACCCTGAAGGTTTCCGGAGAGCCCTGGGAGGATTCTTTCACGATCTCAAGAAGTACGCATCATGCCACCAATGTTCTCCTGAGCGGTGACCTTTCACCACTACACAGGATGCGACGTCTGCATTTCGAATGAATCACGGGCTGAGTCACCGCTCTCTGCCTCTTTCTTCCCTGTTCTACCTGTATGCAAGCAACTTCAGCCCCTATCCTCCCATAATCATTAAGATTATCGCGGCAATCCTCTGTAGTGCCCTACAGTCTATCAGGTGAACCTTGGCACCTGTATTCCCGTATCCGATGATATTGCTGGTATTTCCCGTTCAGTCATTTTTTTCACCGCGGCACATACCTTGCGTAGTACCCACAGTGAAGGGGTGCACAGTCCCCTCATCTATTTCTCCTCGTGTGGCCGAGTCCGTTGAACAAACCGACATCGTCTGAAAACGAGAGAAGAAACCTTCTCCGGGAAAGATATGTCTGCTGCCGAGAAATACAAAATTAGGAGTCTCTGTATGAACTGGGGAAGCGCTTTTGCTGGCATACTACTACTGTGGTCGACTCCTGCATGGAGTGCCACGTTGACGTGGAATGCCAATCTCGAACCAGACTTGGCGGGATACCGTATCTATCAATGCAGTCAGCAGCCGTGCACTCGCGTATCTAGCAACGCCTCTCTTCTCGTCATTTTGGGAACGGCGACGAGTTTCAATATCGGGACTCCGGCGCTCACGCAGTACTACTTCATTACAGCCTATGACTTTTCCAATAATGAGTCCTTCGCGAGCACCCTCGCGATCTACACACCGGCTGGTGCACCCGCACCTGGCCCCGCACCCACACCCACGCCCACACCGACGCCCACACCGACGCCCACGCCGACGCCCACATCTCCGGTGATTGGGGCGAGTCCGACAAGCCTGTCCTTCGCTGCAACAATTGGTTGGGCCAACCCCGCGCCCCAGACCTTGAGCATCAGCAACATGGGGAGCGGCACGCTCTCGTGGACCGCCAGTGACAATGCGGCCTGGTTGACGGTGAGTCCGGCCTCGGGGACTGGAAACGGCGCCGTGACGCTGACGGCAACCAACGGCACGCTGGGCGCCGGTATCTACAGTGCCACGGTCACCATTACGGCCCCAGGGGCCGCCACGCGCATCGTGCCGGTGACATTCACCCTCACGACAACTGCCGGGGCGCCGCCCGCGGCATCGGCCATCGGAGCGAGTCCGGCGAGCCTGTCCTTCGCTGCAACAATTGGCTGGGCCAACCCCGCGCCCCAGACCTTGAGCATCAGCAACACGGGGAGTGGCACGCTCACGTGGACCGCCAGTGATAATGCGGCCTGGTTGACGGTGAGTCCGGCCTCGGGGACTGGAAACGGCGCCGTGACGCTGACGGCAACCAATGGCACATTGGGCGCCGGTACCTACAGTGCCACGGTCACCATCACGGCCTCCGGGACCGCCCCGCGCACCGTGCCGGTGACATTCACCCTCGCGACAACCGCCGGGGCACCGCCCGCGGCATCGGCCATCGGAGTGAGTCCGGCGAGCCTGTCCTTCGCTGCAACAGTGGGCGTCGCTAACCCCGCGCCCCAGACCTTGAGCATCAGCAACACGGGGAGTGGTACGCTCACGTGGACCGCCAGTGATAATGCGGCCTGGTTGACGGTGAGTCCGGCCTCGGGGACTGGAAACGGCGCCGTGACGCTGACGGCAACCAACGGCACGTTGGGCGCCGGTACCTACAGCGCCACGGTCACTATCACGGCCCCTGGGGCCGTCACGCGCACCGTGCCGGTGACATTCACCCTCGCGTCAACCGCCCCGCCTGCCATTGGAACGAGTCCGGCGAGCCTGTCCTTCGCTGCAACAGTTGGTTGGGCTAACCCCGCGCCCCAGACCTTGAGCATCAGCAACACGGGGAGCGGCACGCTCTCGTGGACCGCCAGTGACAATGCGGCCTGGTTGACGGTGAGCCCAGCCTCGGGGACTGGAAACGGCGCCGTGACGCTGACTGTCACCAACGGCACGCTGAGCCCCGGTATCTACAGCGCCACGGTCACCATCACGGCCCCCGGGGCCGCCACGCGCACCGTGCCGGTGACATTCGCCCTAAGGTGACCTGGTTCTTAGGTACGATCTGCCTGTTGAAGCCAAGAATGGCTTGTTAGCGGGATAGCCGAGCGAGACTAGCGGGAAGGCGCGACGAGACAGAAATCCAATCTGTCCACGTTGCGCCTGTCTCGTATCGCTTACGCTTCACGCGGAAGGGCCTGCAGACTCTGCATAGCTATCGAGGCGGGTTAGACTCGTGCTCGCCCGCCGTCGAAGCCAGAATCCCGCCACTTTTCCAGTAGCACAATACGGCGGGCCAGTTGCGCGACGGTCGCTTGTTCGACCCGCCCGCCTGTCCGCTTGATGAGTTCCGCATTGAGTTGTCGATGGTCGACGCCGGTCTTTCGAGACACCGAGCCGACGAGGGAACGGTGCTGGTCTCGCAGTTCGTTCTTTTTATCATGCAGTGCCACCGGCGGCTCGACGAACCCCTTGCCATCAAGAGCGGGCTCCCCCTCATCCCCTCCGATCAGCGTATCCATTCGAGCGATCCCATGGAGGGGGATGTATTCTTTCAGCGATGTGGCCGCCGTCCCGAAGAGTGTTCGCTGCGCGGAGGGCATGATCTCTTCCAGCACATGGTCGCGCTCCGCCTTGATCCGCTTAGCATAGTGAACGAGGGTGGCGTCCTTCGGCAGGTAGAGCCAGGCCCGCTGCGGCTTCGGGATCCCCTCCTGCATCCGGACGAATCGGCCGACGACCTGACGGAAATACATCTCGGTCAGCACGTTTGTGGCGTAGACGCCGACGCGGAGCCTTGGAATATCGACGCCTTCGCTCACCATGTTCACAGCCACGAGCCATTGCTGAGTTTTATGTTGCGAGAAGGCCTCGATCGTCTTCGAAGCCGACGGATCGTCCGAGATGGCGACATGAGCACGGCTGCCCGTGATACGCCCTACCAGTTCTGCGACCTGCCGGGCATGGTCCTGATTCATCGTGACAATGAGTCCCCCGGCATCGGGCTGTTCTTGTTTGCGAAGCCGGCGTAACTCGGCATGGGCATCCGTAATCACCGGGCCCAGCCAACTGTCTTGCAACAGCGCAGTCTTGAGCCGTTCCCGTTGCAACTCGAACGTGAGTCCATCTTCAAATGTCGCTCGATGTTCGCGTCCCTCTGAAAGCCACGTCAGTTCCCCCTCGTAACTCGGAAAGAGAATCGGACGGCAAACGCTTTCGCGAATCGCCTCGGCATAGCCATAGGTGAAATCGGCCTGACTCTCACCCTGCTCGTACCGCACATAGGGAATCGGATTGTTGTCGGAGCGAAACGGGGTTCCGGATAAGGCCAGGCGAAACACCGCATCGTCGAACGATTCCCGCAGGGCGTTGCCCCAATCTTTCCCCTCGCCTGCATGGTGCAACTCGTCGAAGATGAGCAGCGTGGGCCGATTCCGGCAGGCACGCTGGAACACGCCAGGCGCGAGACAGACTTGCTGGTAGGTCACGACGGCGCCATGATAATCGCGCGCTTCGATGCCTTGCTCGTTCGTCAACGCCGGATCCAGTTGAATCCCCACCAGGCCGGCTGCGGTCGCCCATTGCGTACGCAAGTGATTCGTCGGACAGATCACCAGGATACGGGTCGCCACCCGATCTGCCAGATATTGATGGGCAATGCGCAGGGCAAATCTCGTTTTCCCCGCAGCGGGTGTGGCCGTTGCAAGAAAGTCAGGACGCGTATGGGTCAGGACGCTGGATACGGCGCGAGCTTGCCACTCGCGCAGTTTGGCCGTCCAAGGAGACAGGGTCACGACAGCCTCTTTCTACTGGTCATTGCAGTCTGAAGATAGGCACAAGGATGTGGGAGCTCGGGTTCATGTGCCCCCTCAAGGCTCATCATATTTAGACTGATGTTGTCTCATAATCTGGAGGGTCTGGTCGACCCCTCCGAATGCCTCGCCGAACCGGTTCGTCTATTTCATCACATCCTATTGTAATCAGTGGCACTCTGTGCCTCTCGCTCTCATCAGAAAGTGACCGCTTTCTTGCCATACACCATCTTTACTTTAGGATGGAGCAGTGACAGGCAGCCATGCATTCAGCATGATCGACACCGGATGGAGAGCTAGCCTCACATCGCCGACAGTCGCGACATTGGCTTGGATTGAATGACTCGCTTGAATACAGAACGTCGATCACCATTTACGGCAAACCGCTTCCCCGACTGGATGGACCGCCATCACATTCGGCTCCTGTTCCTGTTCGCGATCATGACGATGGTGACGCTCCTCTGCCTGGGTTGGGCCATCCACACCATCCACCAGCGGTTGATCCAATCCAGTGGCCATAGCCTTGTGCAGGCTGCCACGGATGCCGCCAGTAAACTGGACATGATGATCCTGGAGCGAGCGAGCGATATTCAGCTGCTCTCCGCGGCTCCGATCGCTCAAGGCCAGAATCCTGAGGCCCTGACACAATATCTCCGCAAATTGCTGCATGCGTACCCGGCCTATCAGTGGATCGGCGCGACAGACTCACGGGGTAGGATCATCGCCGCAACTGATTCGTCGAACACCGCCCTCGATCAGAGCCAGCGCCCCTGGTTCCAGGTAGTTCGCTCCCTCACGAGCGTCAGGATTCTGGATGCGCAGATGCGTGAAGCATCAGATGTGAGCTCGGCGATCACGGTGATCGCGCCTCTGCGCAGTCCAGACGGTCGTTTTCTCGGTGCCGTCAAGGCTGTCGTAGGCATTCCTTCTCTCATCACAATCCTTGACGACACGATGCTGGTACTCAAGGATATCGAATGGACCGAAGAGTCGCACCTTGAATATCAGCTCCTCAACGAAAACGGCGATCTGCTCGCCGATTCAGCGCTACGACAAGGCGGCCACCTCAACCTCAAACGGCTTGGCGTCCCTTCCGCCACATTGGTGTCCAGCAACGCTCGTGGATTTGTCGAGGAAACGCACCTTCGCCGAGGCGCCTCCGTCATCACCGCCTATGCGCAACTGACCATCCCCCATTCCGACCCCATCCTCCGATGGGGCATCTTAATTCGCGTAGACCGGGGCAGCATTCTTACCCCCATTCGATCGTTTCTCTGGAAACTCTCAGGGCTGTCACTACTGCTCCTTCTGCCGCTCGCCGGGCTTGTGCTGTGGATGATTAAGGCCCGCCATGAAGAATGGAGCAGCGCGAGTCGAGAATCTCAGCGAGCGAGCGACGCGGAATCAGCCCTCACGAAACGAACGGAGGCGCTTCAAGCCTTGGTCGTGGCCACACAGACATTGTCTGCGCAGCAAGAACTCGACGAGCTGCTTGAGCAACTCCTCAGTATTGCCAGGGGAATCACCAGCGCGCGCTACGCGGCGTTAGCCGTCTCACGCAATGACCAGCGAACAGCAGGGCAGTTCTTCAGCACCGGAATCGATGATGCGGCGGCTGACGCCATCCGAACACTTCCCCTCGAACTGGGAGCGCGAAAATCAATTGGCCAGGAGAACGAGGCACTGTCCCTGAATCATCTTACGACATACTGGGCCTCCCTAGGGCTTCCAGCAGACCATAGGCCCATGACGTCATACCTCGGAGTATCGATCCGGTGCCATGACCAATTCTTCGGTCGACTGTCGCTCGCCAACAAACTGACGCCGAACGGCCTCATCACTGACTTCAACGAAATGGACGAACAGATTGTCCTGACTTTGGCCGCCCAAGCCGGCACCGTCATTCAAAATCTAGAACTGCTTCACGAATCAAAGGAGCTGGCTAAGCACGATTCGTTGACGGAATTATTAAACCATTCGGCCATCCTCAACGCCCTGGAGCAAGAACTCTCACGGGCTGAGCGAAACCATCACCCCGTGGGAGTCCTGATCGCTGACCTGGACCATTTCAAGCGGGTCAATGATACCTATGGACACCAGGTTGGAGACACCGTCCTTCGAGAAGCCGCAGAAAGACTCCGTGAAACCGCACGGGGCTACGATCATGTTGGTCGCGCGGGAGGTGAAGAGTTCTTGATTGTAGTGCCGAATTGCGATCTAGAGGCGTTGAGAGAATGTGCCGAACGTTTTAGGACCGCCATCAGCGACATGCCCTTTGAGACACCAAGTGGCCCGCTCACCATTACCGTGAGCATCGGGGCGACGGTCTGCTCACCCGAATATCCCTTGAGCTCTGAACTGTTGAGGAAAATGGCCGACTACGCGCTCTATCGTGTCAAAAACCATGGCAGAAATGGGGTCGACATCGTTCCCCATCCCCACGTACTGGTGGGAGAGCAGATGAGAAAGACCGCCTAACGGCGTTGCCGACGCGCAACACATCATATTGTGGATGAAGAAGATGGGACAGGGAAAGCGGAGATACCGTCAAAATCGATAGCTGACCTCGATCATATGGCAATCGAATCCACGACCATCGCGCCCATAGAGACCAGCATCGGACATATGATGAAACCAATAACCCAGGCCGATGCCACCGTAGACTTTGGCTCTGAGCGCGGTATCCCAGACAAACTGGAACGTGCCCCCCAGATCCTGATGTGCAAATTTATGCTGGCTGAGAAGCGCGCCCCCTCCTCCAACTTCTAATGAGAGCCATCCGTCTTTTTTCCCGAATACAAACCCTGGAACCAACGTGGCCACAAATGCGGTATCCCCCGATGCCCGTATTGCGCCGGCACTGCCCATTAATCTTGTCCCAACACCCCACCCAGACTCGGAATACCACCCCCATGGCATGGACCAGTTCGCCATCAGGTCATACTCCTGAAAGTATTGCGTCTCCTTCTTCCCGATCGGAGAGCTTCCGCTGGCTCCCCCACGAACCCCGATGCTGTTCAAGCGAATCTCTTCTGCCTGACTGAGACAGGGAACGAGAAAGACGAATACGAGGGCGACCACGGCGAACAGAAATTTCACGCGTGACATGATCATTGTTCTCCACCCCTCATAGAGAGACATCGCACAGACTGACCTCAACCCGCGACTACCGGCCTGCAAACATACCAGATCTTTTCAAGTCTGGTCCATTGTCATAGCGTTCTTACGCTTTCTTCAATTAGGAACGCAGCCCGAGTGATCTTCCTCTGCACGCGTCCAACGAGGGTCTTCTGAGGCCGTGCGTTGCGCGAGCACGGAGGACCGGCGAGGCAGTCTGGCTTGGTCCCCCACTGTGCACGTCGAACGACCACCGTTACCCGTGGGCGTTCCGTGAGCATAGGGGAACCAACCAGGCCGTCACTCCGTTACCCCCACCGCATTTCCAACTCAGGGAACTTCGCCTTGTAATCCTGATGGCTGGTCCGGATAACCTTCATGGCTTCCTCGCGACCATAGATGCTCGTTATTTCGACCTTATGCTGGGTGCTGCCTGGCGCACTCTTATAGGTCAAGAAATAATGCTGCAGACGATCGATCAGCGCCATGGGAACCTGGCTGATATCTGTATATCCTCCATAGGTCGCATCGTCTTTCATGACGGCGATGATCTTATCATCCGCTTCGCCATCGTCTGCCATGCTGAGCCCACCGATCGGCAAGGCCGTGAGCAGAATGTCGCTGTGTGGAATCGTTTTCTCCGTGAGGACACAGATATCGAGGGGATCGTGGTCACCCACCATCCCTGGCCGTTTAGCCCGTGCAGCAAACAACGCCGCCACGCCGTCTCCGCAATAGGTTTGCGGAACCAGTCCGTAATACACAGGGCAATAGTTCGAGAATCGCTGGGGCCGATCGACCTTGAGGAATCCGCTCACCTTATCGACTTCATACTTCACCGTGTCGGTCGGTACGATTTCAATATAGGCCGTCACCACCTCAGGGGCCTTCTCTCCGATGGAGACTCCATGCCAGGGATGGGCTCTGAACATGAGGCTCATTAGTCGCAGCATGGAATCGGCTTGGTTGCCGCTCATCAGGTCTTCCTCCAATAAATGTTATGAAAATAGGAGCTGAATAAGTAGGACGTCTACCCTAACACCTGATATGAAGAGGATATCGGGGATCGCTCACCACTCCACGTAAAAACTGTTTTTCATCTTTGATTCAATTCTTGGGCAATCGATTATTTATAGATAATCCTTCCAGTTTGCTCGTTTACTTCTCACCGAGGGCGTGGCCAAGCTGCCCTGTACTGCGCGCATCGAACGAGCACCTTCCTAGCGTGCGCGTTCTGCAAGCAAGAAGGGCACTTGGCTATGCCCGCCCACCCCTTGGCTGCTCCAGAAACAATCGCACGCCGACCTTCTGTCCCTTAATCCTGGTGCGGCTGAGGGTCTCGATGATCTCGCGCGCCATCACTTCAGGCACTTCCACCAGCGAGAATCGATCCATAATTTCGACGGCGCCGATCGAACTCGAATTGAGTCCCGCCTCGTTGGCAATCGCGCCGACGAGATCGCCCGCCCGGATACCTGCCTCACGGCCTGCGCCGATGTAGACCTTTGCCATACCCGGCGTTCGTCCGCCACGACCAGACGGGTTGAACGGTCTGCCCTGTCCTTCTCTCGGCATCATGGCTCCGGCCCTCCCGCGAGGGTCCGACCGAGAATCCTCCATGGGGCGGCGCCCCATCGATGGACGCTCTGGTGGCCTGTTCGACACGGCCGGAATATCGTATTCCTTCCGCTCACCACCCTGCAGACGAAACACGAGCTTGAGGGCGGCCGCCGCCACTTCCACCGGGTCTCCCTGTTCAGCCATCGAGGCCACCACGGCCCGAAACAGATCCAGCTCACCGGCCGCCAGCACTTCTTCGAGCGCCGCTTTGGTTCGTGCAAGCCGTTTCGTGCGGAGGTCGGCAATGGTCGGCACTTGAGTCACGACAATCTTCGCCTTCGTCAATTGCTCAATATTCCATAACAATCGCTGCTCCCGCGGATCGAGAACGGTAATCGCCGACCCTTCACGTCCCGCCCGCCCTGTTCGTCCAATGCGATGGACATAGACCTCAGAAGACATGGGCAGATCGTAGTTCACCACATGCGACACGGAGGGAATGTCCAATCCACGGGCAGCCACATCGGTCGCCACGAGGAGTTCTGTTTGACCGGACCGGAACGACGCCATCACACGATCGCGCTGGGGCTGATTCATTCCGCCATGGATCGCTTCGGCCTTGTGTCCGCGGCTGGTCAACATCGCGGTGAGTTCATCGACTTCGATACGTGTGCGGCAGAACACGAGGGCGGATTTCGGCGCCTCCATATCCAAGATGCGCGCCAATGCCGCTACTTTATGCGGTCTGGTGACGATATAGGCCGTTTGGTGCACACGTGGAGCGGCGCCCGCCTTCAGCGGTTCTTTCGCAATTTTGATCTCGACCGGCTCCTTGAGGTGGCGCTTGGCAATAGACGCAATCCTGGGTGGCATGGTCGCGGAGAACAGAGCCGTCTGCCGCTCTTTCGGCACCTGTTCAAGAATAGCGTCCAGGTCGTCGGCAAAGCCCATGTCCAACATCTCATCGGCTTCGTCCAACACGACCATCTGAATCGTTTTGAGTTGTAGCGTTTTGCGGCGAATATGGTCCAGCGCACGCCCAGGCGTCGCCACGATGACGTCGACCCCGCGCTTCAGTGCATGAAGCTGGGGACCGATGGCCTGTCCACCGTAGACCGGGAGTACGGTGATCTTCAGTTCCTTGCCGTAGCGTGTGACGGCTTCACCGACCTGCATTGCCAACTCTCTCGTCGGGACCAGGATGAGCGCGGAGGGACAGCGCCGAGCCGAATGGGCGATGCGTTGGAGCATCGGCAACGTGAAGGCCGCCGTCTTACCGGTTCCGGTTGCCGCTTGGCCCAAGAGATCGCGGCCTGCCAAAAACGGAGGAATCGCTTCACGCTGGATCGGCGTGGGCTCTTCATAGCCCAGCGTATCGAGCGTAGTGAGCAGCGCCGCTTCCAGGCCCAACGCGGCGAAACCGGGAGAAAACCCTTTCGCCGGCGTTTCCGCCGGTGGGTTGGTGCTATCGTGTTTCATAAAATGTATCGACTGCCTTTCTGGATAGGATCTCGAATGGTGTGTAAGTGCTCTACCCCTCGCCCTCTCACAGCAAGGGGGATGGCCTCAATAAGACACAATAGGCACCGGCCCTCAGGCCATAGGCGCATATTGGTCTCTACGTTAGATGGTAGCTCAACGCGCGATCACGATCACGTGTCACGAGCGAGAGAATGTCATTCAGAGACTCGGGGGAGAGAATCGTATCAGGCCCGTTTAGAGGGCTGCGGAATCCACTGGCAGATACCTTCTCACCGAACAACCATCAATCAAGTACGCATTATACACCTATTCGGTGTATCCCTCGCCACTTATTCCTTCGGCTCTTCGATAGGCCCCGCCCATTCCCCTTTGGCGAGTATCGCCTCTTGAAACCCGCCATCAGGCCATTGAAACTGGCCGACCTCGTCCACTTGCACAATAAATGGATCTGCCTCATGGGCCAGGCCCCGGAACCAATACCAGCCGGCTGTAATGGGTTTCGTGTGGGTCCATCGATACTCGGCCATCTACCCGCTTCCTTTTCGTTCTGACCTCGACTCTGCTACAGTCCTGGCAGGACACTGAAAAATGCCGCCAGCTTCGTTCTCGCGTCGTTCAGACCCTCAACGTACCCAGCGGGTACGCCTCGGCCCCTCACTCGCTGCGGCCTCGCTGAACGGCCTTTTTGAGTGTCCTGCTATCTATATGTAAGTTCATAACGTACCATGTCTACCCTCCCAATAGAAGATGTCCTGCCTACTCTCTGTCGCACACTGATAGAAGGATGCAATGCCCTCTTGACCGCGGCGCCTGGCGCGGGCAAAACGACAAGGGTTCCCTTAGCCTTGCTCGATGCCCCCTGGCTCGACGGGAGAAAACTCCTCATGCTGGAACCTCGGCGGCTTGCCGCCCGTGCCGCAGCCCATCGCATGGCCGTCTCGCTGGGGGAGTCCGTAGGCGAAACAGTCGGTTATCGCATGCGACTCGATACAAAAGTGGGACCTACGACGAAGATCGAAGTCGTCACGGAAGGGATCCTCGCTCGATTATTACAAGACGATCCTGCCCTCAGCTCCTATGCCATCGTCCTGTTCGATGAGTTCCACGAGCGGAGCCTGCAAGCCGATACAGGCCTGGCCCTCTGTCTTGAATCGCAACGGCTCTTCCGCCCGGATCTCCGGCTGCTCGTGATGTCTGCTACGTTGGACTGTGGTCCGGTCTCGGAGCTCTTGGGGCAGGCGCCGGTCATTGCCTGCGAAGGCCGCATGTTTCCGGTCGAGACACGCTATCTCAAGCAGCCCCTCTCGGGCCATCTGGACGTGGCCGTCGTTCAATCCATCAAGCAATCACTGGCTCAGGACCAGGGCAGTCTCTTGGTCTTTCTACCCGGTATGGCGGAAATTCGCCGCGTCGAACGAAAACTGCTCGATCTGAACTTGGCGCCGAACATCGTAGTCGCCCCGCTCCATGGAAACCTCCCTCAAGAGGCCCAAGACCGCGCGATCGCTCCTGCTCAGGCGGGCATGAGAAAAATCGTGCTGGCCACGTCGATCGCCGAAACCAGTTTGACGATCGACGGGGTCCGTGTTGTGATCGATGCTGGGCTGTTGCGTGTGCCTCGCTTCGATCCGCGATCGGGACTCACGAGACTGGACACGATTCGCGTCACCCAGGACTCTGCCGAGCAACGGCGTGGCAGAGCCGGCCGTCTCGAACCAGGCGTCTGTGCTCGCCTCTGGACATCCGGGGAGCATCACTCGTTGGCCCCTCGCCGCCCGCCGGAAATGCTCGACGCCGACCTGACGCCGCTCCTCCTCGAATTAGCCCTTTGGGGCACGGCCGATCCAGCCAAGTTGTCCTGGCTCACGCCCCCACCGGCCGGTGCCGTTGCCCAGGCGAGAGAGTTGCTCACAAGCCTTGGCGCACTCAATGGAGAGGGGCAGATCACGGCTCATGGAAGACAGATGGCAGAGCTGCCGCTCCATCCCCGTCTCGCACATATGCTGCTCAAGTCCGTGCCCCTGCAACTCGGCTCTCTGGCCTGTGAACTGGCGGCCCTGCTCAGCGAGCGAGATATTCTGCGTGGCCCCTCCGGCTGGCGCAATGCCGATCTGCGGCTCCGTCTCGATGTCTTACATGGACAACATGACCATGCGGCCGGTGCGACCCTCGATCGAGGAGCCTGTCAGCGAGTGGCCCGTACCGCCGAGCTCTGGCAACGACAACTTCCACGAGTGGCTCGTTCAAATCGACAGGGCAGCCTCGACGAAGTCGGCCTCTTGCTCGCACTGGCCTATCCCGATCGCATCGCCCAACTCCAACAGGGAAACAACTCCCGTTATCTCATGGCCAACGGACGTGGTGCCCTCTTTCAAAACCCCGATCCCCTCGGATCGGAAGAATATCTCGTCATTGCTGACTTGGACGGCGGCCAGCAATGGGCGAGGATCGATCTGGCCGCACCGGTCAGCCTTCGGGATCTTGAAACCCTCTATGCGGACCAGATTCGAGTGGTCGATGCAGTATGGTGGGATGACAGCGCGCATGTGGTACGGGCGACAAGACAACGCCGACTGGGGTCACTGGCTCTGTCTGAGCAGGGTCTCTCGAAGCCTGATCCTTCGATGATATCGGCGGCATTGTTGCAGGGCATTCGTCGGGCGGGACTCGACCGGCTGGCCTGGACTCCGGAGCTTCGTCAGTGGCGGGCGCGAGTGACATTTCTCCGCAAGATCGAGGGACAGGAATCACGATGGCCGGATCTATCAGACGAGGCCTTAACACAGACCCTCGACGACTGGCTCGGCCCCTACCTATCAGGGCTCACGACGCTCGACCGCGTCACCCGGCTCGATCTTACCCAACCCTTGCAGGCATTCCTCTCCTGGGAACTGGCGCGCCAACTCGACCAATGGGCTCCCACCCATCTGACCGTCCCCAGTGGATCGAACGTGCGCGTGGAATATGAGACGCCCGATCTGCCTATTCTGGCGGTACGGTTACAAGAAATGTTCGGCTGCAAAGAGACACCGCGCCTCGTCGATGGAAAGATTCCGGTCATGCTGCACCTCCTATCACCGGCACGCAGACCCGTCCAGATCACGAAGGATCTCTCCAGCTTCTGGAAGTCTGCCTACGTCGAAGTCAAAAAAGAGCTCCGTGGCCGATACCCCAAACATTCCTGGCCCGACGATCCTCTTACCGCTCTGCCAACGGCGAAAGCCAAACGCCGCGTGCAGTAGCAGGATGATGAAACAGTCCGCCAGCATCGTTCTCGCATCATTCAGACCCTCAACGTACCTCAAGGGTACGCCTCGGGCCTTCACGCGCTGCGGCCTTGCTGAACGAACTGTTTGAGCATCCTGCCCAATCCCATCCTTTTGTGGGATAGACCAGCATCCCTCTGTCCCTCTATCGTGACACCTATGCGTTATCTTCTGGCACTGATCCTTGGCATGACGTTGACCGGGCTCACTCCCTCCGCCTGGGCCAATTCATGGGATGTCCTTCCGCCGCCGACGTTCACGATTCCGTTCGATGAGGTAGACGAAGCCACCTTACAAGCGGAGGTGACGAAGCAGGCCCTGACTTTTTTAGAAACGGTACAGGCCCATTGGGGGCAAGAACAGGAGGCCCTTCGCCTGTCGGTAGCAGGAGCCGTCGAGAAAGATGAAGAAGGTAAGCTGATCTACCTGCGTAACCTCTCCGACCATGGCGTGCTGGAGGGCTATGAGTTCCGTCACGAATCGCTGGTCCGAGGCCAATACGTCCTACTGCAGCGGCCCCTCAATGGACTGAATGAATTTATCGGCTACTATCAGGCGCTGAAAGATCAGCTCACCCTTACATATGGGAGTCCGACGAACGACCAAACTGTGTGGGACAACGACCTCTACCAGCCAGTCCCCAGCTACTGGGGCGTGGCAGTCCTCATCGGCCACCTGCATTACCATGCGTCATGGGAAACCGGCGACGGCACGATCACGCTCGAACTCACCGGCAACCGGCACAGCAAACTATTTTTGGAATATAGAAGCAGTCGCGAAGGGGCTAGCACCTAACCTCAGGATGCTGAAAAATCTCGTCAGCTTCGTTCTCGCATCGTTCAGACCCTCACCGTACCGTAAGGGTACTCCTCGGGCCTTCTCGCGCTGCGGCCTTGCTGAACGAGCTTTTTGAGCATCCAGTTAAATTGGAATATCTCTCGTGCCGTCATACGACGTCATACCCTGGTGGGAAAATTTCACGATATCGCCATCCTTGACCACCGTATCCTCTGAGCTCACTTTCTTATTCACCGCGATCATCACTTCACGGTTTAAGATAAACTGCAACAAGGGTCCCATGCGATCGTAGTTTGTCTCCACGAGTTTCCTGACTGAGGTCGGTTCCGACACATTAAGTTCGAACTCCGTATCTCCAACTGCATCGCGAAGCGTCAATCCAAACACCAGCACTGTAACCATAGTTTCCTCGCTCCTCGTCTCTCGTATCCCGTTTCTCGAATAAAAGCCCCATCGCAACATGCTTCATGAACGACGCTTCACGCTCCCCGTGCATGACAACGGAAACAATCCTGCCGTCTGGGATGTCGTTCCGGTAGAGGCGTACTGCCGGTAGAAGCATGACAAGAGATACAGGCCTGCTCGGCCCTGATCTCCAGATGTATGGCATCGGTCGGAACCGGTGGATTTCGGTCTTTCGGAGTCGGCAGCATCGACACACCGACGACGACGGCCACCGCAAACAGAATGAAGAGCGCGTCGACTTTTCGAAATTTCATGCCGGTCCTCTACCCGTCTGCTGGTCTGCGGCCTCGTAGGCCTCCTGAATGAGCTGCGCCACATGTTTCACCTCCGCCGCTCCCTGTAATCCCGTGCGCAATTGAATCATACAGGCCGGGCAACTCGTCGCCACAACTTCTGCGCCGCTCTGCTCGATGGCCCTCCGCTTGCGCTCGACGATGCGCTGCGAGGTCTCAAAATCCTTTACGAGATAGGTGCCGGCTCCGCCCGCACAGCGGTCGGCGTCCGGCATCTCCACATACTCGACACCCGGCAAACCTGCCAGAATCGCTCGAGGCTCCTTGGTCACTCCCGCCGCTCGCAGATGGCAGGAGGAATGGTAGGCCACCTTGCAGGTCTTGAGCTGCTGACTGGCCATGGCAGGCTTGACGGGCGATTGTGACACAAACTGCGAGATATGGGTGACTCGTGTGGCCAAGGCTTGAGCCGCTTCCTGCTCAGGCTCTCCGGCGAACAGCGTTGGATAGTCCTTCAGCATGAGGGTGCAGGAGGCGCACCCGGTCACGACGGTCTCGTATCCTGCCATGGAGGCCAGATTGACCCGTGCACCTTCTTTCGCCAGCGCCCGATGGCCGTAGGTTTCGATCGGCGTCCCCGAGCAGCGTTGCGGCGGCAGATCCGGTTCAACGCCATGCTTCCGCAAGACCGCAATCACGGCATCCCCCACCCCATCGTCGAAATAGTTGGCCGCGCAGCCGTGGAAATAGGCCACCGGGGAGCGGGCCGGTTGCCCGGCCTTGGCAATCAACTCCGGATATCGATCACGAAGTTGCCGTTTGGCCAATCGAGGGATCACCAGCTTCGGAGAGAGCCGTGCGGTCTCGGCCAGAAGATGCATGAAGGGTTTCGTCACCAGATCGAGCAGCCGCCGCATCAAAGGTCGATCCCAGATCGGCTGACAGACTGCGAGGAACTTCAGACATCGTTCAAACAGCACTGTTCGTGCATGGAAACGAAAGATAAGACCCGCCATCTTGTTCGGGTGTTCGGCGCGCCGGTCCAGGATGAGTTGCGACACATCGACTCCGGCCGGACAGGCCGTCCGACAGGACTTGCAGTTGAGACAGGCCTCCACGACTCGCTTCGAATTGAGATAACTGTAGTTCTTGTCGGTGACGATCTCGAACCAGCCCCGCGAACTCATGTCTTCCGATTGAAAGACATCGTAGACCGGACAAACGGCGTTACACTTGGCGCAGGTCGCGCAGGGTTTCGACAATCGCACATAGTCGATATGGTCCGTGAAGGGCCGGTCGCTGATTTTGATCCCAGGGTTGAGCATCCCGGTGGGATCGAAACTCTGCTTCACCTTCACGAACAGGTCATACAGCTCAGGACCGAACATCGTCTTCACATATTCGGCTCTTACCCGGCCATCCCCATGCTCCCCGCAGATCGAACCGCCGAATCGGCTCAAGACCGTCTGGTGAATCTCGTGATAGCCCTGCACCATCTTGTCGAAATCGCCCTGATCGTTCACATCGAGTAACGGAATAATATGGGCGTTCCCGTTTCCGATATGACCGAAAATCGCCACCGGCACATGTTGCCCCGCGAAGAACTCTTCCAGATACCGGATGAGTTCGCTGATCCGTTCAGCCGGCACCACGACATCGTCGACAAAGTTGATGGGCTTCTTCTTGGGATCGAATCGATAGAGCGTCGGATAGAGGGCTTTCCGCGCCTTCCACAATTGGTCCCGCTGCTCAGGATCGAAGGCGATGACGGGATCGGACGTGAGACGATACCGGCGACAGATTCCGGTCATACGTTCGGCCTGTGAGCGGAGATCGATCCCTTGATCATCAGCATCCAGTTCGATCAGGAGAGTGGCGGCCGCATCGGCCGGGATGCCGTGCTTCGCCCGCCCGATCAAATTGAGCGTATTGGCATCCATCACTTCCAACGCGCTCGGACGCAACTCCAGCAACTTCGGCACCGCATCGCCCACATCTTCCAAACGGTGAAAATGGATGAGGGCTGTCAGGGTGGATCGAGGCTTCTCCACCAGCCTGATGGTCGCTTCACTGAACAGCCCGAGCGTGCCCTCGCTGCCGACGAATAGCTTGGGAAGATCGTAACGGCCTTGCGCCAGCCCATCGACAAGACCGAAGAGATTGTAGCCGCAACTGTTCTTGCTGACAGTCGGACGTTTCTGCGCGATCAGGGCAGCATTGCTTTCTAACAACGACTTCAGATCGTGAAGCGGCCTATGCGTCTGTAGTAGTTGGCGGCATTCTGGATCGTCGAGCCCATACGACTTCGCATCCAGCCATTCGCCGGACTGCAAACAGACACGGAGCGCGTTCACGTTATCCTTCACGGAACCATAGCGCAGCGTGTGAGGACCGGATGAGTTATTCGCTAACATTCCCCCAAGCTTGCACATGTCGCCGCTGGAGGGATCGGGACCGAAGAGGAGACCATCACGCGCCAGCCGCTTGTTGAGTTCAGCCAGCACGATTCCAGGCTGCACCCGAGCCCAGCGCTCTTCGCAATTTAACTCCAACACCCGATTCAGGCGCGACACATCCAGGATAATCCCGGCCCCGATCGCCGAACCGGTCAGGTTGGTTCCAGCAGCCCTGGGCGTCAGCGGAATGCCTCGCTGTACAGCGTAACGCACCGTGGCGTCGATGTCTTCCTCAGACTCCACCAGTACGACGGCCTTCGGCATCATCCGATAGATGCTCGCATCCACCGCATAGGCCGTCAGCGTCGAATAGTCGTCTTTGACCTTATCGACGCCAATCGCCGCCCGGAGATCGGAGGCAATAGCGTGAGAACGTTCGGGCAGAATGAGGGTTGGTGAGGTCATAATTGAATGGGTTGCGCATTCTAGACGGACTGTTGAGACCGGCACAAGTCCGGTTGTCCCGCCATGCACGACCGGCTAATATAGGCGCCTCATTGAGGAGTATGCATTGTGGTCGATATACGCCCCACGCTTTACGTCTCACGCCTCCTCCCCGATCCCATCATGGCCATCGTGCGTGAACGATTCCAGCTGGTGCAGGAGCCGGTGGATGTTTTACCGACTCCATCGGCTCTCCGTGAAGGTCTCTGCCAAGCAGGCGCCGCAATTGTGACCCTGGGCGATCATATCGACGCCGAAACCATTCAGACTGCCACCAGGCTGAAAATTCTGGCGAACTATGCCGTCGGATATAACAACATCGACCTGGCTGCCGCACAGCGTCGTGGCCTGATCGTCACCAATACTCCGGACGTCTTGACGGATGCCACTGCAGATCTGACATGGGCTCTGATTCTGGCGACGGCACGTCGCGTCGTTGAAGGCGATACCCTCGTGCGATCAGGCCAATGGACCGGCTGGAGCCCCACACAACTCTTGGGGACGGGAGTGTCTGGGAAAACTCTGGGCATTATCGGCATGGGACGGATCGGCCAAGCGGTCGCCCAGCGTGCGGTAGGATTTCGGATGGCGGTGCGCTATCACGCACGCCAACCGATGACCGCCTCGTCTCTCTCTCATGAATGGGAGCTCCGCTCGCTGAGAAATCTCCTTGAAGAAGCCGATATCGTAACAATCCATGTTCCGCTCACAACAGCCACCCGCCATCTGATCGGAGCCCGTGAATTAGCCTGGATGAAACCGACTGCCTTCTTGATTAATACCGCTCGTGGTCCGATCGTCGATGAGGGCTCGTTGGTCGAGGCTCTCAAGAAAGGGACCATCGCCGGCGCGGGACTCGATGTCTATGAACAGGAGCCGGCGCTACACCCCGAGCTGGCTCAGCTGAAGCAAGTGGTGCTCCTTCCACATCTGGGCTCAGCCACAGTACAAGCGAGAATTAAAATGGGATTGGTCTGTGTGAAGAATATTGACGCGGTGTTAGAGGGGCAGCCCGCCCCGAACCGCGTGCAGTCTTAGAATAGACACGCAAGTCTGACAGGATTTACGGGAAAGATCCGACGCGAATCGATGGCGGCTTGTTTCGACGACCTGTTAGTTAGCGAAGCGTACCGCGGGAGTCGGAGCCTGAGTCAGTTCGAGACGTGCACGAACCGAGTCGAGTCGTTGCGGTACATCGTGGAAGGTCGGAATCGATTGATAGATGGCAGCAGCCTGACTCCACTGTGCCTGCGTTTCGTAGAGTAATCCGAGCTCATAACTGATGGCTTGCGCCTTGGCTCCCTGACAGGTTGGGTCCTGCAGTAGGCGCTCGAGTTGTACGATCGCTGACTGACCTTCCCCCTGCTCTTTCAAGCAGACCGCAATCATGAGACAGGAGTCCAGGAAAAACGCTGACCCCTTCATCGAGAGGCCAAACTCTTCTTTCGCTTCCTCCCAAAGCCCCATATTTTTGTATGCGACACCTAGCGTGTAGTGCGTCTCGTGGTCAACTGGGTCCGCCGGTTCTGCACAGACCTGAGCCTCAACGGTCGGCACTGTTACGTCTGGCTTCTTCGGTGAAAACGTCGCGGCCCATTTGGCGACTAACGGACTGGCAGGAGCCAGCTCTTTAACCTTGGCATAGAGAATCGCCGGCTGCGGCGCATCCTTCTTCTCGGGATCTGCCAGGAGCAATTCGAGGGCTCGTGAATATTGCAACGCGGCACCGGCGGTATCGCCCTTGATTTCAAGCAAGTAGCCAAAGAGTTCCCGGGCCTCTGAATCGTCCGGCTGTGCCGTCACGAGATGACTGAGCCATTCCTCCGCCTCAGCATGTTGACCGGCCGCTACATAGGCTTGGAACTGCTCGCTCGTGGAGAGGAGAGGCTCGATGGACGCAACCCCCTCAGGCTCGGCCTGCAACAACGAGCACTCGCTGTCCTGCGTCACTGGTTCCGGTTCTACCGACGCCGACTGGTCAGATACTGGTGCCTGGTCCGACTCGGCGAGCGAGAAATGTCTATCCTCTTGCGGAGGGATCTTCGACGTCTGGTTCCAGGCATCGTCTGGAGCGGTATCGGCAATCGAAGTTATGTTCGGTTCCTGAGCCGGGATCGATGGAACGGCCACTGTGGCAGAAACAGATGGATCGGTCTGCACGGTAACAGGCGGTGCTTCCGTTGGAACGCCATGCATCAGCGCCGTCAGTTTCTTCGCCGTGAGACTGTCTGGCGCCAGCGCCGTGACTTTCTCGAACAGTTCCTCATGCAGAGTCGGCATCCCGGGCTCGGGATGTTCCAACAGTAGCTCAATCGCCTTCCCATACTGGACCACGGCGTTGGCGGCATCGCCTTTCTCTCCGTAGAGTTCTCCGTAGAGTTCAAGCATCGCCACCGACTGCGGTTCGACTGCCAGAAAATCGGTGATCAGGGTTTCAGCCTGTGCGTAGTCCTGTGCGCGTAAGGCTGCGCCAGCGAGGTACCGGTATTCGCCGAGCGCGATCTGGAGATCTCCGCGTTGGAGATGCAACTTCGCGAACAATTGGCAGACGTCAGGATTGCCTGGTTCCTTGGTCAGCAATTGATTGAGAATGGCCTCCGCGCCGGCAAACTGGTTCTCTTCGATCCGACGAGTAGCCTCCGACAGCAGGTCGAGCGGCTCGGAACTCTTTGATTGGTCTCCGGACTGAGCCGCACCCGCCTTCGCGGGTTGCCCTGAGGCACCACCGGTCTTTTCAAAATGGTCAATGAATTGAGCTGCCTCGCTGTTGGCAGGATCGATGCGTAACACCGCCTGATACGCGTCCTTGGCCTCCGCATACCGCTGCTGTGCCGACCGTTCGCGCCCCAGTTGCAAGTAGACTTTCGTGGCTTCGTCCTGCATGTTTTCTTGCAGGCACAATTCCGCCACCCGCTGCTGGGCATCCAGATTCGAGGGATCTTGCGTGACAATCCGCCGATAGATGTCCAGCGCGTCTTTGCTTTTCCCTGCTTTGAGATAGTGTTTCCCGAGGGTGAGATAATCCTGTACGGCGCTGCTCAGCAAACCTCGCTCGGCATTGAGATCTCCGAGGTGCCGATAGACATCGTACCGAGACGGGTCCACCTTCAAAATTTTCTTGAATGTGGCAATGGCCTTCAGCGTGGCACCTTCTGCGCGAAAGGCGTTGGCGGCCTGCAGAAACGCCGCGACGGCATCATTGGTCGCATTGCGCTTGAGATGCAATTCTCCAATTGAATTGAAGATGCTCCCGTCGCCTGGGGATTCGACGGACAGCTTCTTCCATTCATTGATGGCGGCGTCGAATTGCCCTCGTGACGCAAAGAGCTGTGCGCTATGCAGAATCTTACTGCGATCAATCGCCAAAACGAACCTCCACAACGATCAAACGCTAACAGTGTCAATGGTTATTGTCAACGAAATGGGGCTTTCCGGTGTGTCGCGCACTCCGCAAAAATACGAAGGCCTGCTCCTGATGAGGAGCAGGCCTTCATGTTCAAATTTCTCTACGGGAACTTATGCCAATTCGGCGCCGGCTGCTTTCAATACGTTCGACGCCTGAGGCCCCTTTGCGCCTTGCACCACTTCAAACTCAACGTTTTCTCCCTCTTTCAACGTCTTGAATCCTTCTCCTTGCAGGGCGGAATAATGTACGAAGACATCATCTCCACTCTCCAAGCGAATGAACCCAAACCCTTTACGATCGTTGAACCACTTCACCGTGCCTTTTGCCTTCACAGAAACCCTCCTTTCCTCAACGGACACGTGTAGTTACGTGACCGATCCCGGAGCCAACTGAGTGACACATGTGATGAAAAAAAGACAGGACAACGAGCGGGGTGACCATGACGGGTTCATTGGAGAGACAAAATCAGTCACAAAACCCATCTTGGTTATAAATCGCGCAGCATGTACCATGGCGTTTCCAATCTTGTCAAGCCATTCATTGCCGATCGTCACGATGGACCTGTCGTCTGTCCGCTAGACAAGCCTCGCCTGCTCACCTATAGTGTCGCACCGTGCGAGGAGCATGATTGGTCGAATGTTTCTACGAACGCTGCTAGATCGTTACATCTTCACCGAACTCCTGTCCCCGTTTAGCTTAAGCCTCGGAGCCCTGTGCTTTGTGATGCTCACGCGGGAACTCCTGCGTCTCGTGGAACTGCTGGTCTCCAAAGGTGTTGGCATCGTGGCGGTGTTGCAAGTCTTCGCTCATCTGATGCCGTCGTTCCTCGTGTTGACCCTCCCGATCGCCGGGATCATCGCCTCGATCACCGCGTTCGGGCGACTCTCCTTCGATAAGGAGTTGGTGGCGATGCAGGCCGCGGGCCTGAGCCTCATGCGGTTGACTCGCCCAGTCCTACTCTTTGCCCTACTCGTGTTCGGATTGACCTTGTGGCTGGCGCAGTGGGGGCAACCCTGGAGTTCCACGAATCTCAAGAAAGTGGCGCTGAATCTCCTTCGAGATCAGCTCGTGCTGGCGTTGGAACGGGGAACCTTTAACGAGCCCATCCCCAACATGATGATCTATGTCCCGGATGGGGACCCCAAACAAGCCACGACTGGGATTTTCGTCTCCGATGAACGAAATTCAGACAATCCCCGTATTATCGTGGCGCAACAATATGAGGTCTTGATCGACACCGCCAACAATCAAGTCGCCTTACGCCTGCAAGAGGGCGTGATTCACAGCCGACCGGGACAAGCCGGCGAATACGAGCAGGTAGCCTTCACGAGTTATGACTTGAAGCTCTCCTTGAATCAGAGCGGTTATTCTTCGGCAGAAGAGCGTCCGTCGTACGAGGCTATTACCGCCCAACTCGCACAATCCCAATGGCGCGACCCCACCGCACTCCGACGATTGATGGAGTACTATAAAGACCTGGCCTTTCCCACTGCCTCGCTGGTGTTTTGCCTGCTAGGCGTGCCGGTCGGCATCGTCTCAAAACGATCAGGAAGCATGGGGGGATTTGCGGTCGGCGTGGTCGTGGTCGTCGTCTACTACATACTGAATGTCGCCTGCGAATTTCTCGTCACGACGGCGAGCCTGCCGCCCTTTGCCGGAGCCTGGCTCCCGAACGGCGTCTTTGCAGTGACCACGGTCGTGTGGTTTTACATCATGAGCCGCCGGTAAACCGATGCCTATTCTCTTTCGTTATCTCCTTCGCGAATACGGCAAGATCTTCACGATGTGCTTCAGCGGATTGATGACCATCTATCTCGTCATCGATTTCTTCGAAAAGGTGCGCCGATTTTTGCGTTACGACGCCAACTGGCTCGACGTCCTGACCTATTTTCTGCTCAAGGCTCCCGCAATTTCCTTCCAAATTGCGCCGCTAGCCATTCTGATGGCCACCCTCCTCACGTTTGGCCTGCTCTCCCGTGGACATGAAATTACGGCGATGCGCAGTTGCGGCATCAGTTTACCCTGGATCACCGCTCCCTTCATCATCTTTGCCGCAGGGATTTCTCTGGTGCTCTTACTCTTCAGCTCCACCGTCATCCCGTTGGCCGCGAGCAAGTCCGAAGAGATTCGAACCACGCGCATCGAGAAAAAACCTCCCGCTGCGGCCATCAAACTCCAGCAGCCCTGGGCAAGAGTGGGAGCCGGCGACCTGATGCAGGTGACGAGCGTCTCTGTCGACGGGGAACTCTTGAGCGGCGTACGACTCTTCCAGTTCGATCACCACTTCCAACTGATCGAGATCACAGAGGCCAACGAAGCCCGATATATCGATTCTACGTGGACCTTGTATCAGGGACGGCACCGGCGGTTTTCCCCAGAGGGCGCCGTCGCAGTGACCGATTTCGACCGCCAGGCTATTGCGCTGAGGCTGATTCCCGCTGATTTCACCGTCTGGCTCGCCGGCGATTCCGAGATGATGACGTTCCACGATATTCGAGGATATGCCAGACGTCGATACCAGCAGGGCTCCCAAACCGCACGGCTCAAGACCGACTATTACAGTCGGATCGCCTTCCCGTTCGTTACCGTGATCATGGTGCTGGTCGGCATTGCGCTGAGTCTGCGCCGAAGCGGCACGCGAGGGGGCAGCATGGCAATGGGTATTGGGCAGGCGCTTGCCGTCGGTTTTTGTTATTGGACGACGCACTCCATTGCGATCGCGCTCGGCCGCGGCGGGGTCTTGACGCCGCTGATTGCCGGATGGATGGCGAATATGCTCTTTTTGAGTTTTGGCCTCTATTTAATGCTCAAAGTACGCTATTAGAGCGGGATGCTGAAAAATCCCGCCAGCTTCGTTCTCGCATCGCTCAGAGGCTCAACGTACCCAGAGGGTACGCCTCGCCTCTTCGCTCGCTGCGGCCTTGCTGGGCGGCCTTTTTGAGCATCCCGCATGATATGCTCCTGCTTCCATGGACAGGCCAGCCAGTAAATATTTTGTGGACTCCCAGAATGACTCAGCAGTCTGCTACCCTCTCGGATCAGCCGGTTGACTGATCCAGGCGCTTCCGGTAAGTAGAAGCAGTTCATTTGCAAAAGGATTTCAAGAAGATGCGCGCGCGTGTTGTCGTCACAGGGTTAGGGGTCGTATCTCCGATCGGTATCGGGGTCGGTGCGTTTTGGAAGGCGGCCCTCGCCGGCCAATCCGGAATCACGGCGATTACGTCGTTCGACCCATTTCCCATGGATGGTTATCGCTCGAAAGTCGCCGGCCAAGTGCGTGACTTCGCGGTCGAACGGTTACTCGACAACGCCTATGGCGATCGGGTCGACCGGTATGCCCAGTTTGCCCTTGTGGCGGCAAAGGAATCGCTGGCCGATTCAGGACTCCAGATGACGAAAGAGAATCCTCACCGCGTCGGCGTGATCGTGGGAGCCGGCATGGGTGGAATGGTGATGGGCGAACGTGAAATCACGCAACTCTACCAGCACCAGAAGCCCCATCGCGTCCATCCGAACTTCATTCCTACCATCACCCTCAATTCTGCCTCCGGCATTATCGCGATGGCCTATGGCGCCAAAGGTCCGAATCTGACGATTTCCACCGCCTGCTCCTCCAGCGCCCATGCCCTCGGACAAGCGCTCCATTGTATCCGCGAGGGCCGGGCCGATGTCGTCATCGTCGTCGGAGCCGATGCCAGCATCACCCCGCTGGTCTTCGCAGGCTTCTGCTCCCTGCGTGCCCTCTCGTCTAAATTCAACGACCAACCGGACAAGGCTTCACGGCCGTTCGATCGGTTGCGCGACGGCTTCGTGATGGGGGAAGGCGCCGGTTCGCTGATCTTGGAATCGGCCACACATGCCAAGAAGCGCAAAGCGAAAGTCTATGCCGAAATTGCAGGGTATGCCGCGACCAGCGAGGCCTATCATATGGTCATCCCTCGTGAAGACGGCCTGGAAGTGGCCAATACGATGAAGCTGGCTCTCGCGGACGCCGGCATGACCCCCGGGCAGGTGGATTACATCAATGCGCATGCCACGTCGACATCGATCGGCGACGCCGTCGAAGCCAAAGCGATCAGGCAACTGTTTAAATCGCGCGCGGATAAAATCGCGATCAGCGCCACCAAGTCGCTGATCGGCCACACGCTGGGTGCCGCCGGTGCCATCGGAGGCATCGCCTCGGTATTAGCCCTCCACACTGGGCACATTCATCCAACCGCCAACTATGACGACCCGGATCCGGCCTGTGCCTTGGCAGGACTCTCCCGCTCAGCACAGGAACGTCGCGTGAAAGTCGCTATGCTGAACGCCTTTGGATTTGGCAGCAACAACGCCGCTGTGGTATTGAAGCAGGCGTCCACCTAAGTACACCATCAAGAGAATCGACCTATGGCAACCGACCCCATTGTATCGCTCAAGATCCGCACCTCTTTGGGTGAGTACTTAAAACGCGATCCCGCAACGATCCTCATCACCCAACATCTGCGTGACGATTTAGGTCTCGACTCAATGGCCGTGATCGAACTGCTCTACCGTATCGAGGAGGCCTTCGATCTCCAGATTCCTGACCAAGACCTTGTGGGACTGACGACCGTGGGCCATGTCGTGGCTTACGTTGAAAAACGGTTGGGGAACGCGCCCTCCGCAGCCCCGACAAAAAAACCGGCGAAGCCGTCTAAGCCGAAAAACAAAAAGAAATCGTAACACCATGGCCACGCGTCCACGTACCCCCGTCACATTGGCACAGATCCACCACGTCGTCGGCGGAGAACTTGTGGGGTCGCCACAAGCCAGCATCACAAGCCTGGCCAGTTTTGAAGAAGCCGGCCCGAACGACCTGACCTTCGTCACAGGGGACCGGATGCTCAAGGTGGGCGGTCCCACCGCTGCCGGGATGCTCCTTTCCCATCGGCGCCTGGCTGAAATTTCCAATCCTCATATTGTCGTCGCCAATCCGACCTTAGCGTTTGCGCAAGTTGCCCACGCGTTCTTTTGCCCGGTCGCCCCACCGCGAGGCATCGACGCGACCGTGGTCCGTGGTCTCGATACGCAGATCGGTCCCGATGCCTCAATCTGGCCTGGAGTCACCCTTGGAGACCGTGTACAGATCGGAGCGCGAGTGAGGCTCTACCCAGGCGTGTTTGTCGGGGACGACACCACCATCGGGGACGATACGCTGCTCTATCCCAACGTCGTCGTCAGGGAAGGCTGCACCATCGGCGCAAGGGTCATCATTCATAGTGGCACGGTCATCGGGAGCGACGGATTCGGCTATGTGCAGGATCAGGGACGACACTATAAGATTCCTCAACTCGGCGGGGTCACGCTTGAGGATGACGTCGAACTCGGCGCCAATGTCGCGATCGATCGATCCACCATCGGCCAAACCGTGATCAAGCAGGGCACCAAGGTCGATAATCTGGTCCAGATCGCCCATAACGTGACGATCGGCGCCCATTCAATTCTCGTCTCACAGGTCGGGATCGCCGGCAGTACTCGTGTGGGACATCATGTCATGATCGGCGGACAGGCAGGAGTGGCTGATCACATCGTCATCGGCGATCACGTCATGGTCGCCGCTCGTGCGGGCGTGAACCGTAACCTTGAACCGAATCAAATAGTCTCAGGGGCTCCCGTCATGCCCCATGAAGTGTGGGTCAAAGCCCAAGCCGTCATTCCACGGCTTCCTGAACTCCGACAGGCGGTTCGCACATTGGAGGAAAAGATGAAGCAGATAGAGGCCCGAGGCAAGGTGCCTCGAACCTCAAAGCCGAAGCCCAAGAAGCGAACCAAATAACGGATCGGCCGTCCACCCCTACCCGATAATTCCACGCCACCCAAACAGCTTAGCCCAGTAGAATCCTGCCCAGGGAATCAGCACAGCCGGGAACGGGTCGAGGTCCCCCTGCAGCATGGCTGCGGCCGATGCACTGAAGATTAGCGCCACTCCGGCGACGGTCAGTATCGGAACGAAGCCTCGTCCGGCATGGGTGATTTCCGGCATCTCCGGCGCGGCCTTGGCCTTCTTGCTGCCTTGTACCACCGCCGTTCGCATCCGCGCAGCATACACCTCCGGAAAGGCAGCCAACAGATACCGGTGATACCGCGTCTGGCCCCACCCGAACAATGCGCCGACCACAAGGAGACCCGAGCTGGCGAGAAACGTCAACGAGGTATAGGTATGGTTCGCCAGAAGTTGATAGCCGAGCGATCCCAGCCCTCCAATCATACAGACCAGTCCGACCACCCCGGACGGCATGAGGATATATGACCGCACATAAATACGAGCTTGCTCCTGAATTTTCTCGGGCCGCAAGACTGTCACAAGTTTTGGCATCAGCCGTTCCCCCACCTCATTACGCTGACAGGCTTCTCGTCCTCGACGAAGAAAGACCGTAAATCGGCGGCATCATACCATCCTTCTGTTGTTTGTCGCATGCGAGGAAAGAGGAGAACGATCTTTTCTGCCGAACTGATGCGCTGGCCGTCCAATCCACGCGACTAGATAAGGGATGGTGGATGACACCAGAGCAACCGCAGGCGGGATAGCTGATTGTGAGAAGCTGGCTACCCAGCGACTGAGTCCACGGGATGAAGGCAGATGTCGACAGCGAAGCGACCTTCTCCCAGCGGTCGTTCATTGTCAGTCCCATGGAGTTCCGCGCTGGGAAAGGCCCGATGACATGAGGCCGTTGGGATCGACAGGCTCGGTGTCCACAAAACATGTGCACGGCCTGTGGATAACCATGTGGATGAGCGGCCAATACGATGTTGGAACAGCCCACCACACTGATTGCCCAATCGGTAGGCAGTACAATCCGTGCAATTCCATGGAGATGCGATGATGTCGAAGAAATATACAGAGAGGACAGTCACCGTTTGCTGACGATCGAAAATATTTTCTCGCAACAGTCGTACAGAACTGTGCAAATCTGCAGGACGAAACTAGACTGGCAAAATATTACCGATGGCCGATCGTTCGATCCGCCCGATATTGACCCATTGCTCCGCCATGGGAATCAACGCATGAATTCGACCCTGGACCGTCTCCAGTCGTTGCGGCAAGGTCGAGGTCTTCCGATAGACCGCCACCATGAGAAAGGAGCGCAGCCCTTGCAAAAACATCGTGATCATCGTCGCTTGTACATGGTTGGCCATGTCGTGGAGGACCTCGATCTGCTGGATAATTGGATCGAGCTGAGACGCCGCCACAAAATCCATCTGCCCTCGCGCTCGTAATTCTTCAAGCGTACGACTCATGATCGGGACCAGGCGACAGACTTCGTGAAGAAACTCATCGTCGAGTCGATCGAGCTCCGTCAAAATCTGTCCAACGGTAGTCACATCGAGATGATCGGATTTCTGCTCGGCTCGATGAATTACGGCCTCCAGAACATCGCGCGCTGGCTGCATCGACCGGGCACGAGCCTGTTGCAGATCCCGTAGTGCATGAAGAAGGGGTGGGCTGGAAGGTCCGGTAGCGACAGGGGACAGTTGTAAAGAGGCCGCAGAATCATCCATTGCCAGCGCAGGAGATATCTCCTGCGTGTCTTCCACCGGTCCAACAGAATCGCCCTCCTGCTCAAAGCAATCGTCCGCTTGATCTCCTGCTAATCGACGCACCGCCACATTGATCCGATCCAATCCCTCTTGAAGCGACAGCAGCGCTGCCGTCATCGCACGCGGTTCCTGACGTCCCACATCGTGGAGAATGGGAAGCAGGTTCGAGGCCATTTGCGCAATCGCATGGAATTGCACCGTTGACGCGGACTTGGCAAGATTCGTAATTCCGTGCAAGAGAATCCCGTAGAGCTTCGGACGCATCGTTTCGTGCGTCCCTTCACCCAGTTGTCTCAACGCCGCTTGAATTTGAGCTAGCCATTCATGGGCTTCGAGGGCAAAGAGCCCGATCACTTCCTTCTCAAAGCTGGGATCCGTCAGATCCTGAGCAGAAGAATCAACAGTCCATCTCCGCTCGTCCAACAACGCCGTCGACTCCTGTTCTCGTCCAGGAGTCTTCGCCTCGACCGCGCCTTGAATCGCGCTGGCCAGCGCATCCAACCCCTCCAACAACGACGTGAACTGATCGGATGCCGCGGGAACGATCGCAGATGGCTGTGGACTTTTCTCAATCGTCGAAAAGGACAAACGCGCGACGTCAGGAGGTTCAAGCGTTTGAACGATGGACACGAGCGGGGTCAGGCTCAAATCAAGCTGCCGGGATTCCTGGCCGAGGACTGGATCATCCTCGATCCAGACGATCGGACGAAGCGGGTAGTTCGTATTGATGTGCTTCACGGTCCCCACCTCTCCGGTGGTCAACCTCACCGAGGTGCCGAGCGGATAGGCAGACAGTTGTTCGACTAAGGCCTTCAGCACCTCGCGCGGGAATGCCGTTCGTTCCGCCACCATCAATTCTCGGACCGCTTCATGCGGAAAATATCGACGGCGATAGCCCCGTGGGCTCACCAGGGCATCGAAGACATCCACCACCCCGATGATTTGGGCAAACTCGCTGATCTGCCGCCCCTTCAGCTTGTTGGGGTATCCCTGCCCGTTCCACCGCTCATGGGCTTGACGCACCACTTGTGCCAGCCACTCGTATTGTGGACCGGCCTTACGAATCGCCTCATAGCCGAGATCCGGATGCTGTTCGATCAACATCCGTTCATCTTGGGTCAACCGGCTGGATTTACTGATGACCGACTGCGGCACGGCAAACAGACCGATGTCATGCAGGAGCGCTGCGAACGTCAACCGCTCCAACTCTTTCCCGTGGTAACCCAATCCGGCACCGACCTTCGTCGCGACAATGCCGACATTCACGAGATTTGTAATCAGCGGAGAACCGGCGGGCCCACTCATCGCCTGCACGAGTAATTGATCACTTCTCTTGAGTGCCTCCACAATACCTGTCGCCAGCGTAGATACGGGATCCAAGTCGAGTGCGTCCTGCCGCTGGACGGCCAAGGCCACGCTCGTCAGGTGCTCCTGTGCAATCTGATACAAATCAGGCACGTTGTATTCCTTCATGGTCTTCGGTCGTTCTTCTTACACATTCAACAATAGATCATCGGCATTGACCGACCCGCTGAACAAGTCTGACATCGATCTCTACCATGTTTTCGAGGGATCCGGCAAAGAGACACTGATCGCAGAGGGCATTGATCAGCCGCCCAATCCCTTGCGTCTGCTCATAAATGGCTGCCACGGCCTCCTTCGTAAAGACATCTGTCCGATGAGTGGCGATACCCATGCGAGCCTTCATATATGACGCCGTCTCCTCTGCCGTGAAGGGGCCCAAGTGGGCACGAACCGCAATTCGCTGGTTCAGTTGTGGAATGTTCGCCACACGATGACGCAATTCAGGCTGCCCGATCAACACCACGGTCAACAAGAATCGGTCATTGAGTTGGAAGTTCGTCAGTAATCGCAGCTCCTCAAATCCTTTGACGCGTTCAATCGCTTGCGCCTCATCCACGATCAAGACCGAGCTGATTCCACGTTGGGCATTCGACTGCAGTCGTTCATTGAGCTGCTGTAATCGTCCTGCTTTGGATCGCACGGGATCGAGTCCAAACTGCGACAACACCTCATCCAATAATTCTGATGGAGACAATGCGGGATTGGCAACGAGCGCGATATCATACTGTGCAGACGACAGCCCGCTGATCAGTCGGCGGCTGAGCAACGTTTTTCCGCACCCGATGTCGCCGGTGAGCAGGAGCATGCCCTTGCGGGTCTGAATCCCATAACTCAACCACTGATAGGCCGTATCATGCTGGGTGCAGGGCACATAAAATCGCGGGTCCGGCACATTGTCGAAGGGAAGGGTTTGGAGCCCCCAATACTTCGTATAATCCACGTCTGTCGTCATTGGGCCATCATCTTCGCTCGTCTATTTTGACTTCCGTGAGCATCCAACGAAACTCTGTGCGGGGCTCTGGCACATGATCATGACTGGCTGGAGGGAAGCAACTGATTGATTGCGGCACGCTGAGCGCGCCCATGCTCCGCCCATTCGCGGATCGCTGTACCCATGCTGTGAAGCCGTGCCTTCACAGTTTCCACCCGTGCGGCAGCCAGATGCACTCGACGCTGCGCCATCACTGTCAATAAACTGTGCAAGCCTGTAAAGAACAGCATGGCCACCCCCGCATTCACCTGTTGCGCTTCGATTCGAAGCCGTGCCACGTCCTGGAGTGACCCGTCGAGGGCTGCCATACGCGAAGTGGGCTCCTGTACGTCTTGCCCGAGAACATGTAGCTTCTCAGAAATCGCTGGCACCTGCGTGCCAATCGCTTGCAGAAACAACTCTTCCGCGTCGGACACGCGCGTCAGATAGCCCTGGATCACCGTGGCATCCACTTGCCCAACACCGGCCTGAACCTGCCCTTCTATCTGCTCGATCATGGCCCGAATCACGTTCCGTCCGGACATGGCCACCGAGGGCTGTCTCTCCTCTAATGCCTGTAAGGCTTGCAGGAAATCAGCAGATGAGAGGCTCGTGTAGGCGGCCTCAGCCGCGGCGCCACTCCCGTCATCTTCAAAGGAGATGCCCGTGGCCTGGGTCAAGGCCGTATGAATCTGTCCTAACTGCTTGCAGAGGGAGAGAAAGTCCTGAACGGAAAGCGATTTGTTTGGATCCCGGATAGCGTCGATGAAGGGAATGGCGTTGAAACTGGCCTGCTCGACATCCGGGAGATTGATTGTGGCCGCGGATCCTCCGAGATTCGTCACTCCTGCTGAAATGATCCCGATGAGTTTGGCATGCCGTTCAGGCGCTGGCCCCTGTTGCAATTCATCAAGGGCGACGTGGATGTTCTGAAGCCATTCTTGTGCCTCCTGCACAAAAAGATCGATCAGCTCTTTCTGGAAATCATCTGTCGTCTCAGCAGCCATAACCTCAGTCCTTCACGACTGTGACAGTTCTTACGCGAGGCCTATCGATTCAGGACCGCCGTTTCCCACTCCCCAGCTGAGAGGCCAACCCTGCGATCTCGCTAAGCTTGGTCGCCATTTCTTCAAACCGTTTGGTCGCCTGCTCGGCGGCCTGCTCAGTGTCGGATGCACGCTTGGCTAAAAGGCTATTCCGTTCTCGCTCGGTCTGAAGCAACGATTCAAACTCCTGGACTCGTTCTGCTGCACGTTGGGACTCGGAAAGGCGTGCAGCAAGGTCGTGATTCTTTTCCTGTTCGGCAACCAATGTTTGTTCCAACAGGCCCATCCGTGCGACAACCTGTTCTTGCTCAGCCACACGCCGAGAAAGTTCCTGCACTTGCGCTTGCTCCTGCGCCAGTTGAGCAACTGCCTGGCGTTCAGCCTCATCAGCCCGGCGCGTCACGTCGCTCGTACGTTCCTGTTCTTGTGCCAATTGCAGCGCCAGCTCTTGAGACAGGGCTACGGTCTTTTCCATCGCTGTCATCTGTTGAACCAGTTGTGTGGCTGCCTGGCGCTCGGCATGCAACGTCGCCTCCATCTCCTGGACACGACTTGCACGTTTCTGCACCTCGGCGAGACTTGAGGCCTCTTGTGCCCGGTCCTCGCGTTCTTTCTGAAGCGCCTCTTCCAGTTCCTGCACATGGGCCGTCAGACTCTCAACCACGACTCCCTGTTTCTTGGCCTCGGCCGCCTGCTCTCGCTCACCTTTTAATTCAGATTCGAGCGCCTGCACCCGAACAGTCGCCTGCTCGGCTTCTGCAAGTTTTTCCTTCAACTGAGCCGCCTGCTCGCGCTCTCGGGCCAGCATCGACTCGAGTTCCTTCATGTTGCCAGACTGTCCTTCAAGCTGCGTTACGCGTTGAGTCAGTTGTGCCGATCGATCTCGTTCAACCTGAAGTTCTTCCTCGAGCGGTTTCAACCGCGCAGCTGTCTGCCGATATGTTTCCAATTGTTCGTCACTGACACGCGCCGTCTGAATCGGTTCAACCGTCTCTGGCACCGGCTCAACAGGCTTCTGAGCATGAGCAACAGGCGCTTGTCTCTTGGCCAATAACTCAAGCACGCGATCCTTGAGAGAGGTACCCTGGAACGGTTTTTTCAGCACTCCGTCTGCGTGGCAGGATTCAGCTTGCCTGGTCACCTCCTCGTTGACGATACCGGAGATCAAGAGCACCGGGGTGTTTGCCAATCCGCTCTGCGCACGCACAAAGGCGCAGACTTCGTACCCGCTCTTATCCGGCATGATCACGTCGGTGACGACCATGTCAGGCTTCTCTTTGGCCAAATAGGCCAACGCCTCTTCACCATTCGCAGCAAGCGTGACTCCAAATCCAGCCTCGGTCAGCAACCGCTCCGCGACTTTCCGAACGGCAATACTGTCATCGGCAACCAACACGTTTGGCATCTCAGCTTCCTTTCCCCATTACCGTGAACCTCGAACGAGGTCCTACCCTAACCGTCCCAGTCGTTGCAAGGCCACGATCGTCACGTCGTCCCCACCAATCGTGACTGACCCGAGCGTTTCAAGATCACCGCTGATAGTGGGTCGAATCGCTGCAGCATCTACCATTTCGAGAGAAGGTACCGCCGCATCAATACAGATCGCCATCGGACCATCGACGTGACGAGCGACCAGGCACAGCAAGGGATCTCCCTCCACGGTGCGGCTCAGCCTGTTCGCCAATTCATACACCGGCATCACCTGATGGTCCCGTTTCAGCATCGCCTGCACGAACGGTGTCTGACTCGGCACAGGAATACTGTCAGTCCAGGGTGACACGCCCCCCACATCTTCCGTCCGTGCGGCCAACTTCATCCCGCCAATGGAGAAGACCACCACATTCCACGACCGTTTTGTGGCCTGAGTCTGCTGCTGTCCTCGAGCCGCCCTCAGCACGACCCACCAACTGTGAGTGGACCAGCGGTGACCAGCTGCGAGGTCTCCTTTGCGCCCACAGAGACCACCTCGGCCAACTCGCCCAGCATCCAGGCAGGATTCACGATCAACACCAGAAGGTCCTCGTATAACATCATTCCCCCAAACCACCGACGTTCATCGCATTGAAATTGCGGCGGCAACGGAAGACAGTTCTTGCGTTCCACGTCCGTCAAGCCGACCACCTGCTCAACGCGAATCGCGCCATGCGAATGGCCGTTCGAATACAACACCGTCCGCATCTCGTGACCGGATAGGTCGACGATTACAGAAAGTAACTGCGCGAGGTCAACCGATTGATAGATAGCTCCCGTCGCCGTGACGGCTTGTTCGTGACCGATCTCTTCTGGCGTCAGCACGCCGCGAACTCCATCGGCAGGCAATGCCAGATACGTGCGCCCCAGGCGAACGACCAAGAAGCTGGCCGTCTCTACAAGCACATTCGTCGATTTAAGATGACCCCGTAAACTCATGATCGTTCCAATTCTGACAATGGCTCGCTACCAAGAACCGCATGACGAATCTCTACCGCGAAATCCTATTGACGCACGGTGGCCTCTTTACCGATCCAGCGCTCAATTTCCTGAATCAATGCCCGCTCTTCTACCGGCTTGGGAATATACGAGCTCGCCCCGATATTCAGCGCCATTTGCCGATGTTTATCACCGGCTCTGGTCGTCATCACGATAATCGGCGTCTCCTGGGTCTGCGCCCGGCTGCGTAACCCCTGGATCACTTCATAGCCATTCAGCTTCGGCATCTCAAGATCGGTGAGGATTAGCCGGTAGTTATGCGCCGATGCTTTACGGAGACCCTCTTCTCCATCCACTGCGGTATCGACTTTATACCCGGCGGACTCCAGCATTCGACCGACGAACTTCCGAATGCTCAAGGAGTCGTCGATTAAAAGAATCAACGGTTCCAATGCCTTCGGCTCTGGCGCCTCCACGTAGGGGATCAAGGCCGCTGCTGAGGATGCCGCGTCAAATGACAATTCCGCTCCAGCTGCGACCGGCGTTTCTCGCGCCAACAGCCGAGCCGGGTCTAACACGAGGACCACGCGACCTTCCGGATCGATGGTTGCGCCACCAAAGTTGGAACGATCCAACGACTTAAACGATCCTAATGGTTTAATGACGATTTCCTGACGACCGAGTAATTCATCAACCAGCAACCCGATCATACCAGCGGCCGTTCTCACGATGACCACCGGTCTCCCGATTTCTACCGGCACACGATTCCGAGTGAGCAACTGTTGGAGCGGCTGTACTTCGATCGCCTCATCACCGACATGCAAGATGGATCGCTCACCCATCCGTTGATGCGAGTTGGCCGTTAACATGGTGACTTCGCGGACCGACGGCAACGGAATCGCATACCGTTCGCTCCCGGCCTTCACCATGAGCGCCGTGGCAATCAGCAGGGTCAGCGGGAGACTCAACGTGAACTTCGTCCCCACACCTCGAATGGATTCGACATCGATGTGGCCGTTCATGCTTTCGATGACGCGCTTCACCACATCCATGCCGACCCCTCGCCCAGCCTGATCACCGATCTGATCAGCCGTCGAGAATCCCGGCATGAAAATAAACTTGACCACTTCTGATTCCGGTAACACGCGGGCCACTTCAGGGCGAATCAACCCTCGCTCCACCGCCTTGGCCCTGATCTTTTCAACATCAAGCCCCGCTCCATCGTCTTCCACTTCGATCAATACGGCATTCCCGCGATGCGCCGCATGGAGATAGATCGTCCCGGCCGCAGGCTTGCCCTTCGACATGCGAACCGCCGCAGGCTCGATTCCGTGATAGACCGCGTTGCGCACGAGGTGCACCAACGGATCGACCAGCCGCTCCACGACGCCCGTGTCCACTTCGGTATGTTCACCGGAAGTGACTAATGTCACCTCTTTCCCTGTCGCCCGTGCCATCTCCCGTGTGGCGCGACGGAATCGGGTGAACGGGGTGCCGACCGGCACCATACGGGCCCGGGCAATTTCATCACGCATCCCGAGGGTGAGTTGTGCGAGGTGACTCATGTCTTCATGCGAACGACGAATCGATCCGCTCAGCTGCGTCATCGATTCGGTAATATCTGCCGTGACCTCACTGATTCGACGGGCCAAAATATTGAAATCGTCGTACTTGTCGAACTCAAGACTGCCAAAATCGCTGAGACCGGCCATACCCTGAGAGGGGACGGACGCCGGGCTTGAGGAGGCAGCCGGAAGCGTGAAGGTATGTTTCTCCTCAAACGAACGAACCGATTCGACCAAACGTCCTTTGCACGCTAACACTTGCTGAGAAAGATTCTCCAGCATATGCAGTCGTTGCTCGAGCCGTCCTCGGCCGATCACGAGCTCACCGACCAGATTCAATAGTCGCTCCAACCGATCGCGGCTCACACGGATGACTTCGCGATCTTCTGCCGCTTTCCCGTCCACCGTCTTGGCAGGTTCGGCGTCTTGCTGATCCTGTGCCTCTTGCTCCACCGGCGGCGCGACTGACTGAACGGTAGGCCGTGCCTCAACGGCCTGATCCGCCATAGGCTGATCGAGCTGCTTGAGTCCTTGCAAGGCGACCGCGAATCGCTGGCGCAGCATGTCGAGGGATGAAGAATCTCTACGCATCAACAAGCGAACCACATCCACCGATCGTAACAATACATCCGTATGCCCTGGGAGAATCTTGACACGCCCCTCCCGAACCGAGCCCATAAAATCTTCGACGTAATGCGTCAGATCGCCAATCGACTGGAATCCAACCGTATAGGCAGACCCTTTCAGCGTATGCGCGGTCCGAAAGAGCTGATTGATGACTTCAGGATTGTGCTGTTCTTTTTCAAGGCGAAGTAATTGCGCTTCAAGTGACTCCAGATACTCCTGGGCTTCAGGAGCAAAGTACGACAGCACTTCAGCATCCAGAAGCGGCAGCAGATACTCATCCGTCAATGGGTTCGAGCCGGGTGACGGTTCCGCTTCTGGAATGGCCGATGGCTCGGGACAGTCGACGACGGCCGCCGCAACCTGCACCACTGAGACGATCGGAGCAACCGCTGGAGCCGCTACCGCGATACCTTCCCCCTTGCGGATCCGTTCAAGCGCTTGAATGACTTCGGGCACAGCATGCTGTAATTGCACGATACTGTCGTCGTCTCGGCGCATGAGCAACCGAGTCACCTCGACCGCCCGACTGATCGCCCCGATCAACGTAGCCGACATGGCCACCTGGCCTTCACGCACCGCGATCATGCAGTCTTCGACCGGATGAGCCACGTCCCCGACCACCTTGAACCCGATCGTGTGAGCAGACCCTTTCAAGGTGTGGGCCGTGCGGTAGAGCGTCTGAATCGTTTCTCTATCCTGAGAATCATGCCGCAGTCGATGTAGGAGCGATTCGATGGTCTCTAGATACTCCTCCGCTTCCGGGGAAAAATACGACAGAACCTCGATATCGAGAGTCGGCACGAGATAGTCTGCTGTGAGTACAATCGATTCATCAGAATGAACGGTTTGAGGCACAACGGGAAACAATCCAGCCACTTCGGCTTTCCATCGCGCACCCACGGATGGGTCTTCAGGCTCGCCTTGCGCAACAACTTTCAATTGAGACTCGAACGAAGTGACCATCCCGCGTAAGATCTCCAAGGCCTTCGGCCAGAGTGAGGCCTCTATCGATGGCGCCTCTTCCAAGGTGGATTCCATCAAGGCCCCCATCAGGGCTAACCCCTCGTATCCGTAGAGTCCTGATGCCCCACGAATTTTATGTGCCCACACATACTGTTCTTGCAGTTGTGCGGGAGTCGGCGTCGTCCCATCGGACGGATGGAAGGCCTTGGTGAGGATGTCCATCGCTTCCGTCGCTTCAGCGACGAATATATCGACGAGGTCGTCTCGGTCAAGTTCGGAGCTCATCCCTATCCTTTCTTACCCGGAGCATCCAGAGGATGCTCCGGGAAGCCGACCTAGACCAATTTAAACTGGGCGACGGAAGACGTCAGCCCTTCGGCGAGCTTCGCCATATCTTCGACGGTCACGCGCGCAGAGTCCGTCACTTTTTGCGTCGCCGCGGCACCGCCGGAGAAGTCCTTAATCGAGCGACCCACCTGATCCGTCGACGCGGTCTGGGTGACCGCCGCGCTGGCGATGGTCTGTGCCAACTCCGACGAACGTTGGGCAATTCCTGAAATTTCGTTGAACACTTCACCGGTACGTAGCGCAGAGGCCGACCCGGCTTCCACCGCCTGTGTTTCCTGCTCCATCGCGACCACCGCGTCTTGCGTTTCCGTCTGAATCACCTTCACAAGATCGGCGATTTCGCGCGTCGCTTGCGTCGAACTTTCGGCCAGTTTTCTGACCTGATCGGCAACGACGGCGAATCGAGCTCCGGCTTCACCGGCGCCGGCCGCCTCGATGGCGGCGTTCAACGCGAGCAAGTTCGTCTGATTGGCAATATCCCGAATCGTCGACACGATCTGTGAAATTTCCAAGGACCGGTCGCCCAGCGCTTTGACCTGCTTCGACATACGTTGCACGGCTGAACGAATGCTGTGCATGTCCTGCACGGTTTCTTCCACGGCCACTCGTCCACGTTCTGTCGCTTGCAACACTTGCTTCGCCGATTCCGAAGAGGCACCGGCGGTTTCTGCAACCTGACGCATGGAAGTGGCCAATTGTTCGACCGCGCCTAACGTCTTGGTGGATTCGTCCGCCTGATGCTTCGCGGTTCCAGCCATCTGTCCTGCGCTTTCCCGAAGGGTCCCGGCTGATTTGTTGACGCGTTCGGCAGCCTCTCGAACCTGCTTCAACAACTGTCCGAACCGGGTCACCATGAGGTTGAATCCGTCCGCAAGGTTGCCGAACATATCTGCCGTCACCTCACCGCGTTTCGTCAAATCTCCTTTACCGACGTCCGAGACCAAGACCAGAAAGCTCATCAACCGTTTTTGCATGTCGTCGCGCTCGGACTCCGACGTCACGAGGGCCGTAATACGATCCAACATGGCATTGAACGACGCGGCCATCTGTCCGAGTTCGTCCTTTGACGTGATCTTGGCGCGAGCTTGGTAGTTACCACTTGCCGCCAACTGTGCGACGTGCGCAACCTGTCCAATACCCAGCGCCAGTTTATGCGCCACCCAGTAACCGATCGATAATCCCAACAGCACCGCGAGCGCTCCGCCGATCACCAACGCGAGGGTGGCATTTGCCGCAAGCGACTTCGCCTCATTACTAAGATCCTTGGCAATCTCTTGCATCGTCTTAATCTGTTCTGAGTGGCGGCTGCTGACTTCATCGAAGGCCGGTGCAATACTCACCGTCAAGGCAAGCTGTCCCAATTCTCTCATCTGTTGTGCCTGTCCAGGCGACAATGACTTCGACTCAAAACTTTCAGCAATGGCGGCGACCCCAGCCTCCGACTGTTGAAAGAATGTGGCAATCGCGCCTTTGAGCTGAACAAGGTCCTTGGCTTCATCACGACCGGAACTCGAGGTACGTAAACTTGTCGCCTCGTATTTGGCAATCAACTGATCGATCTGTTGTCGATACGGCCCGATCTTGGCGACGTCGACTTTAAAATCCGTGGCGCGAGGCGCTCGAGCCAGGTCCTGGAGCGTCTCATGATACTTATTGAGATTGAACAACATCGTATTGAAGTCGATCAGTGGAACGGTGTAATCGACGTAGATTGCGTCAGTCTGTTGGCTGATGCGTTTATTGGTCCACACACCCAACGAGCTCATGATCACGATGATGACGCTGACGACGCCGAAGGCCGTCAGGAGTTTCGTTTGTGTTTTTAAGTCTTCAAACCGTTGCAGTACAGTAGGCCTCACCATGGGGAACCTCCTCCTTCTATCTAGCTAGCGATCGATGCATTCATGTCGTGAACTACCTGGCATGTGACGTTTCCGCATTCTTATCCCGCGCTCTCGAAATGCGAGAGCACCGCTGCCGTTTCTAACACGCCCCGTAACCGGTCCTCGAGTTTGACTACCGTCGACACAAAGGGAAATTCGGCCTCCCCCGTGCCGGTTGGGGCCGGCATGAATTGGTCCTTTGAGAGGGTGCGGATTTCTGGCACCGTATCGACCAATACACCCACTTGCCAATTCCCATGTTTCACGACGACGGCATATTGCAGTGTGGCTTCTGCGTTGAGCGAAAACATCATCCGCAGGTCGAGCAACGGAATGACCGTTCCGCGCAGGTTCGTGACTCCCACCAAGCCGGATGGCATCCCGGGAACCGGTGTGATGGATTCCACGACAAACACTTCGCGTACGCTTCGTAGGTCGATCGTGAAGAGTTCCCCTCCCATGGAGATGATGGCGGCACGAATGGTCGCCGATCCAGACGAATGACCAGGGCCGGCTCCTGAGCTTGACGTGCCAGGCGCTGGCCTGCTGGAATCCACGGTCATGACATGCGGCATCGATGCCATTGCCTTAGCCCATCACTCGCTTAATGGCCGCAAGCAGCTCTTCGTTTTTGAATGGCTTCACAATGTGGCCGTTCGCCCCTTGCTGCTGCCCCCAGAATTTATCGCTCTCATTGCCTTTCGAGGTGCAGAGAATGATCGGGACATTCTTGCACCGCTCATCGCCCTTTAAATCTCGACAGGCTTGGAACCCGTTGCGGCCCGGCATCACGACGTCCATCACGATGAGATCAGGCTTTTCGCTGGCCACTTTGTCTTCGAGCTTCTCGGTATTCGGGAAGGACACCACGGTGTAGTTGGCCGCCTTGAGGCATCCTTCGATCAACTGCAGCTCGGCGTACGAATCATCGACCACGACAATCTTGCTCATCTTGCGCGCTCCTTTGGTGATGTAACGTGAATGCGTGCTATCTCATCTCTCCGTCAGGCTCAATCTCTAGTCGCTATTTCAGCGGCAGCACCACGCTGATCGCCCCGGCTAACTCCCCTTCTTTCCATCCCTCTTTCTTCATGCCGGTCACATCGCGCTCGCCTTTCGGTGAACCATGACAACCCAGGCAGGTCGGACCGGCATATTCCGGGTCCATCATGCGAAGTACCGGCTTGCCATCCACCATCGTATTCCGGACATAGGATTGTCCCTTGGGGTGACGCGGATCGTTGAACATCCGCAAGACTTCCGACTCAAAGTCATCCGGCTTATTATTGGCATTTCGATAATCGATTCCCGTGAGCTTCATACGGACACCGGACTTCTTGTAAAACTGCTCTCCAACTCTCCTGGCAAACACGGCAGGGATGAATCCCTTGAAAGAAATCCCTGGCTTGTTGATGATCGGCTGGGCTTCGTCCACCACTTCCTTCTCCGCTTGGACTAAGGCGAGATAGAGATTCGCTTGCGGCACGACGTTGGGAATCCGCAGATCGAGTTTGGTCGATTTCTTAAACCGTTCCACGACCTGGCTGGACATGTAATCGCCGGTAAAACCCTTGTCGGCCTTGGCCGGGTCATTGATATTCTTCATCTGCTCCGACAAGACGCCACGGCCGATCTTGACCAACTCGATCAAGTGCTCTGCCACTTCCGCTTCATTCCCAGCCATGACCGGACTCGCATAGAGTGCCAGGGCCGCCACAGTCACCCCGCTTACCATTCGCCAGCTCAAACGTGTCTGTATCATGCCCGTTCTCCTCCTTGATGCCTCGGAATACGATTCCATCCCAACACTCGCCATCCTGTCCCCTTGGTGCAAAGCCGCCACCGTTCGCACTCACATATTCTTCGGGAAACATCGCTACTCGAACGCTTCATCACGCGGCGACAGTGCAAAGGTTGTGCTCAACTGAATGCTTATGCAGTCACCACGACAGATCCCCTTGAATTACCTTGTAGTTTTGAGATCTGCCCACACATGTTTTCACAGACATCCTTCCTGCCACTCCAGCACCGAACTGTTCACCTTGTGACAAAATGATGTCGTCCTGGCAAAAAATGACCATCACACATCACAAGCACAGACTTCGGCATCACCATCTCTTCGATGGAGCGGTCCCTTCCCCATCGTGTGAGAATCAGCATCATTCTGCTCATGCCTCACGTCTATGGTAAAAAGTGTAGCAGACAATATGGATTTGGCATTTCATTCTCGATATTCCGGCCATGCCATCACCAGACCCTACGCGCAGAGCTGATACCTCGAAGCCGCACCCTCCCTATGGTCCTCTATCAACTGGATGTTCGATGGCTCACGATCAGAAGGACAGACAAGACGACATGGGCTTGACCCCTGAGGCCACCGCGTGGCACCGATGAGCAAAGGGCATCCTCACCGTCCTGAGTGGTCGAGGTCGCGAGAAGCAGAAACAGAAGAAGGTTCAAACAAGGATAGGAGGCAAAGAAGATGGGGCCGCTGGCCCCACGGTCATAGATGGGAAATCGTATTGCAGGAAAGAATCAACAGTCCGGAAATGAATACCGAAGTCACAGGCAGGAGAGCCAAGGTGGATGTGCTGCTGGCGGAGGGCGTTCCTCCTACTCACCCATCCCAGTGTCTATCCACCATGCATCCTGGCGAGGCAAATAATAGGACATGCTCGTGCTACGGTACGGCTAACGCAGCATAGACCAGATTCATATTCAGGTGCTCTTGAAGGTGGTCTGCCCAGCGGTCCAGCTCAGCACGAAGTTGTGTCGTCACGAGTTCAGACTCACGCGGCGAAATAGGAGTGAGGCCCTTTCGGCCTCGCGAGCGGTTTAGCCAACTCCGACGAAACTCAGGTTGATCGAACAGGCCATGAATGCTGGTGCCCCAGACTCGACCATTCTCACTGGCCGCGCCTTCATCACTCACAGCCTGACCGGACCAGGCTTCACCAACCTCGATTTGAAAACAGGGCGTGACGGCTCCTCGGCTGGTGCGTCCCATATGGATTTCATAACCACGGATCGGTGAATGCGGCGCAACGCCATGAAGCAGCGACGACGCATGGACTTGCCTGCAGATCTTTGGCGCATCGAGCTCCGTCTTGACATCGAGAAACGCAAACCCCGGTGCGGTGCCTCCCCCCTCCAATCCCTTTGGGTCGGAGATCTCCTGCCCCAGCATCTGATATCCGCCACAAATCCCGAGGAGTTCTCCCCCTTCGCGAACGTGAGACTCCAAGATGCCAGGAAATCCTGCCTTCACAAGATACGCGAGATCTTCCAGCGTATTTTTGCTTCCTGGAAGCATCACCACGTCAGCCCCTTGCAGATCTTCAGGCGACGCGGCAAACCGAAGTGCCACATCCTTCTCAGCCGCCAACGCATTAAAGTCCGTGAAGTTGCTCATGCGGGGAAGCAGGACCACCGCCACATTGATGAGATTGGGGGTGAATTGAACAGACCGGGAACGAACGAGATCGAGACTATCCTCTTGATCTAATCGAAGATCGCGCAGATAGGGCACGACACCCAACACCGGCAGGCCTGTACGGGCCTCAAGCATACGGACGCCATCGTCAAACAGCCGACGATCGCCGCGGAACCTATTCACAATCACGCCGCATACGCGCGCACGTTCGTGAGGCGCTAATAATTCGAGTGTCCCGATGATCTGTGCAAATACTCCTCCACGATCGATATCCGCCACCAAGACGACCGCCGCATCGGCCAACTCGACCACAGGCCAGTTCACCATGTCTCGATCCCGAAGATTAATTTCCGCGGCGCTCCCTGCTCCTTCAACGACAATGCACTCATACTCGTCAGCCAGCCGCGCATAACAGTCGCGAACGATCGTGAAGAGGGTCTCTTTCCGCTCATAGTAGGCACGCGCATTCAACGCCTCGTAGACCTTGCCTCTCACCACAACCTGAGATCGGGAATCCGACTCGGGCTTGAGCAAAATCGGATTCATGTCCACGGTCGGCTCGATCCCACAGGCTTGAGCTTGCAGTGCCTGCGCACGCCCGATCTCTCCCCCATCGAGCGTGACGAACGAATTCAGCGCCATGTTCTGCGCCTTGAACGGCGCGACCCGCACGCCTCTTCGTGATAAGAGTCGGCAGATCCCTGCGACGATGAGGGTCTTGCCCACATCGGAGCCGGTACCAAGAATGGCAATGGCTTTTTTGCCTGGCACCCTCGAAGCCGTCATAGTTTTTCCCCCGGGCTGTGCGGGGAACGTCGGGCATGCCAACGTACATAGCGGGCCAGCCCTTCTGTGACCGCCGACCCAATCACTCGCCCGACGAGTTCCCCGAGCAGAGTGTGAGTCCCACTATATCGCTGACGAGAGCCATTCCCGCTTACCACCACGACCGCGTCTGTTCCCGTTCCCGTGGCCCCTGAGCGACCGGTCCAACTTTTCACATTCGCCTGCAACAGGGCGGCGGTCTTGGCTTCAGTGGCGACTTGTACCATCCCGACCATTGCGGAACCAGACAAACGAGCATTGGTCACAAGAATCAAGTTGATCGTCCCGGCTTGTGTCTGACTGTTCATCCGTCGTCCCAAGATCACCGGTTCTCCTGCTCGCACGGCATTCGACGTTCCTACCGTGACAAATCCTTCAACCCACATTTCATCATGGGACACCCGCACCGTGACCAAGTCCGCAAGCGAAACAGCCGTCATCAGACCGACGAATGGGTCGCGAATATCAAGCGAGAGGGCGAGCTGACTCAACGTTCTCGCAGGATCAGCACATCGCACATTCTTGTCACGATCACCCTTTACCATCGAATTGGCTGCGACTTGATGGTTCAAGATATACCTGGCTCGCGTGAGCCCACCGGCCTTGGGAGCAGAGGACAGAACGGTTCGCAGGCCCCCAAGATCGACGATAAGCGTCTTTCGGCTGACCCTAAAGGCGGTCTGCATCCCGCCTGAGTTCGATATCTTCATGGCTTGTGTTTCCCCACGCAATCGTCAAGGGCTGCCAGCAATCGCCGATTGTCCTTCTTAGTCTTAACCGCAACTCGGATCATCTGAGATGTGAGGCCTGGCATCGTCGAACAGTCTCGAACCAGAATCCTCTCAGCAGCCAACCGTGCCGTCACCTCAGCGGCACAGGTTGAGACGGGAAGTTTGATCAACACAAAATTCGCGGCAGACGGATAGCAACAGAGGCCGGATAGGTGACGAAGCCCGCGCATGAGCTGCGTCCGTTCGCTCTTCATAAATGTGCGGCTTCTTGTTGCATAGGCATGGTCGCGCAACACAGCACGGGAGACCTCTTGGGCCAGTGAATTAACCGACCAGGGAGGCTGACGGTCTTTCACCCGTTCCACGACTTTGCTCGCGCCAACCAGATAGCCGATGCGCAGCCCCGGCATGGCATAGAACTTCGTCAGACTGCGTAGCACCATCATGCGCGGATACTCGTGCAACATCGGCATGACAGACTGGGCCGGACAATAATCGATGAAGGCCTCATCCACGATCAGCCAACCCTGCTGCCGCTCGACGGTTTCGGCAAGCTCCCGCACAGCCAGCCGGTTGAGCACCTGACCGGTCGGATTATTGGGATTGCACAGGAAGACAGCGTCGAATCTGGACCGTTTACTAGAAAACAGCCGCAGCGTTTCGTTCAATGGAGGGGAAAATTGCTCTTCCGGTGCAGCGTGAACGTACCGGATCGAACTGCCTGCGTCCATCAGTGCATGCGCATATTCCTCGAACGTGGGACCCATCACAAGCGCAGACGTCATTCTAAGTGCTCGTGGCAGCAGATGGATCAATTCGGCTGAACCGTTGCCGACGAGAATCATGTCCGGATCGACCGCGCATTGTTGCGCCAGTTCTTGCGTGAGCTGCCAACAATCGGGATCCGGATAATGCACGATCTGCTTGAGCGCCGCGCGAATGGCGCGAAGTCCTGTGGCGGGAGGCCCCAACGGATTGATGCTGGCGCTGAAATCCAGAATGCGGCCAACAGAAATGTGTTGTTCTCGGGCGACCTTGTAAACATTCCCACCGTGAATGGGTTGCGTCATCCCTTCACCATGAATAGCGATCCGAGGCCCAATACCAGTCCAATAAGACTGGTCCAGAGCATGAGGGTCAACGCCCTGCCGATGTGAGCCTGCGTCAAAGGCTGAACCGGATCGCCGAGGCAAGGCCGTTCATGAGAAAGACCGTCATAGCGGTTGACACCGCCCAGTTGCACCCCGAGCGCCCCAGCCATTGCGGCTTCTGGCCGTCCACTGTTCGGGCTTGGATGCTGTCCTCCGTCACGCAATAAAATCCGCCAGGCACTCTGCATCACGGGCCATGATCGAGACAGGATTCCCGCAGACAACACCATCAAGAGTGCGGTGATACGAGCCGGAATAAAATTTGCGACGTCGTCCAATCGAGCCGATGCCCAGCCGAACCACCGGTATCGATCGTCCAAATGGCCGATCATCGAGTCCAAGGTATTGATCGCCTTATAGGCCAGCGCCAAGGGTGCGCCCCCGATAACCAGATAGAACAACGGCGCGACGATGCCGTCAGCCGTGCTTTCCGCAATCGTTTCCACCGTCGCACGAACGATATCAGATTCCGCCATCTCCTCCGTATCGCGGCCGACGATCTGAGCAACGGCCGATCGAGCCTCCGGTAAAGAACGGGATTGGAGTGCCATTTGTACGGAAAGGACATGGTCCATGAGATCGCGAGCCGCAAGCGTGGTCCAGGCCAAGAGGACGGTGACAACGCTACCCAACAGAAGATCGATCGCCTCGCCCAACCAAATAAGCAATGCTCCGGCTACATAAAATCCGGTTGGTAATGCAGCAGCCAGCAGAATACCTGCCATCCGTTGTTTGGAGGGAGAGAGGAGGAGTCGATGGACAAACCGGTCACACCCATTGACGATGATTCCCATCCATCGCACCGGGTGCGGAAACCAGCGAGGGTCTCCGACCGCCGCGTCGACGATGCAAGCCGCCGCCAATTCGCCTCCGGTCATCGGAAATACACCACGGGCACGATCACGAGAAAGAGAATCTCTGCCACTTCATTCGTGGCCCCGAGTAAGTCACCTGTCACGCCACCGAACATGCGATGGAACCAGGCCGTAGACAGGCGTACGAGCACCGTACCAATCAGGAGACAGCCCAAACCCACCCAGGGTCCCAGCAACATCGTCAAGACAATCCCTGCCGTGACGGTTGCAACGCACAGGTGTTGCCAGGACAGATATGTAAGGAACGGTTGGGCCAATCCCCCTTCCGACCGTGCAGAGGTCACGTGATATGCCCCCATGACCATGGCCCAGCGTCCGACCACCGGCATGCCAAGCAACAACGCGAGATGCTCGCTAGCCGGCATGGCATTGAGCCCGGCAAACCGCAGACCAAGTGCGAGAAATAATCCCGTGGCTCCGATTGCGCCGACCCGCCCATCCCGCATAATTGCCAATCGAAACTGAGCGGTCCGGCCACCCGCCAGACCGTCCACCATATCGGCCAGACCATCCTGGTGGAGCCCACGCGTGATTCCGATCAGGAGAAGCATCAGGACCACACTTGTGATTTGGATGGAGAAGACTTTCGAGAGGAACAGATCTGCCGTGACTAACAGCGCGCCAAGAAGTAGCCCCACAAAGGGATACCAACTCATGGAAGCAGCCAACTCCTCCGGCTTGGCATCGTGCGTCGAACGACTGAGCGGAACAGCCGTGAGGAACTGCCAGGCGAACAGAAATGTTCGCAGCACGGAGGTCATGCTTTGCGCTCCGACACACCCGCCTCGTCGAACGTAGCCATCTCCGTGAGAATCTTGATCGCCGCAAAGACCAGACTCATGCCGAGACAAGCACCCGTACCCTCTCCCAGACGAAGATCGAGATCGAGCAGCGGCTTCAAGCCAAGATGATCCAGGATTGCCTGATGACCTCGCTCGACCGACCGATGGGAGGCGATCAGATAGTCTTTACAATGTGGTTGCAGCCTCACGGCGATCAAGGCAGCAGCTCCTGCGATAAATCCGTCCAACACGACCGGAATACGAGCCGCCGCTGCACCGAGCATCAAACCGGCCAGCCCTGCGATTTCCAATCCGCCCACGTTCGCAAGGACCTTCATCGCATCCGTTGAGTCGAGCCGATGGAATGCGAGCGCCTGTTGAATCACGCTGATCTTGCGGGCATGACTGGCATCGTCAATCCCCGTTCCCCGTCCTGTCACCTCGGAAACCGGTCGGCCCGTCATCACGGCAGTAATCGCTGAACTCGCCGTCGTATTGCCGATTCCCATCTCGCCGGTGCCGATCAGACCGATGCCCTGCTGAACGGCCTCGGTGGCCAGTTCTATCCCAACTTGAATCGCTTGCTCAGCCTGCGCGGGACTCATCGCCGATTCCTTCATGAAGTTCTTTGTGCCGGGCATAACCTTCTTATGAATGAGTCCTGCCACCGCTTCAAAGTCGAAATCAACGCCGATATCCACCACCCGCACCTCAAGGCCGGCATGGCGCGCCAGCACATTCACGCCAGCGCCACCTCGCAAGAAATTCAAGACCATCTGAGGCGTCACCGCGGAGGGATAGGCACTTACGCCTTCAGCCGTGACTCCATGGTCGGCGGCAAAGGTAAACACCGCTCCGGCCGGGACCTTCGGCTTTAGCTCCCCGGTGATCATGACATAACGTGCAGCCAACTCTTCCAGTCGACCCAGGCTACCGATCGGCTTCGTTAATCGATCGAGGCGTGCCTGCGCCTGCGCGAACAGACGAGGATCGGTTGGCTGAATCCGGTCGATGGTTTCGCGGGATGACATCCTCGGTACTCCTCTTATTTCAATCGTAGCGGGAGGCCGCTGACCGTCAGATAGACTTCATCGGCTTCTGCCGCCACCTGCTGATTCACCTTCCCTGCCAGATCACGAAACGCCCTAACAGGTTTTGTCGCAGGCACCAGCCCAAGCCCCAATTCGTTGCTCACAATCACGACACGAGCCTTCGTGGTCCTAATCGCACGGAGCAGGTCTGCCGTGGCTTCAACAACGTCCATATCTCGCAGGCGTCGCCCCTTCAAGTTACTCAACCATAGGGTGAGGCAGTCAATCACAACGGTCTGATAGGTTTCACCTTTACCAAGAAACCACATCGCAATATCAGTAGGCACCTCGGCGGTCTCCCAATCGGGCGAGCGCGTGGCCTGGTGCCGCTCGATCCGGACTTCCATCTCCCGATCCAACGCCTGACCTGTCGCCACAAAGGCCCTCGGCCCGCTCTGGCCTGCCAGGTCGAGTGCGACTTGGCTCTTGCCGGATGCCGCACCACCCAACACAAGAATGAGCCGCGACTTCCTCCGTTGCTTTCCTGTCACCGATCACCCCTCACTCGTCACTTTCCTGTATCACGTTGCCAGAGAAACTCCGGCTCCCCCTGAGTCTTGGCCGCCCAACGCGCCAGCACAAACAAGGCATCGCTCAGCCGATTCACGAATTTGATATGCACCGCATCGACCGGCTCTTCCCGCACGAGATGCACACAGATCCGCTCCGCCCGGCGACACACCGTTCTCGCCTGATGCAAAAACCCCGACACCTTTCCCCCGCCTGGCAAAATGAATTCTTTGAGCGGAGCCAGATCTTTCTGGCAGCGATCGATCATTTTCTCCAGCCTCGTCACATCTTTCCCCGTCACCTGCGGCATGTTCTTGAACTCTTGCCCGGGGGCCGTCGCTAGAATCCCACCGAGGTCGAACAGTTTGTTCTGGATCCAGCGGAGATCCTCTTCGAGTTGCTCCGCCTGCTCATACATCCCCACCATCTCGGCATTCATCACCCGTACCACCCCGACCACTGCATTCAGCTCATCGAGAGTGCCATAGGCCTCAACCCGGAGACTGTCCTTCCAGACCTGCTGCCCGCCAGCCAACCTAGTTTTTCCCGCGTCTCCCGTTCTTGTGTACACCTTCGTGATGCGCATTGGCGTTGCTCCTGTCACTCTGTTGTGTGGCTCCCCACGATTCGTAGTGAATGAGTTGGTCGACGGGAATCCTGGCGCGCCACCCTGCCGACTCTAAATCAGGCTGCACCGCAAAGTCGTCGACATACCCCAGACACAGATAGGCCAACACCGTGACCGGTCGTGGAATACCGAGCACTCGTTTCAAGGCTCCATGGTCCAGGATGCTGACCCAGCCAACCCCGATGCCTTCTGCACGTGCGGCCAGCCAGAGGTTCTGGATGGCGCAACAGGTGCTATAGAGATCCGTATCGCGCACCGTCGAACGGCCCAGCACATTCGGGCCGCCCCGCTGACGGCTGCATGTGACACCGATATTGACCGGCGCTTCTTCAATGCCTTCCAGCTTGAGGCTTCGATAGAGCGCGGCTCGCTTCCCTCGATACTTCGTGGCAGCCTCGGCATTCGCCGTGCGAAACAAGTCTTTGACCAGGCCCTTAACGACAGGATCGCGGACCACCACAAAATCCCATGGCTGCATGAAGCCGACCGATCCGGCATGGTGCGCGGCCGTTAATACGCGCGTCAAGACCACGTCCGGTATCGGCGCCGGCAAGAAATCCCTGCGGACATCGCGTCGTTCGAAAATCGCCCGATACACCGCGTCCCGCTCCACGTCTGAAAATCGGCCATCACCCGACATCGCTCGTTGCACTCCTTTATGTCGCCCGCTCGGTGTGAGTCGTGGATTGAGGTCCCAACTCGCCGGCGGCGACTTTGCCCAAACAGACGGGGCAAAGACATTCTTTATACCGGGCGGCGATCCAATCCATCTGCTGCTGCGTAATCCCGAGGGTCCCGCACCAGCATTGATAGCCCCGGCACTCGAACGTATCGTGGCAATGTTCGCACGTCTTCGTCACCGGCCCTCTCAAAACTCCACCCCCGGCTGCGCCTTGATGCCTTTGCGAAAAGGATGTTTGATCTGCTTCATTTCAGTGACCAGATCCGCCTCCTCGATCAAGGCCTCTTTAGCCCCGCGACCGGTGATCACCACATGCTGCATGGGTGGACGGCCACGGAGAACCGGCAACACATCTTCGAGAGAAACATAGTCATGATGGAGTGCAATATTGAATTCGTCGAGGATGACCATCGCATAGGAGGGATCGTGCAAAAACTCGCAAACTTTACCCCAGGCTTCTTGGGCGAACTTCGTATCCCGTTCACGATCCTGGGTGTCCCAGGTATAACCTTCGCCCGTGCGAAGAAAGGTGACGCGCTCGCCAAAGGACTTCAGCACCCGCTCCTCTGCCGTGTCGATCGCACCCTTGATGAATTGCACCACGGCCACCTTCATGCCATGGCCGAGACATCGTAACGCCATACCCAGCGCTGCCGTGGTCTTTCCCTTACCAGCGCCTGTGTAGACAATCAGCAGGCCTCGCTCTTCTTGTGCCGCCTCAATACGCCGATCCACTGAGGCCTTGAGCCGTTCCATCTTCGCTTTGTGTTCGTCCTGCTCCGTCATCTCGCGCTTCCTCCATTCACCGACAATCGCGGAGAGGTCCGCCGCACCGACGACACCAGCGACTTCGCAATCTGCGGCTGGCTGGCAAAATGCAAATGCGTATAGAGCCCCACCACATTGTCGATAGCGAGTCCATCCTGCCCCTTCGATAGGCCTCCCGCATCCCGAAGCGCACAGGCATAATCCAATGTTCCGATCGGAACCAGCGAAGAATGATGAAACTCATGACCTCGTACGATCGCGCCAGACTTGCCGAGGATACAATCGCGCGACAGCTCCATTGTTCTGTACCCCATTGTAAGCCCCATCTGCCGCATCACAGCTTCTGCCGCAAACAGCCCGACCATCTCATGCGACGTGCCGGCGAAATCGCGGATGGCTTGCGTGAGATACATCATCCCCCCGCATTCCGCATAAATCGTCCCACCCCGCTCGGCAAACTGACGAATGGCCGTTCTCATCGAGATATTCCCAGCTAACCGTTCGCCATGCAGTTCCGGATAGCCCCCGCCAAGGTACAACATATCCACATCTGGCAGCACCTGATCGTTCATGGGTGAAAATCTCACTACCTCCGCCCCCTCGGCTTCAAGTAGCTCAAGATTATCCGGATAATAAAAACAAAAGGCCAGATCTTGAGCCACCCCGATTCGAATCGTGCGCCCATGGCTCCTCGCCACAGGCGGAAGAACTGCTGACGGCCATTCACCACAGGAACGGGCCAACGCCTCGATTCGATCCAGATCGATCGTTTCTTCCGCTGCGTTAGCCAGCCGACCGTAGAGTTCGCCTATCCCTTGCTCCATCGCCGTCACAAGCCCAAGATGACGATCGGAGATCGTCACTGCCGGATCCGGTCGTAGATACCCGACCGCGACCACATCGGTTTCTTGCTCCACCGCGTCCTTTAGCAGCTTGTAATGACCGTCGCTGCCGACTCGATTGAATAGAACCCCTGCTACCCGTAAAGCCGGATCGAACTTCGCATATCCGGACACCATCGCCGCAGCTGATCGGGCCATGGCACTTCCATCGATGACGAGAAGCACCGGCGCATCCAATTGTTTCGCCAGTTCAGCCGTACTGCCAATTTCGTTCACCGGCGAACTGCCGTCGAACAGGCCCATCATCCCTTCGATAATGGAGATATCCGCGGCAGAGGCAGCTTTCGAAAAAATGTCGCGATTGACAGCCTCCCCCAACATCCAGCCATCCAGATTCCGAGATGGCCGTCCAGTCGCTGCAGCATGATGGCCTGGATCGATAAAGTCCGGCCCGACTTTGAAGGGCTGAACCTGGCGGCCCCGAGCTTTCAGGGCCGCCAGGATTGCCAGGGTGACCGTCGTCTTGCCGACACCGCTGGAGGTGCCGGCAATGACCAATCGTGGACAGATCATACGATTCTGTTACTTCGCATCGTAATTCACTCTCAGCCCGACAAAGACCGATCGCACAGGAGTGCCGTAGAACTGAATCTCTTCATACTTCTCATTGAAGATATTGTCGGCGCGCACGTACGTCTGCACACGATTCGTCACGTTATAGGTCGCGGATAAATTCCACACATCGAACGCACGCATTTTCTGTTGATTATTGACATCGTTGAAGCGTGACCCCACATAGCGGCCTTCGAGGTTCACCCTGACCGGATCGATCGGCTGATAACTGATGATCATGCTCCATTGATCGACCGGCATCCGAGGCGCACGATTGCCCGGTTCCTGCACCAGATTCCTGGTCAGCGTATTGGTATATTGAGCCTGAACATCCAAGCTCTTGATCAAGGGCATATCCCTCACTACCGCATATTTGACACTCGCCTCCCATCCCTTCGTGCTCACCAACCCTATATTCTGCGCACAATAATTGGCGAAGCCGAACGAACTTCCGCAGGCATCTGCGCTCTGTTGAGCCACAATCATGTCACGATAACGGCTCCAGAAATATCCTCCGCTCAGGGTCAGTCGATTGTCGAGCAGGTACTGGTCCACCCCGATATCCATACTCTGACTTCGCTCAGGCTTCAGATCTAACTTTCCAAAGTCTGGAAAGTACAATTGATTGACGGTCGGTGCGCGAAACCCGGTTGCATAACTGCTCCGGATCTTAGTCCCGGTCTCTTGATGGAGGTAACCGGCGGTCGTCCGGTACGTGGTAGCGCCACCGAAAACGTTGTACTCGTCATATCTCACGCCTGCCGTCCCAAAGACTCGCTCCCAGAGATTCAGTTGAGCTTGAACAAATCCGGCATTGCTGGAAACGATCTTGGTTGGGATATCGAGATTGTTTGTCAGAAGGTCTCGATTTTGCCCTTGCTGCTCACGGAACTGATATCCGGCACTGAGGAGTAAGGGCTTGGCAATCTGGATATTGTGTTGCCACTCAATGCGATTTGACAACGTGTTGATCTGCGATCGGTAGAGAAATGGAGTAGAGACAACCCCGGTTTGCAGATTACGCTGGGTGGTTCCAGAAAAAGACTCAGAGTCCTCCGTTTGGCGAGACACCGTGAGGACTTGGTTCCACCAAGTCGTGATCGGCTGCGTATAGGCAGCGCTATACACAAACTGCTGGCTGTTGGTGAATGCTCCCAGCGTATCGAATCCAGGAGAAAAACCGTTGTCGATGTTCGCCCTGCCTTGCAAGAGACGAAAATTGAAGTCGAGCCGTCCCTCGTGAGGAAGGGCCACACCCAGGCGTGCTGAGGTTTGCCAGTTGTGAAATCCATCTCGCTCCGAAGCCCCACGGCGATAGTTGACCGCAGAAAACCCCGTATAGTCCCAACGTGAGATCGCCGCGCTATAGTCCACAATTCCTGTTTTGCCGGACACTTGTCCGCCTTCTCGGATGGACGAGAACGATCCGTACTCGAAGAACGCGTTGGCCGAGGGAGCGCCGGTGCCCCTCTTAGTGGTGATGTTAATCACGCCGCCCATCGCATCCGCGCCCCACAACATGCTTTGGGCGCCACGGAGAATTTCAATACGTTCGATGTTGTCGGTTGTGAGATTCGCGAAATCAAAACTTCCCGTCGTGGCACTGTTCATGATGGCGCCATCAATCAACACCAGCACCTGATCGGAGTTGCTGCCTCGGATGCGCACACTTGTGCTCGTACCGGGTCCGCCGGTCGAGAACACCGTGAGTCCCTGACTGAGACGGAGGGCTTCCGACACCATCTTGATCTGCCGACGCTTCAGGTCTTCCTCAGTAATGATCTCGACTGCGCTGGTCAGTTGAGTGACAGGGATAGGTGTTTTTGTCGCGCTGACCACGACTTCCCGCGTCTCAATGGTATCTACTTGATCGGCGGATGCCACTTCGATGTCCGGAGAGGCATGAACGGGAGGGCTCAGGGCCAACAGGGGCAGCAGACAGCACCACACACGACTCAAACGAAGAAACCACATCATAACGATCTCCCTTGTGCTCGAAGGGTTGAGTCGAATCAACTGCGGAATGGGTCTCCTGACTTGCGGATCGTCGTGTTTCTGCGCCTTCCCATCTCACTGTGATGAGTGATGTGTGAAGAGTGATCGGTTCGGAATAGGCATCCCTATTCCCACCCATTACTCTTCACTGATCACTGTTCACCGTCTCCAGACAGTGGCTCGATGCAGAATTACTCCCCGCTTACAGTGGCGGCACCGTGATGGATTTGCACCATCTTCCCCGTCACCCGCGTCGCTTCTCCAAAACGCCCTTTCCTCAATGAAAAATAAACCGCCCCCCCTGGTTACGCACAGCCGGGCCGGGGACAGGACCCTGGCTGTCTTCTACTGTAGAACCACATTCATCGGCATCGTCACACGTGGCCTGCCCGTTTGAGGATGGGCGTCGACGACCACATCACAGCCATAGACCATCCGCAGTACATCAGGTCGAATGGTCTCCTCCGGCGAGCCGATACGGCACAGCCCGCCGTCCTTGAGCATCAAGACCCGATCGCAATACTGACTCGCGACATTCAGATCGTGCGACACCAACACCACCGTCAACCGTCGCTCTGTCTTGAGCCTCGCGATCAGCGAACAAATCTCGATCTGGTGATTGATATCGAGAAACGCCGTCGGCTCGTCAAGAAGGAGGATCTTCGGTTCTTGCGCAAGCGCGCGCGCGATCATGACACGTTGCCGTTCTCCGCCGGATAAGTCCGAGACCAATCGATCGGCCAGCGAGAGCACGTCGGTGTCAACCATCGATTGGTGCGCACAGGCAAGATCGTTCGCGGTTTCATCTCCGATTCCCAGACTCCACCAGCGAGTCGTCCGATGGGGGAACCGTCCCATCAAGACGGTCTCGGCCACAGTAAACGGGAATACCTGTACATATTCCTGCGGCACGACCGCGACCACACGGGCGATATCGGTTTGGTTCCGTGTCCGCAGGGAGAGGCCGCCCAACCGTACATCGCCTTCGCCTGCCGGCAAGAGGCCGGACAACACTTTCAAGAGCGAGGTCTTCCCGGACCCGTTGGGGCCCACGATGCCCAAAATCTCGCCGGTATCGACGTGGAAGGAGAGATGATCGAGGGTCCACATTCTCCCTCGCCCTTCCGACGTGCGGTATTGAAACGACAGTCCAAGAACCTCGATGGCAGGACGCTCCTCAGATAACCTGGAATGTGTGACGTCAATCTGGCGGGTCGTCATCTCACAACATCCGATCTTTTCGCCAGAGGAGAAGATAGAGGAAGAAGGGACCACCGGCGAGCGCCGTCACAATGCCCACCGGTATTTCCGCGGGAGACATAATCGTCCGGGCGATCGTATCGGCCAGGGAGAGAAACATGCCTCCGACTAACGCCGACGCGGGCAGCAACAGCCGATGGTCCGACCCGATGAGTAGACGCACCGCATGAGGAACCACCATCCCGACGAACCCGATCATGCCGCTCACCGACACAATCGCACCGGTCAGGAGTGCCGTGAGCACAAAGAGCTGTTTCTTCACCCCCTCGGTCTCTACGCCCAGTGAGCGAGCTGTTTCTTCGCCCAACGTGAGCACGTTGAGCGACTGGGCCTTGTGCATGAGGACCCCAAGAACCACCACGACGTACATCAAAAAGACGCCCAATGCCGGATACCCTGGCGCGGTCAGCGATCCCATCAGCCACGCCATCAGTCCCGCTGAACGGTTCGGCTCCATAATTGAGGTGATGAACATGATGAAGGCCGTCAGAATGGCATTCAAAATTACACCAGCCAGCAACAGGCTATGAACCGGCAATCGGCCTTTTGACTGCGCCAGCCGATAGATCAGCACCAGTGCCAACAGGCCTCCGGCAAATCCAAAAAGCGGGAGTACCGGCAGCAGCATGAAGGTGGAACCGATGCCAAACAGAATCGCCACCGAAACACCCAAAGCGGATCCGCTCGACACACCCAACACATAGGGATCGGCTAACGGATTTCTCAGCAGGGCTTGAAGCGTGACACCGACCGCCGCCAAACTGGCTCCCACAAGAAAACCCATGAGCACTCGCGGAAAACGAATCTGCACCATAATGATCTCGGACGTGGCCAGACCTGGAGAACCGGCCTCATCACCACGCATCAGGCGCGCGATCGCCGTCGCGACCGTTCCCATGCCGACCGACGTGGCGCCGAATTGTAGACAGAGCAGCAAGACGGCCAGGCTCGCCAGCAGCAGTCCACCGATCACCACCACCCATCGCTGGACGGTCAGCACCGCGCCGGCCTGCGCCCATGATGCCACGCTATCTGCCATACGCTGTGCTCGTTATCGTTCGGTTCGACTGCCCGGCCTGTTGTCCGGGTGTAAAATTGCGGCGAGCGATTCAAGACCCTGGGCGATGCGCGGACCAGGCCGGTTGAGCCAATCGGCAGAAATCTGGTGCAGCCTGCTGCGCTTCACCGCCGTCATCGTCGTCCACTGACGCCAGGTCTGCTGCTCGCTCTCTGAGATGCCTTCCGCTTTGCCGACAGGAAACACCAACACTTCTGGATCCTCTTGGAGCACAGATTCCATACTGAGCCGCGGATACGGCGTGCCGCTCTTGGCCGCAACATTGACGCCTCCGGCCATTCCAATCAGCTGATCGATGAAACTACCAGGCCCGACGGTGATCAGCGGCTGGCTGTTCAACACATAGAGCATCCGCACTGGAGCCATTCCCTGAACGCGCTGCTGGATCGTAGCCACCTGATGCCGAAGCTGCATGGCCACGGTATCGGCCTTCGCCGAATGTCCGACGATCCGTCCGAGCGTCTGAATGTGAACGAAAATCCCCTCGACGTTCTTGTCTGCCAAGATAAATACTGGGATCTTCAGCTGCTCAAGCTTGACGATAATATCGGGTTTAAGAAAATCGTGAGGCGCCACTACCAGATCAGGCTGGAGCGCCACCAACGTTTCCAAGTTCGGATTGGAGTAGCCGACTTTAGGCTTTGTCAGAGCTTCGGGTGGGTAATCGCAAAAGTCTGTGACGCCGACGAGCTGTGCCCCTGCCTCCATGGCAAACAACATTTCCGTGATGCTGGGCGCCAGCGAGACGATTCGGGCGGGAGGTTTGGCAAAATACATGCGGCGACCCGCATCATCCACATAGGCGCGCGCCGAGACGTTCGCCATAAACGGCATGCCGGTGAGGATACCCTGCTGTCGACGTGCCATGTCCGACGTCCCATCATCTGCATTCGCAAAAGCGACCATCGCCAGGACGAGTATTCCCATACTCGTCAATAGCCCAGCCCGCCATCGACTATGCCGTACAGAGGTGCGCAAATAAAAAATCCTCAAGGCCTGACAGACCCTGAGGATTGCTCCCGCAACTCATCCTCGCCAATTCCCCAGCCCACGAGGGAACGTCGGTCAACTATCCTGGGAGGTCTTCTGGCTTATGGTTCATCCTACTCCCCGTACCTTCCCATCCGCCGAAGCGAACAGTGGCATTCACGGGTTTCGTCCCCATTTACAGCGGCGGGACCGCGAGGGACTTGCACCCTCTTCCCTGACCAGGAGTCACAATGTGGAGGGCACTCTAGGAGACAAGGAAGAAGGTTGTCAAGTTCATTAATGTCCGTTCGACAGGCCCCTCGTCATCGTCTGACCTCTCGCCAATCCGAAGTCTCTGACAAAGAGAGCAAAAGACCGGGCTTTCCCAGGCCATTTTCCGGCATAGCCCTTGCTCACCTCTGTCCTGCATGACCATCCCAAGTGACATCTCGGCTCCGGTTACTGACCGGCCCAACATACAGCTTCTACTTACGTATCTATGAAACACCTGATCATTGGCGCGCTCATCCTCTGGGCCTTCTTCCAGATTTCAGGCCTGATCTGGTCGTCAAAAGGGCAACCGCCCAGCCCCGCGTTCATTCGCCTCCTGGAACCGCCGCAACAGCGTCTCGTCGATCCCTATGAAAATGGTTATTTCTATTTGCTCGGTTTTGCCTCAGCTGCGACGCTCGACCCCGCCAAGACGGGGCATGACATATGGACTGAAAACAACGGCACTCCGTGCAGCAACGACTTCAACTACGACAAGCCTGGACGTGCGGAACTGCAGATTCAACTCCCTGTCGAGCAGATCCTTCCTGCCTGGAACGCCGAGAGCCCGATGAGTGAGTTCCGGAATATGCAGGCATGGTTCCACCAGATGACCGGTCGCGACCGGACCTTTCTGACACGATATGAGCGATGGCTCTCGATGCCGTTCGAAGACATGGGATTCGCGCGCTGCGGCACGCCTCGCTTTGCTGAAATGTTTCTCGCCCATCGCCTCTATATCGCCGATGGATTTTCCCGCCAGACAGTCCTGGGCATGCATCGGATGACGCAAGACCTTCGTATGTGGCGACATGTCCTTCGAGATGCCACCACCATCGCGACCAAAGTCATGGCGCAAATCGTCATCACCGACGATCTCCACCTGCTCTCGACCTTATTGTCGCAAGCAACCGTCGACAAAACCGTCCTGGCGATGACTCCCAACATCGCGCCCCCGCTGACGGCAACCGAATCGTCGCTCCGCTGGCCGCTACAACATCAATTTACACTTGGCGTCCAGGCCGATCGCACAGGCACATTCATCGCGAAACGGCCATCCGAATCTCTCCTGACACCCCAACAGTGGCTGGCAGGCGCAGCCCGTCTGCCCGAACAGGCCTTTGATCGAATCGCACATCCGCTGCGCCGTTCGTTGGTCGGCATCCCGTTACACACGCGAGAGACCTGGGAAATGTACGCGACCTACTACGATGCCATCATCCATGCGACAGAAGCCGGACAGACGACCTTACCCACATTCCGAGAGCTGTTCGGAACCACACGCCACGGCATGACGGAACGCCTCATCGACACCGCTCCATTCGAGCCTGACTGGGCCCCCTTCCACTATCAGCTGAAGGAGACCGATGCCAGGCTGAGGCTCGCCTCATTGCAGGTCGTCTTGCGGCGCCCAAGCGCACAAACTACCGTGCCGAATCGACTCGCGGAAGTCGGCTCGTCCTATTACGACCCATTTAGCGGATTACCAATGTTGTGGAGCCCGACGCAGCAGAAGATCTATAGCGTGGGTAAAGACCGGTTCGACGATGGTGGCGATACGAGTTTCGACGTCAGTGTTCCGGCTGTGGTCACCCTCGCACCTACAACCAAGGAATCGCACGCCGTTGTTCCCGCCAGAAAAACTAACCGCCGTTAGTCCGAAAGTGAATCTTGAGCACCAATATCGCCCCCGTCAGTATCAGCGTCACCGCATTGGTCAAAATAATCGGCCAGGACTGAAGCACCAGCCCATAGAGAAACCAGAGGCAGACACCTGCCGTAAAGATCGCCAACATCCCCAGCGAGACATCGCCGGCGGACTTTGAGGTCCAGGTCTTCTGCAGCTGGGGCCAGAAGGCGCAGGTCGTCAGCGTTCCTGCCGCAAAACCCAACAGATCGATTCCCGTCATCATGCCCTCTCCATTCGCAACCCAGACATTCCCGAAGCACCACCCATGTTCTCCTCCAACCTGCTTGTCAAGACCGATAGCCCTGTGGTACATTCGCCCGTTCGCAATATTGTCTTGATTCGACCAGATGAAGGAGTGTACCCGTGGCATTTACATGCGACCTCTGCGCCAAACGACGCCAATCCGGCAATAACATCAGTCACGCCAATAACAAGACCAAGCGGGTCTTCAAGCCCAATCTCCAGCCAGTCCGGGCCTTGATCGACGGTCAACCAAAGCGCCTTCGAGTCTGCACTCGCTGCCTTCGCAGCGGCAAAGTCATTAAAGCCGTATAGCTGGCCAGGTCGAAAACCGAGGTCCGACATTCAGGGTTTAAAGTTAAGAAAACCCAGAACGTCGGACCTCGAATCGCCATTCATCTGCCTGCCGCTCGTCTCGCTCATTGCACGGGTCCGCGGAGCTCCCCCTCCAGCCTCCTATGGGGCCGACCAGATCACGCGGCCGCTCTGATCGGACAGCTTCACGGCAAACTGATCGTCGGGCGACAGGGCCAACGTCCGATTCCCGTCACGGCTCATCAGCACCAAGCCGACCTCGCCGTTCTTATCAAGTCCCAATCCAGCTCGTGCCTTTCCAGTCTGATCCAGCAGGAGAAACTCTTCCGCATTGACCCCATTCGCCTTCTGCGCCTTCGCAGATATCGGCGCCATCCACCAACCGCTGACGGCGCCGCCGACCATGCTACCGACGAACGTCACGACGATTAACAATACAAATTGGCCTCGGCTCACAGTGCCTCCTCGTTGATATCGCACAGGGCTATCGCCCATGCTGCTGTCTGACTTCGATTTCCCGCAAAGACTGTGTGTACGGCGCGCACATTTCTTTCGCCTTAGGAGGCTCATCTTGATACTTGGCCAAACAGAGTCGATAGGCCTTCAGCAGCTCCGCTCGCTCATCCTGCAAATCCGCCGTCGATTTGAGCACCCGATATTCTTCATAGTAATGGCAGCCGGTGACGGTGAAGACACACCAGACCAGTAATCCAAGCATGACCGGCTGTTTCATCAGTCCACCTTTGTGTAGATACAACAAAGGACTTGGAAGCGCATGCCTCTCAAGTCCTCCATCTCTTCCGTAAGACGCGTCACGCCTCACGTTTCAGTATTTATGTTGGAGCGGGCGAGGGGATTTGAACCCCTGACAACTTGCTTGGGAAGCAAGGACTCTACCACTGAGCTACGCCCGCTCACTGCACCGAATCCTACCTGGGCCTCTAGGCCAAGTCAAGAAACTCCTTGTGTTACCCCTTCAATTCAACCAATGCAAACTTTCGACGACCAACCTTCAGTCGATATGTTTTCCCCGTCACGATCGACAAGACGGCATTCGCATCGCTCTGCTTCGCTTCATCGACCTCTAACCCGCCCTGGATGATCAGCCGCCTGGCTTCGCTTTTACTCGGAACCAACCCTGTCTTGGCGACCAGATCGACCAGGCCGATGGTCTGGCCCTCGCGCAAATCGTCCAGGGTCAGGGTCAAGCGCACGTCAGGCTCTGCGGGAAACTCTCGCTCTGAAAATTTCTGTTGAAAGGCCAACCTTGCTTGTTGGCCAGCCTCTGTTCCGTGATACCGGGCCACGATCATCGCTGCGAGTGCCTGCTTCGCCTCCATCGGATGCGCGGCCTTCACGCCGGCCAAGTCTTCCGTGGTGAGTAGCTCGTAGTACCGAAGCATCAATGCATCGCTGACAGACATGAGCTTGCCGAACATGTCGTTCGGTGCATCTTCCAACGCAATGTAGTTCCCCTGGCTCTTACTCATTTTCTTGATGCCGTCCGTGCCTTCGAGCAGCGGCATCGTGATGACCACTTGCGGTTCCTGCCCATAATCTCGCTGCAATTCTCGCCCCATCAGCAGATTGAATTTCTGATCGGTACCGCCCAACTCGATATCGGACTTGAGCGCCACGGAATCGTAGCCCTGCACGAGGGGATACATGAACTCATGGATACTGATCGGCTTCTGCTCGTGATAGCGCTTGTGAAAATCGTCCCGCTCCAGCATCCGCGCCACGCTGCTATGCGCACTCAGGTGGATCAACCCTTCCGCGGTCATCGTACCCATCCACCGGCTGTTAAATTCCACCAGCGTCTTGGCCGGGTCGAGAATCTTGAAGATCTGCCGCTCGTAGGTCTTCGCATTCTCCAAGACTTTCTCTTTCGACAACGCGACCCTTGTATCGGATTGGCCGGTCGGATCGCCGATCATCCCGGTGAAGTCGCCGATCAAGAAGATCACGTGATGCCCCAGCTCCTGAAAATGTTTGAGCTTGTGGATCAAGACCGTATGGCCCAAGTGCAGGTCCGGCGCGGTCGGATCGAAGCCGGCTTTCACACGGAGCGGACGGTTCTCTTTCAAGGAACGTGTCAGCTTCGATTCAAGTTCGGCCCGTTGAATGACCTCCACCACTCCGCGGAGGATCAGATCGAGTTGACGGGAGAGTTCACTCATGTCGCTTTCTTCCCTCTGTCCAGAGATGAGGCCTCGGGCGTCACCGTGACCAACGGACGAATCCGCTCAAACTTCTTTTTTCCAATTCCTTTGACGGCACGCAATTCGTCGAGCGAGTGAAAGGCTCCCACCGATTGCCGATGCGCCATGATCCGCTCAGCCAACTTGGGCCCGATCCCAGGTAACCCATCAAAATCCTGTTTCGTCGCACGGTTCAGATCGAGGAGTCCCTTTTGAGACCGTTTCGGCGCGGGAATCATGCCAGGAGGATCTGGGGTCAAGGTCGCAGGGGCTAGACTCACCGCAGCAACTGGCCCATGGTTGAGCGTATCGGCAGACGACGTCCCTTCGAACGATTTCGCGGCAAGATCATGGTCCCGATCGAATGAGGTCGGCAGGGTCCAGCCGATCCAGAACACGACGGCCATCGTCGCGGCGAACATCCCGAGCTTGATAAGAAAGGATTGCATCATGACGGCATCCGCTTTCGCGCCTGATGAATCGCCTTCCCTTCGACATCTTCAGCTGCTTCCATCAAGCCCTCGGATAACGTGGGATGGGCATGGATCATCTCGGCCATCTGCGTCACCGTCGCACCAACTTGCATCGCCAAGGCCGCTTCATGCACCAGGTCGGCGGCATGGGCCCCAAGGATATGCACGCCGAGAATCTTGCCGCTCGACGCCTCGACAATGAGCTTGAACAGGCCAGTCGTATCCCCTGTCGCTTGCGCCTTCCCCAACCCGGCGTAGCGAAATCGACCGATCTTCACCGCCTCGTCAGGATTCTGTCCAGCAGCCTGGGCTCGTTCGCGAGCCTGCTGCTCCGTGATACCTACGCGACCGATCTCCGGCAGGGTAAAAATTCCGGCAGGAATCACGTCATAGCGAACCGTTGTCTCATGCCCCATGATATTTTCGACTGCGACTTTCCCTTGAGCCGACGCGACGTGCGCCAACATCACTTTGCCGACCACGTCACCAATCGCATAGATCCCAGGCACCGTCGTTTCCATCCGGTCGTTCACGAGGATCTCTCCCCGCCGTCCCACCTGCACTCCGACCTGCTCCAGTCCAATGCCTTTGCTATTGAATCCTCGCCCCACTGATACCAACAACTTCTCCGCCACAACCTGCGAGCCGTCTTTCAAATGGGCGGTGACAGTCAACGGTGACCGTTCCAATTTCTCTACCGTGGTTCCGGTCTCGACCGTGACCCCGCGCTTCTTCAACTCTCGCTCCATCGTCGAGGAGATATCCTCATCTTCCAGAGATAAGACCCGTGGCATCAATTCCACGATCGTGACCGCAGTTCCAAGGCCGCTATAGAGTGCCGCAAACTCACAGCCTTCGACACCAGCCCCGACGATCAGCAAACTCGCAGGAATACACTCAAGATCCAGGAGATGTTGGCTCGTGAGCAACTGCTGTCCATCGATGGGGAACTGCGGCAGATTCGGCCAGGATGATCCGGTGGCAATCACAATCGCATCAGCCTGGATGTCCCGCGTCGCGCCATCGGCTGCAGTCACTGTAACTGTCTGCCCGTCGCGGATTGAACCGGTCCCCTGCACCTGCTCGATATTCCAGGCCTTGAAGAGGGTGGCAATGCCCTTCACGAGCGTCGCCACCACCTTATTCTTTCGGACGACCATCTTCGCAAGATCGTACGAGACCGGACCTTGAACGAGCAGGCCCATGTCTGCTGATTTTTTGACTTTGTCGCCGAGCTCGACGACCGAGAGGAGGGCCTTGCTGGGAATGCAGCCCCAATTCAAGCAGACGCCGCCGAGCGCGTGGGATTCGATGACCGTGACGCGGGCGCCCAGCTGGGCTGCGCGAATCGCCGCGACATACCCGCCAGGTCCGGCACCGATAATGACGATGTGCTTAGACATGAAAACGAATCAATGTTTTTGCGTAGAGAGAAAGGCCTCGTACTGGGCTGCCGTCATCAGTCCCTCAACTTCGCCCGCATTGGAGAGATCGATCACCACCATCCAACCCTTGCCATAGGGATCGGAGTTCACGGCTTCCGGGTGATCCTTCAAGTCGGCATTGATCTTGGCAATCGTGCCGCTCACAGGTATGTAGATCGTGGAAGTCGTCTTGGTCGATTCCACCTCGCCGATCTGCTGACCCGCCTTCACGACGGCGCCGACCTTCGGCATATCGATGAACACGATGTCGCCCAACGCATCCTGGGCAAAATGACTGATGCCGACCGTGGCCTGCGTGCCGCTCACGCGCACCCATTCATGTTCTTGGTGGTACCGGAGGTCTTTCGGAATCATGCGCGCTCCTTTAGCAGGATGTTGAAACAGCCCACCAGCGTCGTTCTCGGCCTTGCTGGTTGGCCTGTGTGAGCATCCTGAAGTTATTCTAGCCCCAACACCATCACGGAAGACTCGGCCGTTTCTCTCTATGAGCCGGGTTTTCCCGCAGCCTACTCAAACATGTCTCACGGAGGACTCGGGCAACGTGATCGCCCCTGGCCCTCCTGTCGCTTCATACCTTTGGCCGCGACCTATAGAATTTCGTCGCGGAATCGTAGTGGTCCTGCGCCTCTTTTGTCAAGGAATCGCCGGTCCATTCATCAGTAGCAGATGAGGTCCAGCCTGCCCAACGGTTGCCGCAATGGAGGCTTGCACCGCTGCGACCAACGAGGCCGGGTCCGAAGCACCCAGGGCCATACCCATCCAGAGTTGCCGTTCACCTCCAGACGTCAGCGCCAATCGTTGTCGCACCCGCTCCATCCCGGCCCCTGGCTCATTCGATCGCTCAGGCGAAACCGGCTCCGGCTGGACGATGATATCTAACCCTCGTTGCTTGGCCTCGAGCAGATCTTCTCCATAGTCCGTCAATGCCTCTGCCGGAGAGAACACCGCCTCCTCATGCACAGCCACCGCCGTCACAAACCCCGGTCTCGTCTGACGCAACTGCCTGGTCAGTTGCGCAAGAAACCCGAGATAGGTCCTCGTCTTCCACCCGGCCCAGCGCCAGGCGTCCGGCGAGACCGGTTGGTCACGGCTATCAAGAGAAGAGCCAACCATCCCTTCGAACATCCGTCGCGACATCGGGCTCCATTCTTCGGCGAACCCCCGGGCCCTCCTCGCCCCCACCACCAGCCCATCGATGTCGGTGCGCAACAAGTCCTGCGCCACGTCCCCGACGGCACGCTGATAATCGGGCTGGAGGATATCGACAGAACCGGCCTGCTGGCCCATGTCGTTGGTTATGACCGTACGCCACTCAGGACTCACCGCCATCCATCCAGGCTCATGGAGATCGAGCGACGCCAAGACCGCCATCCCCTTGGCATGGGCGATCGGCACGATCGTCTTGAACCGATCCGCGACAACCGGAGCCTTAGTCGTTTGACCAGATACCCCCATCAAACTTGCCACCCCTGCTTCGAGAATCAACGATGTCACACCGGCGTCGGCCAGCTGCGCAATCCAGAGCCCGGCATCGGGCGTCGTGAACCAGCCCAGGTCCGGCAACCAAAGCGCAACCTGCCGCCGTTCCAATAAAGAGGTCGAGCCGAAACTCCGGCGAAAGGTGTCGAGACGATTGAGCGCATGAAAGGCATAGGTGCCGGTGAGCGGAACAGATGGCGGCGCCGCCCCAACCACCGTGCGATAGACCGACAGCGCAGCCGGGAGATCCCCCCGCGCTTCATGGGAACGTGCGAGCCACCAGCGCGCTTCACTCAACCTGGGAGAGCTGGGATTGGAGTCGACGAATCGTTGGAAGCGCATAGCGGCCAGCGGATACCGCTCTTGCACATAGGCCCGATAGGCGGACTCAAGAAGCTTGGCCTGAGCGTCCAATGCCGGATCGGCACCGGACGCAACAGACGGCGATGAAGCGGGAAACTGGTGCGCCAGACCGGCGCACCCGGAAAGAACCATGAGCAGAACGCCCACAATCCATCTCACAACATCCGGCCAATGATGGACCGAAAATCGCACAACCATTTATTCCCAACAGGAGAACACTCCGACAGGAAGCTCAAAATGGCCGTCCAGCAAGGCTGCAGGCGAGCCGAAACCGGAGGCGTACCCTCAGGGGTACGTTGAGGATTTCGATGAGCCGAGAACGAAGCTGGCGGCCGTTTTCAGCTTCCTGCTAGCCGACAATGTCGGTTTGGGGGAAGAAATACGACACCTCAAACTTGGCGGTTTCCGGCGAATCGGATCCATGCACCGCATTGAATTCAATGTTCGCGCCATGCGCCTTGCGGATCGTGCCGGCCTCGGCCTTGGCTGGATCGGTCGCACCCATCAAGTCACGGTTCTTCTTGATCGCATTGTCACCTTGCAGGACCAGCACCACGACCGGGCCCGACGCCATGAACGTGCAGAGGCTGTCGAAAAACGGGCGGGCCTTATGCACGGCATAAAACCCCTCGGCAGTTGCTTTGGAAAACTGCATCATGCGGATAGCCACTGGCGTCAGACCGGCCTTTTCATAGCTGGCAACAATGTCGCCAATCGCATGCTTCTTGACCGCATCAGGCTTGATAATCGCTAATGTTCGTTCACTCATGGGATCTACGGTTCCTCCAGACAGTTAAAGGATAGATTGAACAGCACTCGCGCATTATAAGTGGCTGATAATGGGCTTGCAAGGGTCGGATAGGCGGTACGGCGCTCCGCATCGATCAGAGAGGGCAAGATCCTTTGACCCGCCCAGAGGAGCTTGCTATCATGACCAGGTCGCATGGCTTGAGCCAAGCAGCCAGAATCTGGAGGGTCATCAATGCGCTACGAACGAATCAGCATCGATCCGCATACCTGTAGCGGCAAGCCCTGTATCCGAGGGACTCGGATCATGGTCATGAACATCCTCGGGCTCATCGCCGCTGGCTATACACACGAACAGATTCTTCACACCTACCCGGAGCTGGCGCGCGAGGATATTGTAGCCGCTCTGGACTACGTCAGCCAGGTCATCGACGAAGACAAAGTGATTCCCCGTGCCTGAGGCCCTCATCATTCTGCTGGATCAAAACATCCCCCGCGCAATTGCCTACTGGCTTCGCGCTCGACGTGCACAGTGGACCATCTACCATACCTCAGACGTCGAACTCTCCGGACGCTCCGACGAGGACATATTCGCCTGGGCACAGCAGCGGCAGGCCATGATTCTGACATTCGATGAGGATTTCGCAGACCAACGGTCATTCCCAATTGGTTCCCACGCAGGCATCATCCGGTTACGGGTATGGCCGACGAGTATCGAAGAAACCCAACATGCGCTCGACCGCCTTCTCGAGACAGTTTCCGATACGGAGTTAGCACGGGCACTCGTCATCATCGATCGTGAAACGATTAGAATTCGGCGCGGCCAATAATCTCCGCCACCTGCCATTGAACCACTTCGCAACATCTGGCACCTGTTATCGTAGCTGTAAGTCTCCGTCTTGAACAGCAGATCTTTGCGCGTGCTCACCCGATTCATACTCGAATAGGTATAGACCGTCTGCTGACTCTTGGCATCGGTGACAGTCAAGAGATTATTGTTGGCATCGTAGGTAAAGGCGATACTCCTGTTGATAAGGTCGGTCAGTTGCGTAATACGATCCAAGGCGTCCGGCGTGTAGGGGGTCTTCTGCCCGAGCGGATTGGTGAGGTCCGCAATCACCCAGTTTGTAGGTGAATACGGTGCAATGAATTATTTTTGAAACTGTGGGGAACCCTCCGGCTCAATGAGAGCAATAACACTGCCGGAGTCAGCATCAACAAATACCATCGCGTTTGGATGGAAGGCCTTCTCGCCGGGCGCAAGGGTCAGCTTGTAGACAACGGCCCATACGCGCTATCCCTCAATCATTGATTCCATTTGCGCCAACCAAGGCCCAAAATCTGTATCCTCTAGGCCGAGTCGCCTCTCTCTTATAGAGCGCTCCTGCCACCAGGATTTGATGTCTTGCCACCTTTGGAGATCCTTTTCGACATAGAAGGTCCATCGGGATGGCGTGACGCCGTATTTGGCTATGGCCTTATGGGCAGACTCAATGGCGATCTGTTCTGAGATCTCGGCTATAGCACAAACCGGCGCCGCTAAGGCACACGAGAGAACTGCCACTGCCGTGGCCAACCAAGTCAACTTTGCCATGGTGCGCTCCTCCTAAAGTAGCCGCAGGCTTACCTGAAGCTGACAGGCATCTCTGTTTCAAGAGCAAAATCCCACCGTACTATCCCCTTGCATTCCGGTAGGAATAAATAGTTTCGTATCCCCTGATCTATATCGCTACGGTCTTTATCGAACCTTCCACTCGAACGATGCGAGTGGAACACGGACGTTGGTTTTCCTCTCGTACTATGTGGCGGAGTGGGAGGATTCACGTGCCCCAATGTACCAGGCACGTCAGAGTTCGGTGGTCCACTGGCGAACGTATACGAGTACGCTCCGTTGGGCATGACGTATATATACCCACCATGTTCTACATCGGTCCCAGACGTACATGCATAATCGAAGGCATCTTTCAAGGCGTCATTCTCACAATTGAATGGGGCACCTGGTCTAAGACCTGTAGAGTCAACCCGTCGTGTTGGGTTGTTTCGCACATATCCGTAAAGATTGAAGTCTCCTCCCGCAAACCCAATCGGGTCTTCGCTGATAAACCGCTGCAGCCTCGGATGATAGTACCGTGCCCGATAGTAGTCCAACCCCGTCTCATCATCTTCTCGTCCCGTGTATTTGTAGCTGCTCGTACTCGCGAGGCCGGTCTGGGTCGCATGGCCGAAGGGCTCATAGGTGTACTGGGTCTGCAAGCTTCCCGTGCTGTCTCCCAATGCAACGGTTGAGCCTAGGGCGTCGGGGAGAAGCGCTCGACTCCCAACCCCATCAGTTCGGACAAAAAACTCATCGATGCCGAGGCCGGTCAGCAGATTGGCCGTGACCGTCGCTCCCGCCTTTTCCTGTACCGGATTGAGCCCATCGTAGACAAAATTCGTCGTGACTCCCTGGATAGTTTTGCCGGTGCGTCGGCCGAAAGAATCGTAGGTAAAGGAGGCGGCGAAGCCGGTCGCTAAAATGCCAGTCAGTTTATTCCGGGCATTCCAGCTATAGGTCGCGGTGGTCAAGGGATCGACTACGCTCGTTAGGTCGCCATTGAAATCGTAGGAAAACGTGTGTCCTTAATCTCGCGATGGGCAACGCTAAAGGCGGTCGGCAGACATCCTTTGACGATAGCTGAACGTATCGCGGCCATGACGATCAAACAGAAAATCATTCAGTGTGGACTATCTCAGAGGGAACTACTGAAACTGTGCGGCGAGGTTGGCGGGCTTGAAGACGCCCCCTTCTATGATCATGCCGATAGTCAGCTCCGCCGAGATGATGTCGAAGGATGGCGGAACCAGAAATAGCAAGGGGATTGCCCTGGTCGTCAACGACTGGAGCAATCCCCTGTACTGCAATCTCAAGATATGCGCCCTATCGGGTGGCGCGACGCCTCGCCCGTTTCAACATGCTGAGTCCTGAGCGCTGAGCGGCAGCGATCACGAATCCTTGCACGGGCTTAGCACTGCGCATTCAGCATTCAGCGCTTTCAGAATGTCGCGCATGTGCGTGAAGGCTTTGGCGCGATGACTGATGGTGTTTTTTTGATCTGCGGAGATCTGTGCCAAGGTCTTCCCGAGTTCCGAGACGAAAAACACGGGATCGTATCCGAACCCTAACGCGCCACTGGCCTCTTCTGTGATCGTGCCGTCCAAGATGCCTTGTGCCACTTGTACTTCGCCAGATGGAAGGGCGAGGGCGGCAACGGTGAGAAAGCGGGCGGTTCGTCGTTCACGAGGCACGCCCGTCAATTCTCGCAGCAACTTCCGGCAATTGTCTTCGTAGGTGGCGTCTTCGCCGGCATACCGGGCGGCATAGACGCCGGGTCGCCCGCCGAGTGCGTCCACTTCGAGCCCCGTATCGTCGGCGACCGCCGGCAACCCTGTGAACTCGGCGATCGCACGCGCTTTCTTGATCGCATTGGCCTCACACGTGGTCCCGTCTTCGACCACGTCCGGTGCATCGGGAAACTCATCGAGGCTGCGTGTCGTGATACCCAGATCGCGCAAGAGGGCGACGAGTTCCATGACTTTATGCCGGTTGCGAGTGGCGAGCACCAATTCACGGATCATCGCCTCTACCCTATTCCAATTCCCCGATCAGATCCTTCTGTAGCGCGGTGAGGGTCTGAATCCCGCTCCATCCGACCGCCATGAACTCATCCATTTCAGACTTGGCAAAGGGGGTCCGTTCTGCAGTGCCTTGCACTTCGACATAGCGCCCCTGCCCCGTCATGACGACGTTCATATCGACATCGGCCATCGAATCTTCGGTATAGGCGAGATCGAGCAGGATTTCCCCGCCCACCTTCCCGACGCTGATCGCGGCCAGATAATCCGTCAATGGACGTTTCTTGATTAGCCCCTTCTTCTTGAGCGAGGAGAAGGCATCGGCTAACGCAATGAAGGCTCCTGTAATGGAGGCGGTTCTGGTCCCGCCGTCGGCTTGAATCACGTCGCAATCGAGCCAGATCGACCGCTCTCCCATCTGCCCCATATCGGTCACGGCTCGGAGGGCTCGCCCGACAAGACGTTGAATTTCTAACGTTCTACCGCTTTGTTTGCCTTTGACCGCTTCACGCGGAGATCGGTCGTGGGTCGAACGAGGGAGCATCGAATACTCTGCCGTCACCCATCCTTGCCCTTTCCCCTTCAGAAAGGGAGGCACCTTCTCTTCAATCGAAGCCGTACAAATGACTTTGGTATCGCCCATTTCAATTAACACCGATCCTTCGGCATGCTTAATGAAATTTCGCGTGACCTTTACCGGACGCAATTGATCTTTTCGCCGCCCATCGACACGTAATAATCCTGCTGCACTGCTCATTGGTGACTCCTGTTATGTGATGTGGCGCATTATAAGTGAAGGCCCGGCGAAATCGCAATGAAACCGGCCTGGCACCCCCACGCGACAACTGGAATCGAGAGGAACGACTGTATGCATTTGGTCATTCCTCTCGTCGATTTGTACAAAAATACACGGTGTGATCGGCGAAATCTGTACAGCTCTTTTCGCACACCAGCTGAGTACTCCATCCAAGCCGCGTATGCCATGCCCAGGCTCTCCGCTCAAATGCGGTCACAGCGCATCATTCCGCTCCTTCTCGGTCATAAAGATGCCATCCGTTGTCAGGGGCTGGCAGTGCGGGCTTTTCGCAATATGATGGCACAAAAGGTGCACATGCCGTTACTGTTCTCTAGAGCCTCCTGGACATCGAAAACGGTAACGACCATTCACTGGACCTAGGCAATCTTTTCCATCACCACACACACAACCAGACCGTACACATTATGACGCTACTTCTTGACCGACCAAGCCAGCAAACCCTTCTTGAACTTAAACGCATCCTGATCGTCGATGACGAAGAGCCCATTCGTCGGCTGTTGGGATATATGCTGCAGACACATGGCTACGAAACGGTGCTGGCGTCCGATGCGCGCGACGCACGTGCGAAAATGGAAGAACAACCTTTTGCCTTGCTGTTGTGCGATGTAAATATGCCCGGCGAGTCGGGCATGGATCTGGTCCGTAATATCCTGAGCCAGTATCCCTCGACCGCCGTCATCATGGTGACCGGCCTCGATAGCTCCGTGCTGGCAAATGCTGCGTTAGACATCGGCGCCTTCGGGTACATCGTCAAGCCGTTTGAGTCCAATGAAGTCTTGATCGATGTCGCAAATGCCCTCCGTCGCCGCCGCCTGGAGGTGGAAAACCGTCTTCAACGAGAGAACCTCGAAGACATCGTGCGAACCAGGACGATGGCGCTGCAGCAAGCGCTCGAATGGCTCGAACGCAGCGAAAAAGAATTGCGCCTCTCGCGAGAAGAAACGATTCAACGGCTGGCCATCGCCGCAGAATACCGGGACGGCGCCACGGCCCAGCATATTCATCGCATGAGCCACTATTGCGAATTGCTCGCCAGAAAATATGGGCTCTCAGCGGAACGCTGTGAGTTGATCCGCACCGCCAGTCCGATGCATGACATCGGAAAAATCGGAACGCCGGACCATGTGCTCCTGAAGCCTGGGAAGTTCACGCCGGAAGAGTTCGACGTCATCTCGCAACATGCAGAAATCGGCTATCGCATCCTCGACGGATCGGATGCGGAAATCCTCAAAGTGGCAGCCTTAATTGCCTGGACTCACCATGAACGCTGGGATGGGAATGGCTATCCACGAAAGCTCAAAGGCGAAGCGATTCCCATCGAAGGACGGATCGCGGCCATTGCCGATGCGTTCGATGCACTCACCACACAACGGGTCTACAAGCCAGCCTTCACCCTTGATCACGCCGTCGAACTCATGAGCAAACATCGCGGTGAACATTTCGACCCCGAACTGCTCGATATCTTCTTTGCCTCGATGGAAGACATCAAGCGCATTCACGACCGGTATGCCGACCCTGCATCGCCCGGAATCGTTCCCGAATCATAAGTATCCGTTTCCGTCATTTCGTTGACCGGCTTTCTACCCGCCGATATACTTCCCTCAGCTCGATCGGTACAGATACCCACGCTGATTTCCAGATCCTGTACCCCACCATCTCACGCCCGCGAAAGGTCAGCCGACCATGGCAAAGAAGACGATTTCTGCGCGCAAACAAGCCGCGACACGCAATTGGATTGCCTACCTCTGCGAAGCCTTGGTGACATCGGGCACGATGCCGACCTGGGAGGCAGCCACCTATCTAACCGAGAACCTGTTTGGAGAGAAACCCAATCCACGCCTCCTCAGTACGACAAACCCCTACGAAGTGACGTCGCAATTTCTTCAACGGCTCTACCATCCACTCGTGGAAGCCGCATCTCGCGATATCACGTTGCCTGATGGCGCCATGCTGCATGTGTTTACCGATATCAGCCTGACGGGAAAATCCGCGGTGCTCGTGGTCTACCTGCCTGGCAATACTCAGCCGCACAAACTGTTGATGTTGGATGCCGCGAAGGCCTGGGAATTGGTCTTTACTGATTCAGACGACGTGAATCGGTGGGCTGAGGAACGGTATCGGCAGGTGAGGACGGCGCTGACCGCTGCGATCGGCACACCGACGCAGGCAAAAGTCCTTGCCGCAGTGTCATAATAGACTGTTGAACCAGTCCACGAGCAATCTTCGCCTGAACTATCCACCAGTGGGTTCATAGTTCAGGTTCGGCCCCAACCATCGTTCGAGTGCTGAAAGCGGCATGCCCTTTCGCACCTGATAGTCGAGCACCTGATCCTTCCCAATCTTCCCCACCGCAAAATATCTGGCGTCTGGATGCGCAAAGTAGAATCCACTGACCGAGGCCGCCGGCCACATGGCGAAACTTTCCGTCAAGGTAATGCCTGTCTGCTGTTCTGCAGAGAGGAGGTCGAAGAGTAACCGCTTCTCTGTATGATCGGGACAGGCAGGATAGCCTGGTGCCGGTCGAATACCTCGATATTTCTCACGGATCAAATCCTCAGCCGACAACGTCTCTTCTGTGCCGTACCCCCACGCATCACGCGCCTGCTTATGGAGATATTCGGCAAAGGCTTCGGCGAGGCGATCGGCCAGAGCTTTGGCCATGATGGAATTATAGTCGTCGTGGTCTCGTTCGAACTCCTGACACAAGAGATCGACCCCGATTCCCGTCGTCACGGCAAAGCCTCCAACGTAATCCGCCCGGCCTGACTTTTTCGGCACGATAAAATCCGCCAGCGCGAAACTCGGTTGCCCCTGTGGCTTCTCCGACTGCTGACGCAGGGTATGAATGGTCGTCAAGACCGTCGTCCGCTGTTCATCGCGGTAGATCTCAATATCGTCTTCCACACTGTTGGCAGGGAAAAAGCCGTAGACCCCGTTGGCGGTGAAGAGCCGTTGCTCCACAATCTTCCGGAGCAAGGCTAACGCGTCGTCATGCAATTCTTTCGCCTTTGGCCCTACGACTGGATCGTCAAAAATAGACGGGTAACGTCCACGCAATTCCCACGTGTGAAAAAAAGGCGACCAATCGATGTAGGGAATGAGTTGATCCAACGGTTGCTGCGGCAAGGTCTTGATCCCCGTGAAGACCGGCTTTGGGATATCGACCTCGGCCCAATTGGATTCGAACCGATTGGCTCGCGCCTTGGCCAACGTCCAGAGGGTTTTCGCCCCCTTGTCGTGATGGATCTGACGGATCGAATCGTAATCTGCGCGAACCGTCTTGGCAAACTCGCCCCGCAATTCGGCATTGACCAGACTCCCGACGACACCCACTGCTCTGGAGGCATCCAGCACATGCACCACAGAATGGTGATAGCCAGGGGCTATCTTGACGGCCGTATGGGCCTTGCTCGTGGTCGCACCGCCGATCAGCAGCGGCAGATCAAAACCCTCGCGCTTTAACTCGCGGGCCACATGGGCCATTTCGTCGAGTGACGGGGTGATCAATCCACTCAACCCGATGATCGCAACCCCATGCTCGCGTGCGGCAGCTAGGATTTTCTCGCAGGGCACCATCACCCCAAGATCGATCACCTCGTAGTTATTACAGCCCAGGACTACTCCGACAATGTTCTTCCCGATGTCGTGCACGTCGCCCTTCACCGTGGCGAGTAAAATTTTTCCATTCGAACTTGAGGCTCCCGACTTGAGCTTCTCCTCCTCCATGAAGGGCATCAGGTAGGCCACGGCCTTTTTCATGACACGCGCGCTCTTGACCACTTGCGGCAAAAACATCTTGCCGGCCCCGAAGAGGTCCCCGACGATGTTCATTCCGGCCATCAGAGGTCCCTCGATCACATGCAGCGGCTTCGCATACTGCAGACGAGCCTCTTCGATATCCTGCTCGATATAGTCGGTCACACCTTTCACCAACGCATGGGAGAGTCGCTCCTCGACTGTGCCTGAACGCCACTCATCGTCTTTGACTGCCACCTTACCCAATTGTTTAACGGTCTCGGCAAAGGTCACCAACCGCTCCGTCGCATCCGGCCTACGGTTCAACAGCACGTCTTCCACCAGTTCCAACAAATCCTTGGGAATCTCCTCGTACACCGCCAACTGTCCGGCGTTCACGATCCCCATGTCCAGACCAGCCTTGATGGCGTGATAAAGGAATGCCGCATGCATTGCCTCGCGCACGCGATTGTTGCCGCGGAACGAGAAGGATATATTGCTGACGCCGCCGCTGACGTTCGCGAGCGGAAGATGTTGCTTGATCCAGCGCGTCGCTTCGAGGAAGTTCACCGCGTAATTGTTGTGCTCCTCGATACCGGTCGCCACCGTCAGGATATTCGGATCGAAGATGATGTCCTGGGCGGGAAATCCAATATGCTCCGTGAGGAGGCGATAGGCCCGCTCACAGACTTCGATCTTGCGCTCGTAGGTATCGGCCTGGCCACGCTCATCGAACGCCATGACCACCACTGCCGCCCCATAGCGATGGACCAACTTCGCCTGATGGAGAAACTTGGCTTCGCCTTCCTTGAGGCTGATGCTGTTGACGACCGGCTTACCCTGGATATTCTTCAGGCCCATCTCCAGAATGTCCCACTTCGAACTATCCACCATGATGGGAACGCGAGTGATATCCGGTTCCGAGGCGACCAACCGTAGAAATTTTTCCATGGCAGCCTGGGAATCGAGCATGCCTTCATCCATATTGATGTCGATAATCTGAGCGCCCCCCTCGACCTGTTGCCGCGCCACCGAGAGCGCCGCTTCATACTCGCCAGCCAGAATCAGTTTAGAAAAAGCCGGTGACCCCGTGACGTTGGTTCGTTCACCGATATTCACGAAGTTCGATTCAGGCCGCAGGGTGACCGCTTCCAACCCGCTGAGCCTGGTATAGGGCTCGACGGGCTGCGGGACGCGCGGAGGAATACCCCGGACGGCCTCGGCAATCATCTTGATGTGCCCCGGTGTCGTCCCACAACAGCCGCCCACGATATTCAGCCAGCCGGTCTGCGCCCATTCTTTCAATTGGGGCGCCAGACTGTCTGGCGTCTCAGGAAATCCCGTCGGCAGCAACGGATTCGGCAGTCCGGCATTCGGATGGCTGCTCACATAGATGGGGGCCAGGCCTGAGAGCTCCTCAATTAAGGGACGCATTTCCCTGGGCCCTAATGCGCAGTTGATGCCGACGCTGAGCAACGGCACATGAGAGATCGAATTCCAAAAGGCTTCAATGGTTTGGCCCGTGACCCCGCGGTTGCTGCCGGCTTGAATAAACGTCACCGACGCCATGATGGGAAGCTTCACATGGCGATCCTCAAAAAACGTATCGATGGCAAAGAACGCGGCTTTCGCATTGAGCGTATCGAAAATGGTTTCGACCAATAAAATGTCGACGCCGCCGTCCACTAAGCCGCGAACCTGCTCGTAGTACACCGTCACCAGTTCGTCGTAGGTCGTGCCGCGTGCCGCTGAATTATTGACATCGGTTGAAATCGACGAGGTTTTCGTCGTGGGACCGATGGCCCCGGCCACAAAGCAGGACCGACCAGGCGTCGACGCCATGACCTGTGCCGCCGCACGCCTCGCACATTCCCCTCCAGCCCGCGCAATCTCGTAGGCCAAGGACTCCATGCCGTAGTCGGCCAGAGAAATGGCTTGGGCATTGAACGTATTCGTTTCCACGATATCGGCGCCGGCCTCGAAGTACTGGCGATGAATCTCCTCGATGATGGCCGGCTGCGTGAGGTTCAGCAGATCGTTGTGTCCCTTTTGATCCTGCTTCCAGTCTTTGAATCGCTCGCCCCGAAACGCCGCCTCGTCCAGTTTCCGCTGTTGGATCATGGTCCCCATCGCCCCGTCGAGGACGAGAATACGTTGCTGCAGCAGGGCTTCTAACTTTGCACTCATATCACCTGTCTCCGTGATCGACTACGTCTCAATGACAAAAAAACAATCGCCATCATAACCGAGCGGTTCCGGCGCCAGCAAGCAATCCCGTTCATCGTGCCTTGACAGGACGGGAATCCGCCGATACCATGCCGTGACTAGCTGGAGAGACACTGTGCTCCTGCGTGATGCGTCCCATTCCATTCTCTCGTTTCTCGTCGCGCTGGCCTCGGTTACCGGCATCTGGCTCCACCCCTCCCTAGCCTTCGCGTCGCCCTATTTTGAGGATGGGTACCTCGGGCTGACACAAGCGGAACTCCATCAACAACTCGGTATGCCACAGGCGGTACGGGATCGAAAATCCGCGCTGCGTGTCTTCACCTATTACGACATCACCGATTGGGAGAAGTATTTTCGGAAGCTCGTTTCCCCGGAAAACGGCGAGGATGTCTACACCGTGACACGTGAGGGCATCGAGATCCGCTACTCGTTCAGTTTCACCTTCGATCCCAACGACGAAAGCGACAACCGAACCCTCTTCGTTCGGCTCGTCGATATCGAGTTTTCTCCGGCCGTTCCCCTCTCCAAGATCCCGGCACTGGTCCCGGAGTTTCACCCGTCTGAGACCCCCGCCGCTCCCTCATTCCGATCGAACATCTGGATCCTGCTATTCAAGGGCGCTTCGTCTCCACAGGCTCGATTTATTGTAAAAGAGGCCGCGAAGGATACACTCGAATGGAGCCTGGCCTATCAACTGTTTTCGTTACAAGGCCTGCCCGATCCCCTCACGTCCAAGTCACTCGTCGATCGAATGGAAATCGGCACGCAAAGTATCGACCTCGTGAAGCAACGCCAGCGGCATACGCATGAACCCATTCTGAATCCCTACTCGCGTGAATTCTCCCAACACCAACTGACCCCTCAGGTGCCCACCGTCAAAAAGATTCCTCTTCCCAAGTACGCGGATTAGCCACGACTGGGTGTCACGACTCCACGCGATGTTCAGGGAAAATTAGGGAAGACGCTGGAGACGGTCCTGCTGTTGCTCGTGGGCTTTTACCGCCTGACCTGTGAAGAGATCCAATGCGGAACCTTGGGACGTAAAGAGCAAGACAGGCACGGTCAAACCCAACAGGACCAAGCACCAGAGAGAGAGGAAGCGGATAGCTTGGCTTCGCGCAAACAGTCTGGCCAACAGACATACCACCCCAACGAGGCCACCGACGGTCAGCACGTGGGACTGATAGGGGGTCAATCCAGAAATACTTGGCGTGAATGTACCGAGTTGCGCACGAGCAACCTGTACCCAATCGAATACCGACTGCTGGAGCCGCACCGCTGTCGAATGATTGGTGGCGGCTTGGGGAGCATGTTCTGTCGCCTGAACCTTCGGACGATACCGTTCGGGAATGGTCTCGTAGTTGTCCGTCATGACTGCCGTGCCTCGTTCATCGATATAGGAATAGATGATCGTGGCAGACGCGAACTCCGGCAACAGGAAGCTACTAATCCAGAGGAGAAAGATGCCGACAATAATAACCGCACTGCCATTGAGCAGAAGTGAGCCTCGCTGACCACGAGGAATCGTGTCATGGCAGAATGGACGCATCTCCATCAGTATACCGATCTCGACCGATTACTCACATCTTATTGATTAAATTGACGCAAACAGTCCTGCTTCCTTGACTCTCTCCGATTCACATTGCTACCATGCTCACCATCATGGATCACACGACTGCCGCCACCCAAGAACCGATGAACGCCTCATCCCCCGATCTCACAGAACAGACACCCTTTATCCGCCGACGCCCCGTTCGACTCATGATTTATGCGGGGCTTGGAATCTTCATGTTTCTCATGGTGGTCTGGCCGCTCATCGCGCAACTCAAAGACCCTGATTTTCAAAAACATATCGCAGAACATCGCGTCATGGTCGGCATGTCCAAAGAACAGGTATTAGAGGCCTGGGGAGGCCCCCAAACGATCAACACCACCTTCACCAAAGAAGGCCTCCGCCGCGAAGAATGGATTTTTGAAGATTGGGAAAATGCCGCGACGGTGAAGCACCGCTATCTCTACATCGAAGAAGGCCGTCTCATCGGCGGATGGTTTCAAGGGTCCGGTGAACGCCTCCCCATTCAAACTCCGTCGAACCCCCATGCCCCCAGGCCCCAGCGCTAGTCCTCGATTACGCCTGTCCCGACACATCACGCACGTCCAGCCGCAACCGGCTCAACAGCACGTTCGCAGCAAGCCGATCGCGCTCGTCGATCATGACACGCGAGTTCAGAATGGGGAGTCCCGGATACAAGCTGCTGACATGTTCATTCTCAAGCAGATACGCGATACCGCTGCCCTCCAGCAAACTCGTGACCATCGCCAGCTCACCCATATTCTGCGGCTCAGCCAGACAGATCATCGGCATGGTACACCCTCGATGGTCACAGAATTGACGAGCGGATACCCGCTCGTCTCGTTGCTTTTTTCACGCATCCCTCTTACACTCAGCGGCTGCTAAGGGGTTTCGGTAATTTGCACGCGGCGTTCTTTGCCAGGGCCACCAGAAATGGTCAACACACGTTTCCATTCCCGGACCTGATACACGGCCCAGGCATGCGACTGGCCCTTAAAGTAGGCATCGGGGTCTTCCCCACTGGCGTTGAGAAAAATCGGCTCCGTGAAGCCCTCTTCCAACACATAGTCCAGGAGAGAGTCCGTCACAAAACCTGATCCTCGCAACGACACCTCTGCCAGCATGGTCAGAATGTCTTCTGGGTTTTGAACCGTCACACGATCCATTGATGTACCTCCGCGCCATCAAATTGTAACGAGCCGCTCAGCAGGAAGGCAACAGACATGACACGTCCCTTGACGAAAAGCCGATTCCGCGAAGAACTCTTGCGTCTGATGGACCGCAAACATCATTGGGCCTGGCCGGCATTCGCCGACGGCACAGTCACCGTCGAGCAGCTCAAACGCCACTTCCAACAGGAATATGGCGTCTATGTACGAGACTTTCCTGTCTTCCTGGCCCGCATTCACGGCCAGAATCCCCCGGCCACGGTCCGACGAATGCTCGCCGATAATATTTACGAAGAAGACACCGGTGGGCTCTCGCTGGGCAAATCACACCCGGAATTATTTCTGACCATGATGGCAGGCCTGGGACTTCCGGCTCGTGACTTCGAGACCGTGCGCCTCCTCCCGGCCAGTCGACGCTACCGCGCCTGGCTGGACACCGCCTCAAATAAGAAAGACTGGGTCGTCGGAGCTGCGGCACTGACGATCTTCGTCGAAGGCAGCGTGAAGGACCGCGCCGAAATTGCCGACCCTTCCAAACCCAAAACCGCCGAAGAAATCGAAGCGATCGTCCAGCGCCACCCGTTGGTGAAATACCACGGCCTCTCCCCCGATGCCATGGATCTGATTCGCGCGCACCAACTGGTCGAAGCCGGCCATCGCCACGATGCCTATGCCATGGTCGTGAACTACGCCACCACACGGACACAACAACAGGCCGTCTTGAGCTGTCTCAAGAAATGCCTCACCCTCTGGCAAGCCTATCGCGATGCGGTGGCCAAGGCCTGTGGACTAAAAAAGACCTAACTCGTGCGTTCGTTGATCTCTCTCGCATTCTTGTCTGTTGTCCTGACCATCAGCCATCCGCAATTGGCCACCAGCGCCCTTCTTTCCGACGACATGGCGCTGGTTCCTGCCGGAGAATTCCTCATGGGGAATCCGGCAGGCAGCGATGATCTTCCGGACGAACAACCACAGCGCCTTATCTCGACCACCTCATTCTGGATCGACCGCTACGAAGTGACGAACGATGCCTATGCGCGATTCGTCCAAACGACCGGACATCGTGCGCCGGCGAACGCTAATCCTGCCTCAAATTTATGGGAAAACAATCTACCCATCTCTGGCATCGGCACCCACCCCGTGGTGAATGTCAGTTGGGAGGATGCCGTCGCCTACTGCACGTGGATAGGCAAACGTCTGCCGACTGAAGCGGAATGGGAAAAGGCCGCGCGTGGCACCGATGGCCGTCGCTACCCCTGGGGAAATGAGTGGGATGTCAGAAAGGCCAACAGCGCCAGCTATTGGGCCGGTCGCACCATCGACTTTCAGAGCGGAGCGGACTGGGATGCCTTCTGGGTCCAAGGAGAGGGCGCGCAGATTTCAAAAGAAAAGGGCATCAAGGGTGAGGTGCTCACGATGCCGGTCGGCAGCTTTCCCGCAGGCGTCAGCCCGTACGGACTGTCTGACATGGCCGGCAACGTCGCGGAATGGATACAGGATTGGTATAACCCAAACTACTACAAAGACGCGCCCCTCTCAGATCCTCAAGGGCCGTCCCGTGGCGCAATCAAAGCAATGCGCGGTGGGTCCTGGTTGAAACCGGCGATCAGTCTACGCACGGGCGACCGCGACTGGGGCACGATGGACAGTCGTCCAAGCGGCACCGGCTTTCGCTGTACCAAGGATGCATTCTAGCCGGCTGCTAAAAAACCCGCCGGGCAGGAAGCGTTGAACGGTGAGCGATGAACGCTACGCATGGAAACGATTGTCGCTTCAACGTTCCGCACCTATCGTTCAGAGCTTGGAACCTCACTGGGCCAACAGATACTCAACTCGCTCAACCCGCACGACCGGCATGATGAGCCCCAGACCTTCTTCATCATGGGAAAAGTCGTAGATCAGCGACTCCTCGGGAATGAGTCGCCCAATCATCAGGATCTCAATCTCGATTTTTTGACCGGCCTCTACCTGTCGACGCAGGCGGTCGCGCTCACCCGCGCCGGGGATTGCCACGAGATTGCCTGGAAGGTCTTCGGCTTTGAATCGAACCATACCCCATCGAGTGGCAGTGAAGATCGGCCCCATCGCAATAGTGAACCCGCCAACTTCTGACTCAAACCGAGACAGCTCTCCTGCCCAGCGAAAGGCTACCGCCCAGTTCAGGGCCTCCTTCCCTGCCCGGTTCGCATCGCGCTCACGGTTCAATGCGAACAATCTCTCGTCATGCTCGGGATCGTGATGGCCATGACCGTAGACCATCGCCCAGTCTGGTGGGGCGCCATCCAGCGCATCAAGAAATTGTTCAATGGAGAGCGGATCGATCAGGAGATGGGACTCTGCTGGCAGAATGCGAGGAAGATCCTTCGGCGCAATCGTCAGGATGGCGTTCGTACCGAAGCCCTCTTCTGCCCGGCCCTCCTCGATCGGCCCCATGATCAGGAGAAAGACGGCGATGACCGACAACGCCCACATGGGATGATATCACTCCGTTGCTGCAGCGACGGCCTTCTCGAAACTCGCACAGAGGGCCGTGACCGCCTGCTGCTCACCCGTCAATACGCCATACTCGATCAAAACTGCCAAACGAGGCTGTGGGTCGATACGGCGCAAAGCCTGGCCGGTCAATCCGCCGGATTCAATTACTTTCTGATAGGTCCCCAGCCACGAACCAGTCACGGCTCGTAATCCGGCATCGGTCGGTTTCATCCGGCCCAACTTTACCTCTTCGAGCAATTTGGTGATCGGGTCGGACTGAGAGATCATGGCAATCGCGCGCTGAAGGTTCTGCTCGCCTGGTTCCATGATCAATTGGTGGAACAGGAACCGGGGCCACGCGGGTCACCGCAACTTCCGCAAGAACCGCCGCCGTTACCCGGCAACACCCAGCCATCCGTGCCTCCGACTCCGAACGAAGAAATTTGCTTCTCCAGCTTCGTCGTCTTGCACTTGGGACAGGCCGCAGGCGTGGAGCCATAGACCAAGAGCTCGAACCGATGATTGCATTCGCCGCAGACATATTCGAAGATAGGCATGAGTCATACTCCTTTATCTGAGGGGTATTATAAGATCGACCAGGCCAGTTCGCAATCAGTGAGGACTTGTATGTATCAAGAAGAAAAAACCTTCACTTTTCGATTCAGCCTGGAGGCCTCCTTTCCCGACGACTATGAGGGCGACGAGGAGGCTCATGCCTGGGTGCGGGAATGGGAAGCGCACATCAAGCCGGAGCTACTCAAAGTGCTCTTCGACTCGTTGCGCCAACAAAAGGCCTGGCAGCCTCACGTGCGCAATCGCGGGAAATCCCCGGCTGATGAGATAGAAATAGTCCTGTCGCGGGACTTTTCTAAACCCCAAGGATTCAGCCTGCCGTGACCATGCCCCCTCCTCTGGGCCTGTACCTCCACATCCCCTTCTGCCGCCAGCGTTGCGATTTCTGCTCGTTCTATCTGGAAATCCATCGCGAGGAACGGGCGGACGCCTTTGTCCGATCGCTCTTGCATGAGATTGGATTATCGGCACAACAACAGGTCGCTGTGGGGCGCCCAATCCAATCCGTCTATCTTGGGGGTGGCACACCGACGGTTCTGACCGTGGCTCAGCTCATCGCCATCCTCTCCGAGATTCGGAACCGGTTTAGCCTCACGTCAGACTGTGAAGTCACCGTGGAAGGCCACCCCTCGACAATCTCCGCGCAGGACCTTGTTCAACTACGTCTGGCCGGTGTGATTCGCCTGAGCTTCGGTGCAGAATCGATGGAGGATGGCGATCTCCTCAGAATCGGTCGGCCCGGCACTGTCAGTGAGACCGTCACAGCTATGGCGATGGCCAGATCCTCCGGCTTCACAAACATCAACCTTGACTTGATGTATGGGTTGCCTGGGCAAAGCCTGGTCAGTTGGAAGAAAACTCTGACCCATTGCCTTGCACTGCAGCCGACACACCTGTCTTGCTATGCACTCACCGTGGAACAGGAGACCAGGCTCGCATCAAATATTCGACTCGAACGGAGTCCCTCGCCTAATGAAGGCCTTCAAATTGAGATGGATGAGGCTGCACAGAGGATACTCTCGGACGCAGGCTATGAGCGATATGAAGTCTCGAACTATGCCAGGCCCGGACATGCCTGCCGCCATAATCTGCTCTATTGGACCAATGGGGAATATCTGGGATTCGGCCCCAGTGCCCAGTCCTATCTAGGCGGAACAAGATTCGGCAATGTCCCAAACCTCGATGCCTACAACCACTCGCTGACAAAAGATCTCCTCCCCATTGAAGAGCGCATCACCCTCTCCAAAGAAGAACAACTCCGCGACGCCGTGATTTTCGGATTACGACTGATCCAAGGAATTCCCTCTCACAACCTGTATCAACATGCTTTGAACTATGGACACAGCGCGCTCACGGCTCAATTGCTTGCGCAAGAATTGATCGAACAAGACGGTGAACGCAGCAAACTATCGGCGAAAGGCCTCCTACAGGCCGACACCATCGCCGAGAAGCTGTACTAGAAACAGACCGTTGAACAATCCTTCCAGCTTCGTTCTCGCATCGTTCAGACCCTCAACGTCCCCCTGAGGGCACGCCTCGGCCCTCCCCTCACTGCGTCCTTGCCGGACGGCCTTTTTGAACAGCCTGTGGGGAAACGCAACAGTTCAGTCTAGCGATCATTGACTTTTCTCCTTGGCTGGATGGACACTGGCCGTAGATCACGTCGGAGGTAACATGCCCGTTAATATGGATCCTGCCAAGAAGCGAAGACGACAGCCCTTACCGATAGAGGCGGTGACGCCGTCCTCAGATAAAGACAAGGCGCTACCGATAAAAGCCTCTCAATTCGGCGAGGAGACAGAAGAAGATCGAGTGAAAGATCTGGCGGATGCGGAGCTGAAAAATCTCTGGGAAGCCACAGAAGTCATCGACATGGACAAAGCCTGAGACGGATAACACGCGAGACTGGCGAGAGAAGCGAGACGTTCAGAATCAAGACATTGGCTCATGCCGCCAGACCGTCAGTGAGCACTCTCGTAGGATGCTCATAAAGGCCACAGCCTCGAAAGCATCCTGCTAGGCCGGCAGAAAGAAAAAGGCGATCGAAAGCATTACATAGACCCCGACCAACATCACCCCTTCCATCCAATTAGACTCTCCGTCCATCGCGACAAATCCGACGATGAGGACCGAGATGGTCACGGCAGCCACTTCGAAGGGTGTAAAAATCAGGTCCAACGGCGTCCCGAAGAAATAACTGGCAAACACAAGCAATGGCGCCACGAGCAAGGCGATCTGCAGGCTAGATCCCACCGCAATTCCGTATGCCAGATCCATCTTATTTTTGAGCGCCACGATCACCGCCGTAGAATGTTCAGCCGCATTACCCACAAGCGCGACAAGGATAACACCCACGAAGACTTGCGTGAGCCCGAGAGTGTGCGATGCAGGCTCCAGCGCCCCCACCAATATTTCACTCATGAGGGCCACGAAACAGGTCGCCACGGTGAGCACAGCAATCGATGCACCCTTGGTCCAAGGCTGCTCTCCAAGGTCCGATGTATCATGCGACTCTCCGGCAAAGAGATGGCGATGAGTCTTCAAGGAAAACAGGAGACTTGCGATATAAATAATGAACAACACGATGGATATTTCCAAGCTAAGCTCTCGCTCAATCGCCACGCCACGGTCGGCCGCGGTGTAGTGGAAGAGTGCAGGAATGATGAGCCCGACAGCGGCGAGAAGCAGAAGGCTGGCACCCGTTCCGGCAGCAGTTTGATTAAACTTCTGCCGCTCATACTTCATGCCACCGGCAAACATCGAGACGCCAAGAACGAGTAAGATGTTTCCCAGGATTGAGCCGGTCAGCGACGCTTTGACGACGTCATGAAGGCCCTCGCGGAGAGCCACCAGTGCGATAATCAATTCTGCTGCATTGCCCAGCGACGCATTGAGGAGCGCGCCGACTCCAGCACCGACATGGGCTGTTAAATGTTCAGTGGCTCGACCGAGCAAGCCGGCGAGTGGAATAATGGCCAGGCAGGCCGAGATGAACACCAGTAGCGGATCGGTTCGAAGCACCTCGAGTGCGATCGTCACCGGGACGAAGATGAGCAGATAATCAAGCCACGACGTGAAGAGATATTTCACACGCAAAAACTAACATGACTGTGAGACTTTGTCGATGAATCACCGGCAACCACCCCACGCGTTGTTCTACCCCTTCCACCTCTGCCATCCGGAGACCCTGACCAGGCTCCTGACTCGCTTTGCCACCGTTCACTTTCGCGACTTCATGGCGATGCAATTGACGCCCATGACTGGCGTCACGGCCTTTCAAGACCGAATGGGCATGAGCTTTCCGGATCTCATCGAATCGGGACGCCTCGTGCAAGGGTATGACGTGAGTGGACCACTTTCCTCACTAGTGGCAGAAGCTATCGACCGAGATCTCCGCGACCCCGTCTGGCGCGCACAATTTCACGCAGCCCTGTGCCGTGACCGCCGTCTTCAGCGTGGACTCTTCGAACCCTCCCATGCGGTTCGCATCGGCGAGAGCCTCGTGCCAGGCCCTGCCGCGCTCCTCCATCTCATGGACAATTCGTTCAAGGAGGAACCATTCGATCTCGCGCGGGTGAGGACACTCTCGAAGCGGAGCGCGACTCTTGAAGAGGGGTATTTTTTTGAATACGGGCTCGCCCTCGTCAAGACATCCGCCTCACTCACCTACACGCAAATGCTCGCCTTGGCACATCAACTCCAACCGGCCACAGATTCTCCCGCGCATTTCACACTCTATGCGCAATCCTGCGCCCGGGAGAATTGGGTGAGAACCAACCACCTGCTCACGCGTATCGGCTATTAACCGTAACCCTTCGTACAGACCTGCTCGTCAGCCGTAGGGTGTACTTGCACCAGCGCGCTCGTCCTCGAACGCGTCGCGACGACCCGCCTGAATAATCCAGGTTAAAAGTTGCTCCAAACTCTGCTAATATTCGTCCCCATGGCCGGCACAAAAACTCCCTTTGCACCTCCCGTCCCGATCGAAACTGCCAGTACCGTCACCGGGAGCGGACTCGATGCGCGAGTGATCGTGTTCAATTGCGAATGCCACACCTACGAGCAAGTAGTTGGGCTCTTCTGCCAATATATTCCAGGCATGACCAGCTCGAAAGCCTTCGAGCTGGCATGGAAAATCGATCATGACGGAGAAGCCATCGTGTTTGCCGGGGGGCTGACACAAGCGGAAGAGATCGCGGCAAAGTTGGCAGGCGGTGGACTACGAGTGGCTGTGCAATAATCGCCCGTCGGCTATTTCTTGCGTTTCGGCGATGCGGCTTTGACCGGTTGCGTCTTTACCTTTGGCTTTGACTTGACCTTCGAGATAGCAGGCTTCGCAGCAACTTTGGCCGGTGCAGCCTTTGCTGGAGCGGGCTTCGCAGGCGCAGTCTTCTTGCCATGGCTCCCGCCGCCACCCTTCACAGGCTTCCCTTCAGCAAGTTGAGCCTGAAGCTTATGCGTGGCAGAAGTTTTGTTCAGCTTCGTCACCATATCGCCGCTATGGATACGCACTTGATAGAGCTCTAACAGCTTGCCAATGGCCTTCTGATCGCCCTTCTTCGCGGCGTTCAGCAGTTTACGGCGATGGTTCATCTCTTCTTCTTCAGTATGGGAAGCAGCCCGTCGTTCCATGTCTATCCTTTCGTTCTACGTGGAGAGAGAGCCCCCGCGCGGCGCGAGTATACCCGAAATACTCAATTTCTTCTAGCGCCTAAGTGGGAACGCTGAGCGAGACTGGCGAGACCGGCCTATTTCTCTGGTTAGCCTGGTTCAACTCAATAAACTCGAGCAATCAGTTGCCTCTCACGCCTGCGAGCGCTTGTGGCAGCTTTCGCCCCAAGCGTATACTGCAGGCTACATCTGGCAGGATGCTCAATATGGCCGTCACCAAGGCCGACGCCTCGAACGCATCCTGCCTATTCGACCCAACAAGGAGATCTCCCCATGGAACAACAGAAGCCAAAACAAGAAGAAACCCCGGTCGCCGACGATCCAAAGGCTCGTGAAATGCTTCGGCAAGCCTTCGAGAAGACCGCGCGCTGGCCCAAGGACTTCACGGGATTTACCGCTGATTTGACCGTCAATGTGAACGGAAAAGAGACCAAGGGACCGGTCATGGTCAAGGGCCCGCGTGAAGTTTCGGTCCAACTGGGAGACCCCGAGGTACAGAAGTGGGCACAGGAGCAGCTCGGCTCGATCGCCGTGCACCGTGGCCCGAGAAGCTTCGAAGAGTCGGACGGCAAATACTCCTTAACGATGGAAGAAGATGGGCATCCCTTCGGCACGAAGCTGAACATTCACGGCTCGAACTCCTTCTATCGTCTCAAAGACAATCGCATCACCCAGATCAATCGCAAGATGGCGCACCCAGGTATGACGCCGTTCGCCTTCACGATCAATGTCGAAGAAAGCTCCCTCACTCAGGATCAGAAGAACCTCACGACGAAGTACTGCGTCTACTACTACTCCCCGACCGACGGAAAGCTGAACAACGTCGAAAGTTTCACCGATAGCTATGTGCGTGTCGGATCATCGGATCTGCCGGCCACCCGCCGCATCATTACCTATGAAAACGGGGCGGTCGTCGTAAAGAACCTCACGTTCACGAATCATAAACTGGTTTAACAAAAGAACGGCAATAGCCCGTGCAATGATCGCGTGGCCCGCAGGATGGTCAAACAGTCCGTCCAGCGAGGCCGCAGGCGAGTCGAAACCGGAGGCATACCCTCAGGGGTACGTTGAGGATTTCGACGAACTGAGAACGAAGCCTGCGGGCTTTTTCAACATCCTGCTATGGATCTAAGAACGGCATTCCCCCGCAGCATGCGATTCACGCTGGAAGGCTATGTCCATCTGGCGCGCATGATCGATAAGTGCCGTGCCGTATTGGCCGGCACCGAAGGCGAATATATTTATCCCTGCCCGATGGACGATCGGCTGATGGAATTCGCCGGCATCACAGCCGATCAGTTCACCGCAGCCGTCACAGCCAATCCCACTGATGACGCAGTAGCCCAGTGGTTCAGGAAAATTGCGAAACCACACAACGCCTCTGAGCTCAAGCTCTGGAACGGCTTAATGCTGACCCGCGGACCGAGCAGCCCCGAGAAACAACAGTACTTCAACCAGCTCAGAGACGCCGTCGATCCTTCCCGCACCGACCTCACCGCCTGGTCCGATCTCCAAGACTTAGAAGAAGGCCGCACCGTTCCGCGAAGGCCATAGCGCTTATTCACACCTCGGGAGTACAATAGCTTTCGATTGCGCCAAGAGCGTTGATGCAGAGCTTCAGAGCATTGGAACAATGATGCAGCCCTCCCCGACAATCGTACATCTCATCAAGTGGCCGCTTCTCACGGTAGCACTCTCGCTAGCGGCCTGTGGGAGCATCAGTCCTGGAGTAACCTACCTGGCGACAAATGGGACAGGCGAGAAACTTCGAACCAAAACGACCGTTGGGACAACAGCCCCCGACGGCTGCCCCACAACCACTGTCTCGGTTCCGACTAGCCCCAATGGACTCACCGTGTCCTATCGCGAACCCTCCACCAATGCGGTCGGCACTCTGCTGACAAACCTCTTGCTGACGTCTGTCTATATCAGCTCACCTCACAGCCAGACCCAGGTCATTCGTATCTGGACGAACGACCCACGAGGGGGAGGAACCGTCACCATTCGAAATATCATTCCAGCTGCGCCTCAAGTCAGTATCTGCGTGACCTCCACGAACATTGCCGGACACGAATCGGCCCCTGTGTCTCAACCCCAGCCAAAATAGAGTCACGTCACACGAAATCCTCAACACCCCGTTGAAGATTAGACTCGCAATCTGAGCTTTGCCCCATTCGCAGTCTGAATAGATCACTCCCGGAAAACACTTCATCCAGACCATCGCGTTGCCCATGTAAGTCCCTTCAGCCACAGTCGCATACCCGCACCAGCAACCTTAAATCCCCGTAATGGCGACAGTGCTACCCCTGCCGACCGTATCAACGGAGAAGAAGGGGAATGAACCTTTAGAAATGATGCCGGTCGTCCGATAAGAGAAGGACGAGCGACAGCCTTGCGCTGCCCGATGCGTCTATTCAGATGACTCGGCAGGTGGCGCACAGACAAATACATCTCAGGAATTCACATACGATGAAACGAGTGGTCATTGAAGAACTCTTGCCGGATATGATCCTGGTCAAACCCGTGACCAATGCCAACGGACTGCCCATCGTGGCAGTCGGAACCAGACTCGATGCGTCCATGATCGAGCGGCTCCAACGGATGGGAACGACCTCGGTCTATGTGGAGGGCGATGCAGGGGGAGCCGGCGGAAAAACGCTGACGGAGCTGGAGGCTGAACTCGATCATCGGTTCCGGCATGTCACGAAAGATCCTGTCCAGCAGCTCATCCTCAACAGTCTCCGGACACATTTACATGCCACGCGTAGCACCACGCCAGTGACAGAGGGGCCTGCGACAGTATGACCACATTCAATCCGACAGACCTGCGCAACCGGATCGAAAAACTCGGAGACCTGCCGACGCTCCCCCATGTCGTACAGCGGCTTGCCGCCATGATCGGCAGCCCGACGGTGTCGACCGAGGAGATCGGCTCGATCATCGAAAAAGATCAAGTCCTCGCGGCCAAAGTCCTGCGGCTTGCCAATTCACCGTTTTATGGATTCCCCTCCCGCATCAGTTCGGTGGCCCATGCGGTCATCGTCCTGGGATTCAACGTCGTGAAGGGACTCACCCTCTGCGCCTCGGCGCTCAATATCATGAAAGACGCCGGCATGGATCAGTTGTGGCGTCATTCCCTGGGTGTGGCCATCACGGCCAACCTCCTGGCAGCCAGACTGGAGATCAAAAACCCCGAAGAACTGTTTGTCGCAGGCCTGCTACACGACATCGGAAAAGTCGTCCTCTACGTCAAATGGGCCGATGTCGGAGACCAGATCAAAAAGGCCTACAAAGCAGGAGGCGACCGCTCACTCTTCGACGTGGAGAAGGAACTCACGGGCCTCTCACATGCAGAGATCGGCGGCTACCTGGCCAATGCCTGGCATCTACCGGTCACGCTCCGCGAGCCGATCCTCTACCACCATGCGCCGACGCTCGCCAAGGAAGCCACGGTGCAAACGGCCATCGTCCATATAGCCGATATCCTGGTCAAAGGCCTGGCTTGCGGCAACCCGGGGGATGACCTCATCCCGCCGCTCTCGAAAGCAGCCTGGGACATAGTCGGCCTCGACGAACAGACGTTGGCGGACTATATCGCCAAGGCCTCGAGCGAATTTGCCACCATCGACGATTATCTATGAACCCATCCCTACCAGGACGGCGCATTCTCCTCCTGCACAATGAACTTGCCCCTATCGTCACCTTAACCTCGGCCTTGGAGAAAGCCGGCTTCCAAGTCGTGGAAGGAAACCTCCCGGACCTCGCGCTGCACGAACTCGTGCACGATCCTCCCTGTCTCATCCTGGCGACAGAAGGAGCCGGGGGCCATTCGGCGGAAACACTCACGCGAAACCTCAAGCACGATGCCTTCCTCGGGCGACTGCCGTTGATCCTCTTCGTCCGGGACAGCCGACTCAACGATATCGACTGGGGTGAATTGGGAGTCGACGATTTCATCACCATCCCCTATCGCCCTGAAGACGTGGTGCACCGTGTGCGCCTCTGCCTGAGCCGCCTGACCCGTTCGCTCGATGCCAACCCCCTCACCCGGCTTTCAGGCAATACCACCATCCTGTTCGAAACCACCGCCAGAATTCAGAGCGGTCAACCCTTCGCCTTGGCCTACGTCGATATCGACAATTTCAAATCCTTCAACGACCGCTACGGCTATGGCCGTGGAGACGAAGTCCTCATCGTCGCCTGCCGCATCCTCTCGACGGTGGTGGGAGAACTCGCCGGCGCAGAAGGATTTGTCGGACATGTCGGGGGAGACGACTTTGTGTTCATGAGCCGGCCAGACCGCATCGACGCCATCTGCCAAACCGTCATCAAACGCTTCGATCTGGTGATCCCTGATTTCTACGACCGTGACGATCGCCTCAAGGGCTATATCGATTCCATCGATCGGCGAGGCAACAAAGAGCAATTTCCGATGATGAGTCTCTCGATCGCCGTCGTGACCAACGAACGCTGTCCCATTACACATCCCGGAGATGTGAGTAAGATCGCTTCCGAACTGAAGAAGCGCGCCAAGGCGCTGAAGGGCAGCGTCTACGTCAAAGACCAGCGCGGCCTGGCCAGCGATGCTGCCACTGCAAGCCCACAGCCGGCCGAGCAGAACGATTCATCTGTGCACGAGTAACGGAAATACTGATGATGAGAAATGTCGGGGTCATATCACTCAGTAGACTGAGTAAGCCCACCGACAGCAGGAGAAGCAATCGATCACTCCTGAACCACACGCATCAACCTGTCAGTCTGTAAGACTGAAAAGAGGGCCGAACCGTCCCACGACGGGGGCCGGTCGTTGCGACCGGCCCCCAATATCTGCGGCACCCTAGAACGCACTCAGGTCAGGGATTCGTGAGCTAGTTCAGCGGCGGAACCACGCCGGCAAATGTGAGCAAGTCTGTGATGTGAAACTCTCCCGGTGTGGCGGATGGCAACACCGGCTTCCAATCCCGCTCCGTCGCCAGGTAGGAGGTGCGATCGGCTTTGAGCAGCCCCACGAAGACCTCTCCGACAATCTGTCCCCCGACCGGTCCGAGACGAAGCCCACCTTCCATGACTTCCGCCTCCTTCAAAATGTAGTACCAGAGCGGCGTGCTTCGGTCCATGCCAAATGGCTGCACGTCCGCGAGCTGTGCCGGGGACAGAGCCGGCACACCCAAGACCCTCGCAATCGCCTGGCCCGAGGGGATACCGAAATTGACGTGCCGCATCAGATTACGGGAGGCCAGCGATTGCACCCCGTCTGACGGCAGGCCAGGCGCGGGCCCACGGGAGCCAGGCAACTGCATGAGGACCGTGGACAGCTTGGTATCGATCTTCTTGTTCGGCCTGAAGTTTCCATCACCGAAGTTGAAGAAGGTCTGCCAATCGACAAATCGGCGTGGAGCCCGTTTTCCGCCTCGAAGGTCATTGGGGTCAAGCTCGTTCGGGTCGATGGAATCGTCGAAGATGAACGCAAAAAATGGCGCGCCGCTGTCCGAACCGAAGTTCAGGCGATAACTCGGTCGCACCTGCGAATGGCCGAATCGATAGGCGGCAACAGCAAACTCGATGGGGATCATGATATCTCGGCGTGTATTCCGAAAGCGCTGAGATGAGACCGTGTCATCCACGTTATAGAAACGCGGGCCCTTCCGGAGAATATCTGTCACACGTTCCTGCCCAATGGTCACTGGCAGAAACTCGTTCAACACAATCCATTGATAGTGCCACCGGACGAGGCGCTGCGCCATGTCAAAGATACGTTCGGGCGAGGCCCCGGCAAGGGCTGGCTTGGCGCGCAGGTGGTCGACCACCGCGTTATGAAACCGCAGCATCGCCAGATGAAACTGGCTGAGGATCACGTGTTCATCGTTCCGGCTGTCGCCGATAATGGCATTATTATTGGCATCGCGCGGCAGGTCATAACGCACGGCCCCCTTACGGGAGACCGCCTCCGACCCAGGGATAACCTCCACGCGAAACTTGATATCAACGGAACGTTGATCGTACAGCTGGGGCGAATCCTTCGGCCCGTCCCCATAGAGGCTGTCGAGATCGAACGCCGCCGTGCGGAAGTTCGTCGTCCGCCGCGGATCGGTTGGTTGCAGCAACGGAGACTTCAAATCCAACGTGATATCGTGATCGAGGAATTGCCCGATGAAAGTCATGCCGGCCGTCATGTTGGGATTATCCGGATTGTTGGGACTGAACACCGCGGGATTCAAGATCGACTGGATCGGGTCCGTCAGAAGATCCGATGGGTCCAGCAACCCGCCCTTTGCCCCCAGCTGCTTCGCCCGCTCGCGCATCTCATCGGATGCAGGAGCGAAGGCCGGCAATCCGGAGAACATTCGCACATAGACATCGTCCGGCCTCGATAATTTTACAGGAGCCGTCACATGGACATTGTTCCCCCCATCTCCACGGACATCCCTCCGCTCATCACCTGAAACCGCAACCCCTGGAACGGCAAACAACGCCGAACAGGAGATCATCCCCAAAGCACCCATCGAAATGAGTGCGCGTGTCCTTCGTGACATCAGACCCTCCATGTAGTCCCTCTACCCCCCACTCAACCGCAGCGGCAATCTCAGAGAGCAGGACGGTTTAGGATTCAAATAGTTGTTCTCGCTATTATTGAGCAACAGATGAGCAACTGGCATGCCGCGTAGGCTCTTGCGAAGGCAAAACTACCGCTCGTTGTTTTTCATAGACCTACGTAATCCAACCCCTTCATGTCAGTCAAGGGACTAATCCAGGACATGAATGACTGTAGGCAGAGAACTGCAGGAGAAAAACGAGGCATCCATCGATATAACTAGGCTGCACACAAACACCAAGTGCAACATGTTTGGGCGAGTGGTTTCACGTTCCAAGTGCAACGGGTGAATGATGGCGCAGCAGCGCGGGCACTCCGCGCATCCGTTCCGGTTATTCTGGCCAGGATGACCAGGCAGGTGGTCCGCTCTGCCAGGGTGCCGACGAGCCAAGCCATTACGGGCCACCTTGATCAGGTCGCCTTCCCAGTGGTCGGGTACGGTACGAGTGGCCGCGGGCCAGCCCCAGACTAAAGGTTTCTCGTTCTTTCGGCACTCTGGTATCTAGAGGATCTCGCTCGCGTGGCAACAACGCAGCCCATCCGGGCGTGTCATGTTGCACGTGGAGTTAGAACTCAAGGTGCGAGGAGGCGCCCTGCTAGAAGCGAGAGAACCTTGTCCGGCGCTTCCGCAAGTCTGAGTCGCTCTTCCGGCTAATGGGTGAATAGGAGAGGGTGGGAGTTGGGACAGTTTCCAGGCTGACGCCGAGCAAGAGTCGGCCGAGGATGACCGTCGTCGCGATGAAGCCACTGCTATTGACCCAACTGCTCAAGGACTGTGCGTCGAGCAAGACACTGGTCAAATTGAGCAGCCAGACACCGACTCCAATGGCCAGGAGATACGACAGCTTCGTCGTGTCAGCGACCCTGAGGGCGATCGCCACACCAACCGCCCCTGTGAGCAGCGCGAGCAGAGGGAAACCAATGTGATCGGTCTGGGGCGTGATCCCGTTGAAGGCAAACACCAGCCCCGCCACAAAGGTGGTGCCATACACAATGGCGACTCCTCGGAGAATCGTTCGCCATGCCATGGGTTGGTTCCTGTCGGCCATAGGGCACAGGATACGAGCATGGCAGAACGAACCGCTATCCTACGAAATGGGGGGGGGATGGGATGGAGGCTGATGATCTTCTGTGCTCGCGGAACGCGCACGATAAGAATGTGCTCGTTCGACGCGCGCAGTGAAAGATCAATCAACCCCCATCCCTTGTGGAAGTACAAGCACGCAAGGAGTGATGGGGGGAAAGACGTAGGTTCAGATCGGACCTCTATCGACTAGTGCGCCGCGGTCACTTCAAACGCTTTGGCGACGAGTGTCTTCTCTTTCATCCGTTTCACCAACCCGGCATAGGTGAGGTCGCGGATAATGCTGGTGAACTGCGCATGGTAATTTCCAACAATGCTCGCCCCATCGATGACCACATCGTAGACGAGCCAATTGCCGAACCGGTTCGCCAACCGGAAATCGAGGAGCGTATCCATCTTGTGTCCCGCCAACCGCGTCTTCACTTCGGCGAACTGCTCCTCGCGCTGTTCGGACAGATAGACCACCTGCTCGCCCGCATACGAATCGATCCTGCCGGCAAACGTGTCTCGGAGCAGTTGCACGAAGAGATCGACGAATTCACGCCGTTCATTATCCGTCAAGTCTGTCCAGGGTACCCCCAGCGCTCGTTTCGCCATGTCTTCATAACTCACACGATCCCGCACCACCTGCTCGATCATGTGACGTCGTTCCAAGGAGCGGCTTGGCTGTTTCACCTCCGCATTATCGAGGATACGAACCACTTCAGCGATCGTGCTCTTCACCGATTCCGTCGGGGTCAGCTCAGCAGCCAACGCACCAGTGCAGGGCAGCGTCAGGAGCGCCACTATCCCGGTGATCGCCGCCCACCCTAAGCCCTTGCTCGATTCGACACTGCGAGAACCCTGACTGACGGCTGTGTCTAATATCTGTTCCATGTGATGCCCTCCTCAATCCTGTCGGCATGTACCAGTCTCTGCCCAGTGACATACAGCAAGACCTATGCTGGACAGCTACACCGAGAAGTCTCCCTGGTCAGAATGGGAAAAGACCAACAAAGCCATGCACATAGAGCTAGCCGAGAGGAGCACCTTACTAAAGACAGGTACTGGGGGCTATTGGGCACTGTGGCAGAAGGCGCACAAACGAACCTTGCTGTCGCCCAAACGCTTCAGTGTCTGGAGGAAATAGAGAGCTGGTTTCCATGGTTTCTCCGTTTGGCCAGGCCAGCAGATCTCGCGTCAATGGAACTAGGCCCACAGATCGTGAAAGACGTAATGAACGGTTTACGGTCACACATTGTGACCTCAAAGCTGGCCTAAGAAGAAACGCTATCGCCTGCTCCACACCAGCCTCTTGCCTGCGAACTGACTCTCCTCCCCTACAGGTTCCTACATACAGACCTCGCGCTGGGACGAGTCAGACCACTGATGTTGTTGAAGATTTTTCGAATCGGCTGAAGGCACGACTGTTGCTCATTCAGTCCGTATTACATATCCGATATCCGTCACAAGCCGTCATTCGAAATCATCAAGGAGCATCACCATGTGGGACACCAAGAAACCGAAGAATAAGCAGAGCGATGCCGAGAATTTTACCGTCCTGGGCAAAGACGTCACGTTCAAAGGCATTGTCTATTTTGAAGGCACCGTCCAACTCGACGGATGCGTGGAAGGCGAGATTCACACCACGGGAGTGCTCGTCGTCGGCGAACATGCGGAGATCCGGGGGACCGTCTCGGTCGGCACGTTACTCAGCAGCGGGAAGATTCAAGGCACCGTGGCCGCGGTCGACAAAGTCCAACTTCTCAAGACCGCCGTGCAGATCGGCGACGTCCATACCCCGGCCTTCTCAATCGAAGACGGAGCCTATTTCAAAGGCTTCGCAGACATGGGCCACAGCCCTAAGGCCGAAGAATCCTCCCAGCACAGCAACGGGATACCCAGCCAGGCCATCCGGCACAACAACGCAGGCCTCCGCCTTGCGGAACGGGAATCGGACTACAAGCAGCTCGCGCACAACGTTGAGACAGACGAACTCGTTCACTGATCCATCGTTCCCTACCCACAGCAGCGCCCCTACGACGTCCCGTTTCTCGTGAAGCCTGTCTCGTGAGCGACGAACTACGGGATGGAGGCTGATGATCTTCTGTGCTCGCGTCACGAGCACGGCAGGTTTCTCTGGTTCAACAACCAAACAAACGAGATCAACCATAACAACCAGACCCACGAAACAGGCTAGATAAATCCGCCATCATCCCTGGGAGATGGCAAGTACGCTCGAACCACCAGATTGATCAGTTGGCGTCGTTCCACGAAGCGGTTCTACTGCTTCACCTCCGCATTGTCAGTGTAGGCTGACTCCCCTCTTCTACATATTCCTACATACCGGCATCACGGGGTGGAGAGCCAGGTGACTGATGTTGCTCAACGTTTACTGAATCATCGAGAGGCACAGTTGTTGCTTTCTCACCTGTTATAGCAATCAGTATTTCGCTATGAGTGGCATGGGCATTGCGATATTTTCGTGCTCGTTGCGCATGGATTTCGCTGATGTGACCCCTGTTATTTATAGTTTTCATGAAGGGATGGCACATGAGGAAATGGTCGTATCAAGTCGTTGCCATATTCAGTGCGGGTTTATGGGCCCTCGGGTCGATGTCCGTGGCGCAAGCTGCAGATGCCGCGGCACAGGCTGCGGATACGGTGATCGTCAGATGGAACGATGTGACGCTGCAGGCAATTCGCGATACGCATCCGGGACCGCCGATCGTGGCGCGGATGCTCGCCGTGACACACACCTGTATCTATGACGCTTGGGCTCCCTACGACGCCCTGGCTGTTGGCACGCAACTCGGAAAGACACTTCGCCAGCCGGTTGCAGAACGTACCGAAGCCAACAAGAAAAAAGCGGTGAGCTTTGCTGCCTATCGGGCCCTCGTCGATCTGTTCCCAACCGAGCAGGCCAAATTCGACCTCGTGATGGCGGAGATGGGGTTCGATCCGACTGACCGATCGACAGATACACACACGGCTTCGGGGGTTGGAAATGTAGCCTGCCAAGCGGTGTTGGCCTTCCGTCATCATGATGGGTCCAACCAATTGGGCGATCTGGCGCCGGGCCCCTATGCCGATTACACGGGATATGTGCCTGTGAACGATCCTGATCACATCAACGATCCCAATCGATGGCAGCCATTGCGAATCAGCAATGGGCAGGGAGGATTTGTGACGCAAAAGTTCATTGCGCCACATTGGGGGAAGGTCGTGCCGTTCGCGCTGCGATCGGCAGATCAGTTCTCTCCCAAAGACCCCAATTTCTACCCCCAAGAGTCGGCGCAATACCTCAAGCAGGCCAAACAGGTACTCGCCTACAGCGCGAACTTGACGGACCGTGAGAAGGTCATTGCCGAATATTGGGCGGACGGACCTAGCTCAGAACTGCCTCCTGGCCATTGGGCATTGTGTGCGCAGTTTGTGTCCCGTCGCGATCACCACACCTTGGATCAGGATGTGAAGATGTTCTTCGCCATGACAAACGCCGTCCTCGATGCGAGTGTGTCGTCGTGGCATGCGAAGCGGGTGTTTGACTATGTCAGGCCGGTATCGGCGATTCATTTCCTTTTTGCCGGACAACAAGTAAAGGCCTGGGCGGGGCCTGGGTTGGGTACGCGCCTGATTGACGGTGCGGCATGGCAGCCCTATCAAGCAACGACTTTCGTCACTCCTCCGTTTGCGGAGTACGTGTCCGGCCACAGTATCTTTAGCACCTCAGCGGCTCGTGTGTTGAAGGGGTTCACTGGCAGCGATCATTTTGGTTTCTCAGTGACGATCCCTGCAGGGTCGTCTCGCGTTGAGCCAGGGTTGGTGCCGGCGAATGACATCACGCTGTCGTGGAAAAAGTTCAGTGATGCGGCAAATGAAGCAGGAATTTCACGCCGCTTCGGGGGCATCCACTTTATTGATGGCGACCTTCAAGCTCGAAAGATGGGCAGGAAGATCGGCCGTCAGGCCTTGCGGAAAGCCACCGCGTACTTTAACGGGACGATAGGAACGCCGTTCGATGAGAGCGGCCGATCTAACAAGGAAGATGAGGCTGAGGATCAGGTAGAGGACAAGTAGTTAGCACGTCATCGTGTGAACCGTCGGGAGAGGGGGCCTGGGCAATCCGGCCCCCTCTCTTTATATCGGCAGCCTATACCCCGCCTTCAAATCTTCAGACCACCATGCGGGGACAGATCTTATCATCCAACTTTTCGCGGCGCGGCACTGAGATCTGGTTCCCCTGGTCTCTCTGATTCATCTCAGCTCTCTGCTCCATCAAATCGGCGAACAAGAACAGGCAAGACAGACAGAGCGAAACAAAGGGGCCGCCCATTTCGCACTATTCTTTGCGCTCTTCGGGGCTCTGAACTACAGTCGTCTCATGCGACTGCAATCTTCAACCGCATCGAGCGGAACAGCCCTCACCTGCCCCAAGTGCCGGTTCGAACAGGAAGAGAGCCTGGAATGTTTACGTTGTGGAGTCGTCTTCTCCAAGATCAAACCATCGGCCCCGGTCGCCGGGGAGCGACCATTTTCCGGCACTGAGGCCACAACCCACCCTTCAACTCTTGGATTGCTGTCTCGTGTCTTCCGCATACTCCCTTGGATCTCACTCACATTCTCAGTCGGCATCCTGCTGCTCATTCTCCGCCAGACACCGCCGCTCCAGATCCACACCGATCCCCAGGCGGCCGAACGCGTGGCAGAAAAGATGGCCCAGCTACAAATGGCCCTGAAGACAAACCAGCCTCACTCGTTCACCTTGAACGAAGCAGAATTGAATCAGTGGATGCGAGACAATCTCGCCATCGCCTCGACCCATCAAGCACAAGAAGCCGGCATCCCGGTGCCAACAGGGCGCGAACCGGACATCCAAGAAGTGCAATCGGCATTGAAAGATGTCCGGATGAACCTCATGGGCAATCAACTCCGGGCCTATGCCCTCTTTGTCATCTATGGAAAAGAGATCTCCCTGCAACTCGATGGCACCCTCACCACCGAAGGGGGCTACATCAGACTCCAACCGACTTCCGGGAAACTTGGCTCATTACCCATTCCATCCACCACCCTCGACAGCGTCGTCCATCAACTGTTCGACTCGCCCTTAAACCGAGACAAATTCCAGCTTCCACCTCAGATTGAATCCGTCCGGGTCGAAAACAACAGCCTCATCATCTCCACACGCTAGCCTGCACGATTCAGAGCGATCGGTCGGAAACCGCCGTGTGCACGTTCCTCGTGAAAGACACCTCGCATCCAGGGGTTCGTCTGTTTGGTCTATCTGGTTTCACTAGTTCATCTGATTGAATGTTAGTCCTATCAACCAAACAAACGAGATCAACCAGAAAAACCAAACCAACGAAATAGACCAGATAGACCAGCTACCGAGGGAAACGTAGAATGTCTCTGTTTCTTCGTTATGCCGATAGTAGAAAAGCCCGGCATGCAGTGGCGTCGCAAGAGGTGGTCAGGAAAGACCGCCGATACTCATTGGCCCGTACGTTTTCCGAGGACCAGGGCTCCCAGAATATGCGAGTATTTGACTGGTCCGCGAGATTCACAACAAGGAGCTTGGCTTGAATAGAACGACGATCATTACCGCGTGCATCATTCTGATGTCTCTCCTCGGAGCCCAGAACGTATCCCTTACGGGTGCGAAGGGCGGCTCATGGATCGGCCCTATGCTCTTCGGCGCAACGGAGAGCAGCGCGCAGAGCAGCGATGGCGATGCGCCTGCGACCGAACCCCGTACCACCAGCGGAGGACCAGGCTCCGGCGGGATTCTGCTGATGCTCCTGTTCCTGGGGGCCGCAGTCGTGTTGTACTATCTCAAAATCCAACGACCCTCCCTCCCGGATTTTTCCGGGGTCACTGGCCGCGACCCCTCCGTCGACAAGATCTCGACAAGGCGATCCGTCACCAAGAGACAGACCGTACCGATTGAGAGCATCACCTCCGCCGACAAGGCCGCCTTCCAACAACTCCTCACCGACGTGCAACGGGCCTGGAGCAAACAGGACATGGACGAGCTGCGGCAGTTCGTCACGCCGGAGATGCTGAATTACTTCAGCGCCGCCCTGGCAGACAATACCAGCCAGGACATCCAGAACCATGTGGAGGATGTGGTCCTCCTCCGTGCCGAAATCCTGGAAGCCTGGACCGAGCAGGGCACGCCATACGTCACGGCGGGACTGCGCTGGAGTGCCCGTGACTACAACCTCTCCCTGACGAAGCAACGGGGAGAACCGGGCTATGTCGTCGAGGGCAGCAAAGAGAAACCCACCGAATCAGGCGAAGCCTGGACCTTCACGCAATCCTCTGATGGAAAGTGGCTCCTCTCGGCAATCCAGCAGTAACAGAGGAAGGGATGAAGCCTGAAGATCTCCTGTGCTCGCGGAACGCGTGGGAGGAGAAGGGTAGCATGGCCGTCCTCCTGCTCGCGGTACGCGCACAATCAGAATGTGCTCGTCCGATGCGCGAGTCGAAGGCAACCTTGGCCGCACCCCTAAATAATATGTGGCGGGGGAAAAAGAAGACTGGCCTGGCAATTCCCTATGCTCGCTCAACGCGCGGTCGCGGACTCCCCTCGTTGGACGCGCGCACGACTGAATAGGCCATGCTGATATTTCAATAATAAATTAGGACCTTTGCCTTACACGATACGCTATTCCTGTCAAAACTACGTCAGTTTCAGAACAGCATTATTGATTAGGTCAATAACGTATTCCTCGGCAGTGTGAGGGGCTATGGCAATACTTGACGGATGGGCGGCAGTGTTACGCTTTGCAAGTTTTTCTTTCAGCACTACGTTTAGGTCACTGCTAATCAGGTTTGCCGAACGGGCTACCTGAAGCACCTCACTTTCTTTCAACTCACCGAAATCATCCTTGGCCGCAACGGCTCCTATGCGTGCCTTCGGAAATGACTTCGGCAACTGTAGATTAAAAGCGTCAATACGGCGCGCTTCACTAAAAATATGGTTACACAGATGGTCAAAAGCCAAGTTCCAAGCCATGACTATAGTTGCTCGATAGGCCTTGCAACGGAAACAAAGAATCGTCTCTTCAAGGAAAATGCGCTCAGCAAGATCAGGAATTTTAGATGGCAAATCAAGCAATAACCTATCTACCTGAGTTGTTGCCGGACGGCTCCCGTATTTCTTCTCCAATTCATCTCGCAAACGTTTTTCCAAGGCATAGCCTTGGCCGTCACGCAAAACCTCTCTAGGCCTTCGGGCAAACATCTTGTCAATGTATGAATTAACATTGCTAGGCTGTTCTAACGAGAGACTATCATAGCAAGCGCGAATATCAGTCGGGCTGAAACGGTCTTTCTCTTCCTTAGAATGAATAAACCAAGCGAAGAATCTTATCTTGTCAGCGTGACTCCAATCAGGAAAGCCATCTATTCCATTTAGCAAGTCTTCTAGCGTCACTTCGCTATCGATTTCCCCATCTTCTCAACTTGATTCTCCCCGAGATGGTTGATTGTAAAAGCACCCTTTCCTGAAGAACCAACCCATCCATACTGCTTTGATTTCATATTTCGAAAGGGCTGTCCTGCGTCAGCAGGCACCTGCCATCCCATATGCCTATACCCTGTATAGGCATGATCCATTGTGACACTCTCGATACTTCTGTACTTCTTAAACCAATACATTATTGCCAGATATCTCTTATTCTCTCCTTCAGGATTTTTCTCTTCAATAAATTCCTTAAGAGGCATTGGGGCTTTGGACAGATCAACCTCTACCGGCTGCGGCGTCCGTCGGTAACGAACTCCATTCTGTTTCTTTACTCCGGATAAACTAGTGCGTTCAATAACACCATCATCTAAAACATCAGCTTGTTGATCTTCTTCTGCCGTAACTGCCACATTTTGGTTGGGGGAGGACAATTGAACTGTGGTGGCGGGAACTCTTTGCTGAGGGGCAAGTGCCCGTGCTAAAGTTCCTGCTATTGCACGGATGTTTTCTTGGAGTGTGGCATTGTCAGACTCAGTTTCGAAGTGGATCACGGTCATTCTTACTTTGCCCTTATCTTCCTTACCCATAACCAGACCTCTTGGTTAATGTTTAGCCGAATCTTACGATCACACAATATATAGTGGCTCGACTCGCACGTCAATACACTCTGTAGTGCTCCTGACTCTTGATGACTTCCGTTTCATGGTACAACCCATTATTTTTTTAAATAAACAACGGTCAGCCTCCCGGATCAGGGCTACTCATAGCACGGTGACTGGCATATATAACCAACCTACTTTTGGATTCATAGGCGCAGCACACGAATCCCTTGCCCATTTCTCTAGGTCAATGCCGAAATCACTAATGGCAAGCCATCGTTAAGTACAGCAAAATCTTGAGGTGCACTTATCTGGCACGGTGCACTTCAAGAGAATATATGCGGAAATAAAATGAACAAGCTCCTTGTGATTATTGACGAAACTGGAGGTAGCCGTCCAACAGAGAAAGGCGGAGTGGGTTTTGGTGTCGGAGCGATTCTCTTACCTGAGGGAAAGCTGGGCTTGCTGGCGACCGCTGCTAAGGAGATAGGCTCTGTCGTCGGCAAAGCTGATTTCAAGTACAGGAATGTTCAGGAAAATCGAGAAGCAAGAACTCTATTCATAAAGTCCCTCTGCACAAACGAAGTCCAATGTTATGGATTCTTTTCATCTGAAACAGGAGTCGCTCAGGAAATTATGCGAACGACCGAGGCGGGAAAGCATTACACCACCCCAACAAGCGAGAAAAATACCGCATCCACCGAAGTCTTAATGGAACAGTTCCTAGGGTACGCCATCTTACCTATTGCTCGGCACGCGCAAGTTAATAATTACACCGCCGCACTATTTTGGGACCGAAGAAATGACCTGTCCTTTATTGAAAAGATATGCAGAAAACATATTGATATGTACAAAGAGTACGCTACTTTTGCAGGCGTAGACAAATCCATCTACTTTGGAGGGCAGGCAACACACCCACTATCCTCTATCGCAAGACTAGCTGGAGTATTGGCTGGGGACATTAAACAATACTTTACCATCCACGGCCAAAGCATTTGGAGAAGCCTCGACCAGGATGGATTGAAAGGCACTCGCGATCCTCATCTACTTAGAGATCCAATAGCTATTCCGTTTCGACGTGTTGCCACCATCAATGGATCACTTTCTAATGACGACCCCTACAAGCCGTCTACGAATAGCACCATGCTGCAAGGCTACTACGACTGTTTCCTCCGTCACGACGAGACAGGCTGTAGGCTTATTTCTTTCTGTGATCCCATGGGTCACATGGGGGTACTTGAAATAGAGCATGATCACCTTTGGCACATCACGCAACTCGCAGACTGAACACACAGAGCCAGAAAATGGGTCGGGAGTATTTTCTCGGGGGAATATCCATCGCTCCTATATCAACCATCTCACCTGAAGGCAGGTTAGATGGCCTCCCACTGCGCGTGCCCTCTCAATCTTCTACTGTATTTTCAAGGGTAGCCTGGTCGATCCTCGATTGCTCGCGTCCAACGAGGACCTCCTCACTTTCACCACATCTTTTTTAGGGGAGTGGCCAAGGTTGCCCTCGACTGCGCGCATCGGACAAGCACAGTTTTATCGTGCGCGTTCTGCGAGTAAAGAGCGCACCTGGCCGCTTCCCTCTCATCCGTCTGAGGGCGCGCGTTGCGCGAGCAAAGAAGATCATCAGCCTCCATCCCTTCCTAAATTTCTTGCCATCAGCTATCGTCCATCGGCCATTCGCTCTCAACACCGGCATAGACCAAACCTTCCTGCATCAGTACAATCTCCCGACCGTTTGTTCCGGCATCACTCAAAGGACTCACCCCATGGCAGAACCGCTCAAGAATCATTTCGGCGCCAATATTCCCCGCACCATTGCCGAGATGATCGTCGTGGTCTATCCCGCCTTTCCCAAGGCTCAGTTTCTTCGTACCGCTCTAAAGAGTTATGACTCGCTGGAGCTCATGCCCCGCGGGCGGCACATCGCACGGGCGTTGCGCCAACATCTTCCGGATGACTACGAAGAGGCCATCGAAATCCTCCTGGCCTCGCTCGGTCCCGACGTCCCGAAGCAAACAGGCAACGGAGGGATGGCCCCCTTCTTCTATATGCCGCACACCATGTTCGTACAGGAATATGGGCTCGACCATTTCGAACCCTCGATGCGGGCGCAGTATGAATTGACGCAGCGCTTTACCGCCGAGTTCAGCATCCGCCCCTTTCTGGAGCGTCATCGAGAGGCCACGTTGGCGCGACTGACCCAATGGGCGACCGATCCCAGTCCCGACGTGCGCCGACTGGTCTCGGAAGGGACGAGGCCGCGGTTGCCCTGGGCCCCGCGCTTGCGAGAGTTTCAGGCAGACCCGCAACCGGTGCTGGCCCTGCTCGACTTGCTGAAAGACGACCCGGACCTCTATGTGCGCCGATCGGTGGCGAATAATCTGAACGACATCGGGAAGGACCATCCGGCCTTGCTCGCAGAGACCGCCAAGAAGTGGATGCGGAACGCGACGGAGGAGCGGCGCTGGTTGATCCGCCATGCCTTACGCTCTGCCGTGAAGCGGGGTGAGCCAGGTGCGTTGCACGTGTTGGGTGCCGGACATGAAGCGAACGTGGTCCTGCGACAGAACTCCATCACGCCAAGCCTGGTGCGAGTGGGCCAGTCGGTGACTGTGGCAGTCGAACTCAAAAACGCCCAATCGACACCACAGCGAGTGATGGTCGATTTCAGAATTCATTTCGTGAAAGCCAACGGCTCAACGACACCGAAAGTGTTCAAGCTCAAGCTGGTCGAACTTGCCCCGCGCGCGAGCCTCTCACTCAAGAAGACTGTGTCCCTCAAGCCCATGACCACCCGCACACATTATCCGGGACAGCACCGGGTGGACCTCCTGCTCAACGGCCGCGCCACACCCCTCGGCACGTTCGAACTGCTCGCGCGGTGATCGGTCCCTGCGTCGTGCAGAGAAGGGTCTGGTCTGTCTGGTTCATCTGGTCTATCTGGTTTGTCTCGTCGGTGAACAAGAAAGACAAGACAGACCTCGCACCAGATAGACCGCCTCTCTACGCCCTATGCTCTTGCCTCTGTCGCTGCCATACTGATCTCCCTCGTCTGTTCGTTCGGAGTAGAATTCTGATGCAGAAAATCCCCTCACGCTGGAGACCTCGATGATCGTGACTCAGGAGATGAATAGCCGGAATCTGCGGCAGGCGCTCATCGTCGCCGGCCTGGTCGCCTGGGCTGCGGGCCTGGTGGTCTGGCTTGCCCCCCTGCTCTGGTTCCTGCTGGCACTGATTCCGTTCAGTTACTGGTGGGTGCGGCGGCGCTATCTCCGGCGGGTGACCGTGATGCAGCAACCCTTTCCTGACGAGTGGGAACAGATTCTCCGCACGCATGTCGTCTTCTTCGTGGCGTTGAACGATGCGAAGAAGACGCGATTCCGGCACCTGGTGCAGATTTTTCTCGACGAGATCCTGATTACGGGTATTCGCACGGAGGTGGATGAGACGACTCGGGTGCTGGTGGCGGCCAGTGCGGCGATTCCGATCTTCGGCTTCCACGACTGGGAATACCATCGACTGCGTGAGGTGCTGATCTACCCGGATGCCTTCGACGACGCCTACCAGAGCCATGGGGGGCCCGATGAGCACATTCTCGGGATGGTCGGGCTGCACCATTTAAGCGGGGTGATGATTCTCTCCAAACCGGCACTCCTGGCAGGATTCGCCAATCAGGATGACGCGAAAAATGTTGGAGTACACGAGTTTGCACATCTAGTCGAGCGAGGGGCGAACGAGTATGGGCTCCCGCCTGAGGTGCCCTGGATGGTGGTCCGGCAATGGGTGCGCTACGTGGCCCGGGAACTGGATCGTCCTTCGAAGCATCACGACCACGTCAGCGACTATGCCTATACCAACGAACACGAATACTTCGCCGTCCTGGCCGAGTATTTCTTCACCTCGCCGGAGCTGTTGAAACGCCGGGATCCCGCCCTGTATGCCATGCTGCGCGGTATGTTTCACCAGGACACGAGTACGCTGCTTTCGTTGGTGCCCCGGCGTCGTCAGGGAGTCCGCCGCAACGCGCCCTGCCCCTGCGGCAGCGGCAAAAAATACAAACATTGCTGCCGCGCAGGACAGGCGAAGCGCAGCTAGCTGGCGCATCTGATCTATCCCGTCTATCTGGTTAGTTTGGTTGGGGGGACTGAATATTCATCCCGAAAAACCAGACAGACCAGCCCATCCGCGTTGCGCGAGCAGGAGGACGGCCAGTCGACCCTTCTCCTCTTGCGGCTTCTTCGTCTGAGGTGACTCGATGTAGGCTCTGCCTTTAACCGTTGGGCCAAGCCACGGCAACAAGCTGTAGTAACGGAGTCGTTTGGGTGGCAACTGCAATAGACAGATAGCCCGCTGAGGACAGGAGGCCGAACGTCGAACCCTGCGCTATAGTTACAAGGTACCTGGAGAACCAGATCATGGAACTGAAGAGTCATGTCGCCGCCAAGATCCCGAGCCTCATGGTGAGCCTCTCATCAATCTGCGCCATATTTCTGGCACAACACTACTTTGAAGGACTGGAGCAACGCACGGACTTCGCCGTGGACCAAGTCAACGTGACTCGATTCGATACTGAGCACCAACAGCGCTATCGTTATTTCCGGGATCACCAGGTCGTTACGGAGAAGGCGTTCCACCAAGTGCTGACCGAATGGGAGCGAGAGCAACTCAGCCAACCACCTTTACATGAATCTCTTCAAACCGCCCATTACAAACATCGCGTGCCAAGGCTCTAACACCTCGCCTGACAACATCCCATGGCTCTGCACCGATCACGCATGGAATCAACGTTCGTCAGGTTGCCGAGTTCTAAGGGGATTCTATGCGGTTTGCAACAGTTTCATCTGATCGATGCGAACAGGATATGCTGTTATCAATGTTCCCACCCAGCTAGCTCGTTACCCCTCTCCCCTTTAATCGGGAAGCGTGATCACGAGCGAGACGGCTGGTGTGGTCTCCCACTGCGCATGTCCACTGACGGTGACGTGAGACGTGCAAGACTGGCGGGTCGAGCGAGACGCAGGGATGGTCTATCGCGTCTCTCTGGTTTGTTTGCTTGGGAGGACTGCACATTCATCCAGAAGAACTAGACAGACCAGAAAATCCAGCCAACCAGACAGACAAGCCTTGCGCGAGCACAGAAGATCATCAGCCTTTGATCGACGCGAGAACGCCGCTGACGGACTTCTTCAGGATCCTGTTAGATCCCCCACTTGATGATGCTCACCACGTTAGAGAAATCGTCAGACCAGGTCCCGACAGACGGGACCCTGTCCACTGGCGACCACCGGGGGTCCGTCGCGAGCGGCCCTAGCGCCTCAACTTCCCTCGCCATCACGACCAGATCGGCTCCGGACTTGAAGGGTACCCCGTTCGCGAAATCGAATTGCTTCAGCGCCACAAGCCCGAGCGCTTCCGCAAGATTGCCCAACACCGGCTCAAGAGCCAGGTACCGGTTCGAGATGTGCGTGACCAGGAGTCCACCAGGAGCCAGCTTTCGCAGATACATCTCCATGGCTTCGCGGGTGAGGAGATGAACCGGAATCGCATCGGAGGTAAAGGCGTCCATGATGATCATGTCATAGCCGGCATCCGGCGCGTCCTCCATCTTCAGCCGCGCGTCGCCGACCACCACGCGCAGGGCCACCCCTCGTGCCGTCGCATCGTCGTAATAGGTAAAGAGCTGGGGGTCTTGCGCGATCGTCACGACCGCGGGATCGATCTCGTAATAGGTTAAGGATTGTCCCTGCTCGCAGTAATTCGCCAAGGCCGCGATACCCAACCCTGTCACGGCGATATTCTTCTTGGCCTTCGACCCGCTGAAGGCCGCAAACACCTGCCCATAGGGACCGGTCGGATGAAAATAGCTTACGGACTCACGCCGGAACTCCGGTTCGACACGCTGGATTCCATGATTGGTCGTGCCATGCACCAACTGGCGCGTGTTGTTCTCCTTTGTATATTCGACCTTTAAGACACCGAAGAACGTGCGAGTTTGATACAGCACCGGGGCCCCGAACCAGGCGCTGACCGTATTCGCCATCACCAGGACCGCTGCGAGACTGAGCCCCAGGCGAACGGGCCTTCCTACCGCGGCATAGCAAAGCAAGAATGGCAGGCCTGTGCAGACCATCACCAACAGGAATGCCGGGTCCTTCAACGGGCGAATGAACCACATAAAGAGGCCGGTCACGAGCGCCACACCCAGCACCCAGGCCCAATCTCCCGCCTGTCCTTTCCCGACAGACCAACGGTACGGAGACCATCGGGCAGTCCAGAGCGGATCCTTCTCCAGTAAGGACGGCAGGATGAAACAGGCGAGCACCATGACGATCTCGTACTCATAAATGTCCGTGAAGACCACCGGGGCGATCAGCGCATTGAAGAGGCCGCCGAGCGCGCCACCGACAGACATGAGGAGATAAAACAACGTGAGCCGGTCCGTCGGCGGCCTGGTTCTCGCCAGCTCGCCATGACAGACCATGGCCACCACTCCCAATCCCGCGAGAGGAAGGAAGAGTTTCATCCAATAGGACAAGGCTGGTGCGTTGGGCATCATGTCAAAGGCCATGAGTAGCAGGACCAACGGGAGGACAAGCACCATGGCCCGGTGATTGGCCGCCGGCCATTTGGCAAACACAATGATGAAACTCAGCAGATAGAGCGAGAGTGGAACGACCCACAGCAACGGGATCGCCGCGACGTTGAGGGTGATATGGGTGGTCGCGCCGAGAAGCATGCTGGAAGGAATAAAGGCCAGCAGGACCCATCGCACGAGCAGGCCCGTCGATACAGGGGAGAGCGGAGCTATGGCCTGCTGGCCCATATCGGCCGCCGCCTCCGTTCCCCGGCTCTTGTGTGTAGATCTCACGAACCATGCGCAGACGAGGATGAGCAGAACCAGTGCGCCGTATCCGAAGCTCCAGAGCAGCGTCTGCGTCAGTTGATCGGCGCCTCTCAGAGGGAGCCACGGCTCGATCACAAATGGATAGCTGAGCAGTCCCAGCATACTGCCGGCATTACTCGCGGCATAGAGAAAGTACGGGTCCTTCGCTGACCGATGATCCGTCCAGGAAAACCATTTCTGCAGCAGGGGCGCCGTGGTGGACAGCACAAAAAACGGCAGACCAATGGCGACCGTCAGGAGCAGGAGCACCCAGAACACAGGATTCGTCTCATCCGGAGGAGTCCAGCCGGCAGGCAGGCCGATCGGCAACAGCAGCAACGGCAGGGCCAGCAAGGCAAGATGAATGACGAGCTGGCGTCGAGGGTCCACACGCGAGCTCAGGAGATGGACGTAACCATACCCGGCCAACAGGGTCGCCTGATAGAACAACATGCAGGTGTTCCACACAGCCGGGGTGCCCCCCAACATCGGGAGGATCATCTTCGCCATCATCGGCTGCACTAAGAACAGCAAGAAGGCGCTCAGAAAAACCGTCACCGACCACACGATTGCCATGTCATCTCCGTTTGATAATCAGAATAGCCGATCCGAATGAGGAACAATCAGGCAGCCTATTTCCAGTAGGTGCACGAGCGCTGGCAGGTCTCTATCCCGAACGCAGAAACACAAATCCGATTACTCGCGTCGAACGAGCACATTCCTATCGTGCGCGTTCCGCGAGCAGGAGGACGACCAGGCCGTGCTACCATCGTTACCGCCACCCGTCGCTTCCCGTCCCCCCTCCAAATCCCCCGAAGTTCCCCCCGAATCCCCCCTGCCCCGTCCCCCAATACTCGCCTTTCTGAATCCGACGATAGGGATGCCGGAGGTCCGGTCGGCTGATCCACCAGAAGAAAGAGATGGCTCCGATGCTGGTGAAGAGGGTGATCCAGAAACCGACACCTTTGAAATGGGTCTTCGAGAGCGTCCCGACCCTGATTTCCTGCGCCGGCGCGGCGAGCGAGACCACGGTGCGATAGAGCCCTTCGCCGAACTGGCCCCGGTCGATGAACGGCTGCAGATGCTCATGTCCGACTTGATTCATCACCGTGGGGGTAATCACCGGCAACATCTGCCGGCCCAGCGTGATCGCGACTTGTCGGTCCTCCACCGATACCAGCACCATGACGCCATGCTCTTGTTGCGCGGACCCAATGCCCCACTTGGCATAGATCGCCGTCGCATATTCATTGACCGTCCCGAAGGGTTTGATGTTCGGGACCGTCACCACGACCATTTCCACGCCGGTCTTCCGCTCCAGATCCTGACAGACAGACCGGATACGTTCTTTCCATTCCGCATTGACCACCTGTCCATGGTCGCTCACATAACCTCGCGGCTCCGGCAATTGGATCTTGGGCCGATCGTAGGGCACCGCCTGAGCGATCCCCGCAACGAGGACGAGACAACAGACCATTGCGATGTTGAGGATCTTCGTCATCGTGGCCCCGGCTGCGGCAGTTGTTCAACCGCACGCGTGAGTTGCGTCATGGTCTGCAAATACCGGTCGAACAGGCGAGGCACTTCGCTCGGGCCGGGAGAAATCTGCCCGCGCTTGAGCAGCAGCGCATCGAGCAGTCCCTGCAGGTCCAGCGTCAATTGCTCGGCCACGTCGTTGATCACGGCCTCAGATCGGGAGAGCGCCGGCCGCCCGAGGAGCCGCAGTACTCCGCGCAGCAAGGGCACTGTCGCCGTAATCGAGAGCGGCAGCAAAATCGTGGTGGCATCGTCGGTCCCGCCCCCTTCGACATAGCGTTGGCGCAGCCGGAACAGATTGCTCGTCATGCCCTGGACGACGGCCTCTCGCAGCCGGTCGCTCTTCACATGAAAACCGATGAAGGGATCGCGCCCGCCCAATACGCGATGGTGCTCCTGGATTTCCAAAAATTCGAGCGGGAAGACCGCGGCCGACAGATGCAGCTCCTCTTCCGTGAGAAAGAGGGGAACCACGATCTGTTCCTTGCTCCATTGACGGTGCACGGCGCTGTACTTTCTGAGGACGGCGCTGTCGTACGACGACACGAGGAGCAGGATATTGAGATTGGAGCGTCCCGGAAGGAACTCACCTCTCACGGCGCTGCCGTAGAGCAACATGCCTTCCAACTGCTCCCCGAAGACACCCTTGACCTCGTTCACATAGGTCTGCAGCTTCTGCTGTGTTTCGTTCGACAGGCCTTCGATTACACGTTCAGTCATGCCCTATTCCTCATGAAGACTTCGGATGTGGAGCCGTTTCATTCGCGCGAAAATCCGGGAGAAACCCCGCAGCGATCACGCGGTCGATCAGGTCGAAGGGCGCGGTCGCTCGCAACCCCGCCGTGGTCGAGAGGACCTGATACCGCAGCCGTGCATTCCGATCCAAGGTCTGAAAGACGCGATCGCGCAGGAAAGCCACGACCGGATTGCCCGTATTCCAATAGAACACTTGTTGATCGGCCAACTGCTGCAACATCGTCACATGCGGCCGTCTAACTCGTTCAAACTCTTTCAGCCGGTCGGCCGAATAATCCTTATCAGCTAAACAGCCCGGCAAGAGATCGGACAGCGCCATTGCATCGACCATCGCCTGCATACGCCCCTGCGAGGCATGGGGATTCATGGCATGGGCGGCATCACCGATCAACAGGGCGCCATCCGCCACCCAGGTCGGCGTCCGCACCCGCCCGGTCGGCATATAGGCGGTCTGGTTCCAATCGCGTAAACCACGGAACAGCCCGGAGAACTGTGGCGCGATCTGACTCCAGGCCTGCTGCAGCGCGGGAATACCCCGCTGCTTCACGGCCTCTATCGAGCCGCTCGGGATCATGTAGAACAGATAGACTTTATTTCCCGTCGCAGGAAACAAACCCAAAATGGTCTTGTGCCCGACATAGTAAAACGATTCGGAGATGGGCTCCTCCGATTCGAGAATCGCAATCAGATAGCCATCGGGATAGCGATGCAGATCGACGGGAATCTGCAGAGCCTCGCGCACTTTCGAAAAGGCCCCGTCGGCGCCGACGACAATCTTAGCGCGGACCGTGCTCGTCCCTTCCGGTCCTTGCGTGGTCAATCCCACCACCTTGTTTCCCTCGCGCAACAGTCCGGCGAAAGAGGTCCCATAACGAAGAATCGCGCTCTGCTGCTGCTGCACCGCTGCGACGATGGCATGGTGGGCCACATTCGGCAAGGTCACGATGGCGCGATTGTACGGTTCTGGCAGGTCATTGTAGTCGATGCTACAGAGGCGCTTGCCTCCGGCCCGGCAGAAATGAAAGTGTCGCACGGATCTGGTCGCATCGGTCGGCAACGATTGCAAGACGCCCAGGCGATCGAGCACATGCTGTCCGTTCGGTTGGAGAATTTCTCCCCGCAATCCCTGGGGTGGACCGGCAGCCTGATCCAGCACGACCGTGCTGATCCCCTGCTTCGCCAGCGCCAACGCGAGGACGGCTCCACCGCCCCCGGCTCCTACCACCGCCACATCAGCCTGCTCAATCATATCTACCATCGTCTCAGTGTGCGTCCCAGGCCCGGTACCTCGCGTGATCGTTCCACATCGCCAGGAATTTCTCCCTGGCTTTTACGGAGATCGCGTGATCGGTGATGATGTCGAGCCGCTCATCGTTATACCGGTTGCCGCTGGTCGTATGGTTCATCGAACCGGAGGCGTTCGCCTCATCGTCAATCACGGCCTGCTTCAGATGCATCAACCCGTCATGTTCGTTGACCAGAATAGGAATGCCGGCCAGATGCAAGGTATGCAGCGCCGCGCGCTGCTTGACGTCCTCGGTGCGCTGCCGGTCGGTGATCAATCGCACATCGACGCCCCGCTTCTTGGCCGCGATCATCGCCTCCACCGCGCGAGGGGTGGTTAACCCATAGACCGCCACGTAGAGATAACGTTTAGCCTGTCCGTAGAGCGCCGCCAGGCGATCGAGTGGCGCATCTTCCGGTGCATAGTAGACCTCCACCGTGGCCGCCCAGCCGGTCCCACGCGGAACCGTGAGCAGCAGGGCGACGAGAGCGAGCGACCGGATGATGGAGTGGGCAAGGACTGCGCTCATAGATGGCACATGGCAGATCCGGTGAATTATTCGAGCTCGAACAACATTTTGAAATGTTCGTCCGTGGCCTCCCAGGCCTCGGGCGCCGTGGTGGCGAGCCATTGTTGCAGAAACTGCTTTTGGCCCGGCGTGAGCAACTGTTTGATCTGGTGTGTGCGGCCTTGGAGAGGCTGGAGAAATCCGACCCGCTTCTGAAAATCCAACGTGGCCGTGCGAACATACATGTTCGTAAAGATCGTTGGTTTCTCGTCTTCCCCTTCGCCTTGAATCCATACGGATAAAAACTTCTCTAACTGGAGTCCGGCGCTATCCATGGCGGGGTCGGTATCGTGAAACAGCTCGTTTTCGGATTCTTTGAGCGGAATGGCCTCAGCGGACCTGAACATGAAATTGCGTTTCCACATGCAATCACGCCTCCAAAAGATGGCATAGTGGCGGCGGATCACGAACAAAGTCAAGCCACGAACCGGCCCATTTCGTTGCCTTGACAACGGCAAAGTCCGTTTGATAACGTGTTGGAATTGTTTAATCTCTGGGCCATATTAGGAGTCTTCATGCAGGTCAAAATCAATGGCAAGCCAGAAGAGATTTCAGGAGGAACGGTCCTCGATCTTCTCCAGGCCAAAAAAATCGAACCGCAAATGGTTGCAGTCGAAGTCAACGACACCGTGCTAGACCGGAATCTTCTCGCCACCACCAGCCTGAACGAGGGCGACCGGGTCGAGTTCTTATTCTATATGGGAGGTGGCCGGTGACGATGCCTCTGTACAAGGATATTACCGAACTCATCGGGCGGACTCCCCTTGTCCGTCTGAACCGGCTTTCGCCGACCGGCGGAGCGACGATCTACGGAAAGGTCGAGTTCTTTAATCCTGGCGGAAGCATCAAGGACCGGATCTGTCTCAACATGATCAACGAGGCAGAACGCCTGGGTCATTTAAAGCCGGGCGGCACGATTGTCGAGCCCACGAGTGGGAACACCGGAATCGGGCTGGCATTGGTCGCCGCGGTCCGTGGCTATAAGCTGATTCTCGTCATGCCGGAGAGCATGAGCATGGAGCGGGCCAGTCTCTTGTCCTCCTACGGCGCACAGCTCGTCTTGACGCCGGCCTGGGAAGGGATGAAGGGCTCGATCCGCGAGGCGGAGAGCATCATCGCGCAAAATCCGTCGTACTATATGCCGGATCAGTTTTCCAATCCGGCAAATCCGGCGATGCATAAGAAGACCACTGCGATCGAGATTCTGGATGCGCTCGACGGAAAGATCGATGCCTTCGTCGCGGCGGTTGGCACTGGCGGCACGATTACCGGATGCGGCGAATTGTTCAAGGAACGGAATCGCGACGTGAAAGTGATCGCCGTGGAACCGGCCGGCTCGCCGGTCTTGTCCGGCGGAGAACCGGGGCCGCATAAGATTCAGGGTATCGGCGCAGGGTTCGTCCCGAAAGTATTGAACCGGGCCATCATCGATCGGGTGATGACCGTGACCGACGACGAAGCCTATCAAACGGCCAAGCAGCTATCGAAGAAGGAAGGTCTCCTGGTCGGTATCTCCGCGGGAGCCAATGTGTTCGCTGCACAGAAAATCGCACAGGAACTGGGACCGGGCAAGAACGTGGTCACGATCCTCTGCGATACGGGCGAGCGGTATATCAGCATCGAAAAGTATTTCAACATTTGAGAGCCCTTTCATGAACTAAGCGAGGAGGGATGCTCAAAATGGCCGTCCAGCAAGGCCGCAGGCGAGAAGAAACCGGAGACGTACCCTCAGGGGCACGTTGAGGATTTCTTCGAACCGAGAACGAAGTTGGAGGCCTTTTTCAGCATCCCGGCAAACATGGAATTTACTGAAGATCAAATATCACGCTACAGCCGGCATATTCTTTTACCGGAAGTCGGTGGCAAGGGGCAGAAGAAGATCGCCAAGTCCAAGATTCTCCTGGTCGGCGCGGGAGGGCTTGGGTCGCCTGCTGCCCTCTATTTGGCCGCGGCCGGAGTCGGCACGATCGGGCTCATCGATAGCGACGTGGTGGATCTGACCAACCTGCAACGTCAGATTCTCCATCACACGTCGGATGTGGGTCGCCCCAAAGTGCTCTCGGGCAAAGAGAAGATCCAGGGATTGAACCCGGACGTCCAGGTCTCGATGTACGAAGAGCGGCTCACCGCGGGAAATGCGTTGAAGATCATCAACGAGTACGATGTCGTGATCGACGGGGTCGACAACTTTACCGCCAAGTTTCTGATCAACGACGCCTGCTTCTTTGCCGAAAAACCGTTGATCCATGGCGGCATCCTCCGCTTCGATGGTCGGGTGACGACCATTGTACCGAAGCAGTCAGCCTGTTATCGTTGCGTGTTCAAGACGCCGCCGCCGGTCGGGCTGGTCGCCTCCTGCCAGGAAGCGGGCGTGATCGGCGTATTAGCCGGCATCATCGGCACGATCCAGGCGACGGAAGCGTTGAAACTGGTCTTAGGCATCGGGCAGCCGTTGACGAACCGATTCCTGGACTTCGATGCACGCAAGACCCAGTTCCGAGAGATTAAGATCAAGCGAAATCCCGATTGCGCGCTCTGTGGTGCGCACCCGACGATTACCGAATTGTTCGACGACGGCGATCCTTTTGCAGGCTGTGCCGTCCGGCCGTAACCATTGACGCAGCGAGGTGGAGTCACCATGACCAAAATGAAAGCGCTAGTCTGCCGCGAGTGCGGAAAAGAATATCCGACCAAAGCGATCCACGTCTGCGAGATGTGCTTCGGTCCCCTCGAAGTGAAGTACAACTACGAGGAGATCAAGAAGAACATTTCCCGCAAGAAGATCCAGGACGGACCGCAGAGTATCTGGCGTTACGCCGATTTGCTGCCGGTGGAAGGGCCCACCTTCCTCGGCCCGCATGCCGGGATGACCCCGCTGGTGCGCGCCAAGAACCTGGGCGCCTACCTCGGATTGGACGAGCTCTATATTAAGAACGATACGGTGAATCACCCGACGCTCTCGTTCAAAGATCGCGTGGTGGCCGTGGCCATCACCAGAGCCCGCGAACTGGGATTTGAAACTATCGCCTGTGCCTCGACCGGCAACCTGGCGAACTCCGTCGCCGCCCATGCGGCTGCCGCCGGCATGCGCGCCTACGTGTTCATCCCGGCCGATTTGGAAGCCGCGAAAGTCCTTGGTAATTTGATTTATAAACCGAACGTGGTCGAAGTCGAAGGTAATTACGACGACGTCAATCGGCTCTGCAGCGAAATTGCCGGCGAATATGCCTGGGCCTTTGTAAATATCAACGTGCGCCCCTACTATGCAGAAGGCTCGAAGACCCTCGCCTATGAAACCGTGGAACAACTCGGCTGGCGCACGCCGGACCAAGTGGTCATCCCGATGGCCTCAGGCTCGCTCCTGACCAAGATCTGGAAGGGCCTCCATGAAATGAAAACCTTGGGGCTCGTCGACGACGTGCGCACCAGAATCAACGGCGCGCAAGCCGAAGGCTGTTCCCCTATTTCGACGGCGTTCAAGGCCGGACGGGATTTCTTCAAACCGGTGAAACCGAAGACCATCGCCAAGTCCCTGGCTATCGGCAACCCCGCCGACGGGTACTACGCGCTCAAGGCGACGGCCGAGAGCAAGGGCTCCATGGACATGGTGTCGGACGACGAAGTAGTGGAAGGGATTAAACTGCTGGCGCAGACGGAAGGCATCTTCGCAGAAACGGCCGGCGGCGTGACGATCGGTGTGCTCCAGAAGCTGGTGAAACAAGGCACGATCAAGAAGGGCGACGTGACAGTCGCCTATATCACCGGCAACGGCTTGAAGACCCAGGAGGCGGTGATCGATGCGGTCGGCAAGCCTCACCGCATTCAGCCGAGTCTCGCGAGCTTCGAGAAAACCTTTAAGATGGGAAAGAACGGTGGTGGTGACGCATGATTAAAGTTCGCATTCCAACTCCGCTCCGCCCCCTCACGAAGGGACAAGGCGAGGTCGAGGCACAGGCCACGAGTATCACGGAGATGATTGACACCTTGAATACCGCACATCCAGGGATCAAGGATCGTCTCTGCGACGACACGGGTGAACTTCGCCGTTTCGTGAACATTTACGTCAACGAGGAAGACATCCGATTCCTCAAGGGCAAAGAGACCTCGCTCAAAGATGGCGACGAAGTCTCGATTGTGCCCGCCATTGCGGGAGGCTCATCATGCCAAGCATGAAAGTGCATGTACGGTTTCCGGAAGATAAAATCAAAGAGCCCGTCATCTATCAGATCGGCCACGAGTTCAAGGTCGTCACCAACGTTCGACGAGCGGACGTCCGTGAAACCACCGGCTGGATGGATCTCGAGCTGACCGGAGAGAACGCAGAAATCGAACGGGCGATCGCAGGCCTTCGCAAGAAGGGCGTCATCGTCGACCCGATCGAATTGGATGTCGTGGAGGGGTAAGAGGCCCGAGGCAATAGGCTATCTCACACCTCTCGCCACAAGCCTTTTATTTTACGCCGGACACACGTTATGGAACTCACAGAACAACAGATTCAGCGATACAGCCGTCAAATTATTCTCAGCGAAGTCGGCGGCAAGGGCCAGATGAAGTTGAGCAAGGCGAAGGTCTTGCTCATCGGCGCCGGCGGACTCGGTTCGCCTGCAGGACTCTATCTTGCTGCCGCCGGTATCGGCACCATCGGTCTGGTCGATGGTGATGTCGTTGATCTCTCGAATTTGCAGCGGCAAATCATGCATTCCACTGCGACGGTTGGCATGCCGAAAGTGGAGTCTGGCCGTAAGACCCTGTCGGCGATCAACCCTGAAATCACGATTAAGACCTATCACCAGAACGTCGACAGCGACAATATTCTGGCGCTGGTGTCCGAGTATGACATCGTGCTGGACGGATCCGATAACTTTTCGACCAGATTTCTCGTGAACGACGCCTGCTTCTTTGCCAAGAAGACGCTGATCTCCGCCAGCATGTTTCGGTTCGAAGGCCAGCTGACGACGATCAAGCCCCATGCCGGCTACCCCTGCTATCGCTGTCTCTATCCGGAGCCACCGCCGGCTGGATTGGTCCCAAACTGCCAAGAGGCCGGTGTCTTGGGAGTCCTCGCCGGGACGATGGGTATTCTTCAAGCATCGGAAGCGATCAAAGAGATTCTTGGCATCGGGGAAACCATGGCCGATCGCCTCATGATCTACGATGCCCTCGAAATGAAGTTCAGGAAGGTCCGCCGCCCCAAGGACCCGGCCTGCCCGCTCTGCGGCGAGAATCCGAAGATCAAAGATCTGAGCATGGACTACGTCGTCAGCTGCACCATATAAATATCGTGGCTGATCTCGTCATTCCTCAAACAATCCTCGACGACATGGTAGCCCATGCCAGGGAACTCGATCCCTACGAATGTTGTGGTCTGCTGGCAGGAACCAACGGCGCCGTTACCCATATCTATCGGATCAAAAATATTGTGGCGAGCGAGGGAGCTGAAAAACTGTCTTCCTTCGACCCGGCAAAGGCGGCACATCTGGAACGACTCTCACCGGCCGAACGAGCCGAAATTGCCTTCGTGATGGATATGCAGGATTTTTCCACGGCAAAGAAGGATATCCGAAACAAAGGGCTCGACCTACAAGTGGTCTACCACTCTCACCCTCACGACCCAGCGCGCCCCTCCATCACCGACATCAAGATTGCCACCGACTACGAAGAAATCTGGCCGAAGATCAATCTGCCAATCCCCGCCTATCTGATTCTCTCCCTCATGGAGAAGTCGAAGCCAGATATACGCGGGTACTGGATCAAGGGCGGGACCGTCTCAACGGCGCACATCACGACCGCTTCCTAACTCTACTAGCCTATCTGGATAAAACAGACCAACAGCACCGTACAGGCCCAAAGAATTTCCAGTTTGTATCCCATCTGCTCCAATGCGATAATGCGCTTCTCATTATCCTCATACGAAGGAGTGCTCGTCATGCCCCATCTGCGTACGACTCTTCTCTCCGGATTGTTCAGTCTCGTCCTCCTCAGTCTCAGCGCGACTCCTGGCTTTGCCGAGGACAAGAGTTTCTATAGCCCCATCATCAATGTCAACTTTGAAGAACACAAGATTTTGATCTCCACACTCGGGGCCGTCTTCTGGATCGATGTTCCCGATGCCGCCAAGCCACACCTCGATAAACTGCCGATCTCGGGTCTCGCAGATTTCATGCTGGACATGAGAGGGAATGGGCAACCACCCCTGCTGAAGACGTGGAAAATAAAATCTGGAGAATCGAGCTGCAAGTACTTCGATGGAACGACCTGTAAGTAGTTTCTTTATGCGTACCGTATCGTTCGTCTATCGCAATAAGCCGCGATGCTGCGCAAGAAACCAGGGGTGATCTAATGCGATCACTCTGAGCTACTTCAGAAAATCTCGAGCTGGCACTTTCAAGCATTTACAATCTCCCCGTGTATTTCCCCTCCACTCCTTCAGCCAAGCACTCTTATGAATTTCCTCAAGCGATTTGTTCTGAAACCACAGGAAGAGGCTTGTGGGTCAAATAATATGTCAATTACTGGTCATCGTCGCCGAGCCGAGGACTTGGAGCTGTGCATCGTCTGACGTCGCCGTCGTAATCGTGAACAACATTTTCCTTGCCGCGTTTGGGAGAGACCACTCGTACGAAACGGTATGCGTCGGGCCATTGGCCGGAGTGTGGGCACGCTCGTCTCTCACGAGCCGTGAAACCATCGGAGCGGGCGAATGACCGACTAACGCCACAAATAACCGCTCAGCTTTCGAGGCATCGGCTCTCCGCGCATATACGGCACAAATATTCTTGTTGCTGGGAAGAGCAAGGACGAAGGTTCCAGTGTTATCAGCAATCGGCCAGGCATCACCCTGATTTCCCGCCAAGAAGTGCATCGATTGCTCCGGAGTGAGTTTTGGCATGTCTCTCAACTTCCCCCGAAGACTATCCAGGTTCGTGATGTGCTGTAGACAGAGCGACGCGTAGATCTTTGCGAACGCGTCAGCCGGATCTTCAGCATCACCAGCGAAGGAGGCATTGAATGCCACAAGGACCATGACCAGAGACAGGATAAACGTACGCATTGGTGCTCCTGATGAAGTCTCACTATTGAGTATGCGGACCTGCAGCATAGGCTTGGATACACTGACAATTGCGGCACGCTCGGCCTATTCTCAGGCGAACCACCATCTCCGTCAATGCTACCCAGGTACCACCGTCACAACATGATTCCGTTTTTGCTATCGGAAGACCGGCTCGAAATCACAAGGCATTACGACGTCATCAGTCTCCAGCCAGTAGGTGACTAGCGCTATGAGGATATTCAAAACTCCCATTCAGCAAGGACGCAGCCGATGGAAGCACCGAGGCGTAGCCTCGCGGCTACGTTGAGGATAAATGCGAGGCGAGAATGAAGCGGGCGTGATGTTTCAACAGCCTCATTCGGAGCTGCCGAGCATATCGTCGATCAATGGCCGGTTAATATCGGTACAGCCCATACAAATCGTATCGAACAGCGCCTCGTGGTCGGCAATAAAATTCCTGGCGTCTGGTAACTTCTCTTCCGTGACCTGGTCGTAGCACGTCTCGCAGAGCATCATCAGCCCGCGAGAGACGGATACGGTTTTTCGTCCTGCGCTTCCAGCCATGCTGTTCTACACCGACCCTTTCTGCCTCGCGAGCCAAAAGTCTTCGGCTTCGAGATCGATTTCGCACACCGGACATTCGTACACGGATTCACCGGCCGGCAATTGAATTTCCGTCTTAATAATTTGTCCACGGCAGACATGATAGAAACGCCCGCGCGCATCTTCGTCATCCAGAGGATCGCTTTCGTAAATCAGCACCATCGGTCAATTCTCCCTCAAGTAAGGCTCAGTATACTGGTGGACACAATCCATCCGCAACGGCCTGGCAGGATGCTCAAAAAGCACGCCAGCAAGGCCGCAGCCGATGAACGCACCGGAGGCGTAGCCTCTGGGCTACGTTGAGGATGCGTTCGAGGGGAGAACGAAGCAGGAGGGCTTTTTCAGCATCCTACCCTAGACCTGGAACTGGGCGTCATAGAGCCGCGTATACACGCCTCCCCGCCCGATCAACGTCTCATGTGTGCCATCTTCGACGACGCGACCGTGATCGACAACAATGATCCTGTCCACTCCGTGAATCGTAGAGAGGCGGTGGGCGATGATGATCGTCGTCCGCCCCTTCGTGAGATCGTCCAGCGCCTCGCGAATCTTAACCTCGGTCTCCGTATCGATGTTGGAGGTCGCCTCATCGAACATGACGATCGGGGGGTCCTTGAGGATCACACGGGCGATCGACACACGTTGTCGCTGCCCAACTGACAGCTTGACGCCTCGCTCTCCGATCCAGGTATCGTAGCCTTCAGGAAGCGCCATGATAAAGTCATGGGCGCGAGCGACTTTCGCCGCCGCCTCAACCTCTTCCTGCCTTGCCGAAAGATCTCCATACAGTATGTTCTCTCTCACGGTACCGTTGAACAGGAACGGCTCTTGCTGAACTAGCCCGATCTGACTGCGAAGAAACGCGAGGGGCAGATCGCGGATATCGTACCCATCGATGGTGATGGCACCCTCTGTCACATCGTAAAACCGCATCAAGAGTTTGAGCGTCGTGCTCTTGCCCGCGCCGCTCGGACCGACCAGCGCCACCCGCTCTCCCGCACGGACGGATACGGTCACGTCATGCAAAATCGGCGAATCGGGTCGGTAATGAAACCCAACGCGATCAAAGGCGACATCCCCTCGGACACGAGGGACCGGGATTTGCGCATCTGGCCGATCCCGGACATCCGGCACGAGGTCGAGGACTTCGAATACCCGTTCGCTCGCCGCCAGAGCATGTTGCAGCATATGGTTCACCGAGTGGATCTGATTGATGGGCACATAGAAGAGCGCCAGATAGGAGGTGAACATCACCAGCTCGCCCACGGACAGCCGATGCTCTAGAACCTCTGCTGTGCCGAACCAGAGCACCAGCGCCCCGCCAAGACTCCCGATCAGCATCATGCCCGGGGAGTAGAAGGACCAGAGATACATGGCCTTTAATGTATCTTGCCGACAGCGATCGCTCTTCCGATTGAATCGCTCCTGCTCGTACGGCTGACGATTGAACCCCATCGTCTCCCGGATACCGGCCAACACGTCCTGCAGGAGGGCGTTTAATTCGGCGGCTCCCTTTCGAATGACGCGATAATGCCCATGGACACGTTTGGTAAACAGGGCCGCACCCACGATCAAGAGAGGAATCGGCACAAGCGCCAACAAGGCCAGCTTCCAGTTGAGCATGAACAGCACGATCATGATCCCGATCAGCGTCAGCCCTGCCGTAATGATCTCTTCGAGACCGTCGACGAAGATACGCTGCATATGCTCGGTATCGTTCAAGACCCGTGACATGATCTCGCCCGTCGGACGATTTTCGTAGAAGCTGATCGAGAGTCGTTGCAGGGCGGAAAACACCTGGACGTGCAGGTCATGAACGACTTGCTGCTCCAGTCCGTTATTCATCCTGATGCGCATCGACCCGCAGAAATTCCTGAACACATACGCGGCGCAGAGCGCGAGAAACACCCATCCCAGCAGCTGGACTTTACCAGCCTGAATCACGTCGTCGATGATCACTTTTATGAGCCACGGCGGTACCAGCTCGAAGGCGGTGGCTAACCCGGCAAACACAAAGGTGCCGACCACCATGGCACGATGTGGACTGAGGTACTGGAGCACACGAAGGAGGGTTTTCACAGGGAGGGTCTATTCACGGCTAGTTAAATGACCGGGGTCGAATCTTTCTGCCAATAACGACTGAACTCGTCGAGTTGCGTGAGCGTCGACATATCGGTCATCCGGTCTACGAACAGTTTGCCGATCAGATGATCCATCTCGTGCTGGATACAGACCGCATAGAGACCGGTCGCTTCGATATCGATAGATTTGCCGTCACGATCCAGCGCCTGCACTCGCACCACAGCCGGGCGCGTCACCTTCCCGCGCAAACCGTCGACACTCAGACAGCCTTCCCAATTTTCCTCCTGCTGAGGGCCGTAGAACACGATCTTGGGATTGATGAGCACGGTATTGGGAAAACTGTCCTCCCCGTCACCCTCACAACCCAGCACCACCAGTTGGATCGAGCGAGATACTTGGGGCGAGGCCAACCCGATGCCAGGCTCATCCAACATGGTTTCAAACAAATCGTCGATGAAACGCTGCAGCTCTTTCGTGCGAATATCGCGAGGGTCGACCTTCGCCGCGATCTGACGGAGGATAGGATTACCGAGCTTTGCAATCGGAAGAATAGCCATGGAACGAACCTATCATCCTTCTAGCACGTCATGAGAGGAGCGCACGGTCTTCGAAAATATAACACAGGGTTTTTCAGCCCCGCAAGGCAGGGCATGCGAGACAGGCGCGTGGCGCCTGTCTCGCCTTTCTCGCGATTCGCTTGCTACGGTCGATTACGCCCCGACCTCTTCGGGTCCGGCATTTCGAACGTATCTTTTTGCCCGTTCCACCATTCCAACCACTCGACTGTCCATTCTTGACGATCTTGCTTGGACGATATCTCCCAATCGTGAAATTCGCTTTCATGCCTGGTCAAAATCCAGAGCGACTGCACCGCCGAAAGGGCCACGAAACGTTCCTCATCGCCGATCATCCCGATGAGAATAGGGACGACGGCTTTCTCCCTGACATAGCGGGACTCAAAGGCGGCGACCTTCCGGATCGACGAATTCTGATCCTTCGCCATCACCTCGATTGCCTCCACGGCCTTCGCCGCGTCCAATCGCACCGCCACCCGCAGCGCATGTTCACGTACCCGCGGGATCTCATTCGGCTCCTTGGCAGCTGCAACGAGGGCTGGAACCGCCGAGACCGCCTTCAACATCGAAATTGTTTCAATCACATTGTACCGAATCCGCGGGCCCGGCATGGTCAAGCCCTTCACCAGGACCGGCACGGCAGGCTCGCCGAGGTGCACGAATTCTCCCATCGCCCAAAACTCTTGCTTCCCCTCAAGCAATGGCAGCAGCGCTTCCGCCCGCTGCACTTCTTCAGGCGTCAAGGGTTTCGTATTCTGTGGAACGGACTCAGCCAGAACGTCCTGCCCCTTTGGAGGCGCCTCGTAAGGGATCTGCACTCGAATGATGGCCCATCCTGTTCCTACAGGGTCAGCCCACAAGGTCTGGGGCGCTCCCAGTAACACCGCCAACACAAAGACTCCCCAGGAATACAGATGTCGTTTCTGCACAATCATCCCCTTTCTTTCTCTTCATCACTACGCTCATCCCGCCGATGAACAATTTCGTAGAGCACCGGCAAGACCACCAGAATCAGCACGGCGGCTGTCAGCATGCCGCCGACCACGACTCGTGCAAGCGGTTTCTGCGCCTGCGACCCAATACCGGTTGCCAGCGCGGCCGGCAGCAAACCAATCGCGGCACCCAACGTGGCCATGAGAATCGGTCGCATCTGCACGTCGGCCCCCTTTCGAACAGCCTCCCGAAGGGTCAACCCCGTGCGCCGGAAATCTTCGATCCGTGATATCAACAAAACCCCGCCGAGGATGGCCACCCCGAGCGTCGAAATGACGCCGACCGCGGCAGAGATACTAAAATTCGTATGGGTGGCGACGAGGGACAGTACTCCACCAATCAAAGCAAACGGAACCGTGCTCAAGACCAGGAGCGCATTCTTGACCGAGTCGAACGTGGTGTACAACAGAAATAAAATGATCACCAAACTAATCGGCACCACCATCGCCAATCGCTTCTGTTCATCTTTCAGCTGATCGTATTGACCCGCCCATTCCATCCGATACCGCTCGGGCAGCGTCACCTCTTTAGCCAAAAGGGCTTGCGCCTCCTCCACGGTACTCTGAAGGTCGCGATCACGGACACTGAACTTGATCGGAATATATCGCTCATTATTTTCGCGATAGATAATGAAGGCCCCGGTCTGCGTCGTAATGGATGCCACTTGCTTCAAGGGAACGCGGGCCCCATTCGGCGTACTGACGAGGATATTCCCGATTGCAGCGACATCCTGTCGAAATTCCGGAAGAAAGCGAACCACGAGATCGAATAGGCGCTCTCCTTCATAGACCTGCGTGACCGCCTGCCCCCCGACCGCGGCCTGGACCACGGCGTTGACATCCGACACTTGCAGTCCATACCGCGCGCTTGCCTCACGATCGACCTGAATCAACAGATTCGGTTGTCCCACGAGACGGAAAATTCCCAGGTCTTTGACGCCCCGGACCTTTTGCATCACATGCTCGATCTCGGTGGCCTTGGCCTCCATCGTCTTCAGATCGTTCCCGAAGAGTTTGATGGAGTTCTCTCCCTTGACCCCCGACATCGCCTCTTCCACATTGTCCTGAATCACCTGCGAAAAATTGAAGATGACGCCGGGAATATCTTTCAGCCTCCCCTCGATCTCTTCGATCAGCCCATCTTTGCTCAGGCCGGGGCGCCATTCTTTTTCAGGCTTCAGGTTGGCTAAAAACTCCGCGTTGAAAAAACTCGTGGGATCGGTGCCGTCGTCGGGACGGCCCAACTGCGACACGATGGTCGTGACCTCGGGCGACTCCCGGAACAGGAGGCGAATCTCGCTCGTCAGCTTGGCGGCCTGATCGAAAGAAATATCCACGGGCATCGTGGCACGCACCCAGAGATTCCCCTCTTCCAGCGCCGGCATGAACTCCCCTCCAATGGACTTTAAGGCCACAAAGGTGATGGCGAGAAGTCCCACGCAGGCTCCGACGACCACCGCCCGATGGTCTAACGCAAACCCCAAAATGCCGTTATAGACGCGACGGATTCCCCGGACGATCGCCGTATCCTCCTCGCTGATCGTGCCCTTCAGCAGGAAGGAACAGAGTACGGGAGCCAACGTAAAGGCCATCAAGAGCGCGCCCACCAAAGCGAACCCATAGGTGATCGACATCGGTGCAAAGATCTTCCCCGGCACACCCGTCATCGTAAAGAGCGGAATAAACGCCACCACGATAATCGCCGTAGAGGAGAAGATCGGCTGTCCAACCTGTCGCGCAGCCCTCACGATCTGCTGGTGGACAGTCAACCCTTGGATCTTCCCGTGCGCGAGATGGAAAAAGATGCTCTCCACCATAATCAGCGTGGCATCCACGATAATGCCGAAATCGATGGACCCGAGCGAGATCAAATTCGCCGACTGCCCAATGGACACCATCATGCCAAAGGTAAACAACAAGGAGAGTGGAATAGTTAATGCCACAATCAAGGCCGCGCGCAAATGTCCCAGGAACACGAACAGGATGATAAAGACCAAGACCATGCCGCTGATGAGAATGTCCGTAACCGTCTCCACCGTCGTATGGATCAGGGCCGTACGATCATAGAAGGTTTTAACCTTGACGTTGGCCGGCAGCTTCCACGTATTCAGATCCTCAACTTTTTCTCGCACCTTCTCCAGGACATTGAGCGCCTTATACCCACGTTGGAGCAGCACAACGCCTTCAACCACGTCGTCTCGATCGTCGATACCGACCTTCCCCAATCGAACTTGTGAACCGACCGCGACCGTTCCGAGTGTCTTGACGAAAATCGGTGTCCCATCTTTTTCGGCCACCATGACGTTTTCAATATCCGCGAGTCCGTTAATAAGACCCAATCCTCGGATATTGTAGTTCTGCGCGCCGATCGTCAGATAGTTCCCGCCGACATTGGCATTACTATTGGTCAAGGCCGACATGACCTGAGAGAGGCTGACGCCATAGCTGATCAACCGTCCAGGATCGATATCGACGTGGTATTCCTTGGTCGTTCCCCCGAACGCAGTCACGTCGATGACGCCGGGAATCCGCCGGAACTCCCGACGAACCTGCCAGTCCTGAATCGTTTTCAAGTCGGTGAGTGTGGTCTCACCGGTCCCTGTGAGTTCGTACCGGTAGATTTCGGCAATCGCCCACCAGGGAGAGAGCGACGGCGCCGCGCCGGGAGGCAATTGCACTGAACCCAGCCTGTTCAAGACTTCCTGACGGTCGTGAAATATTTCCGTATCGAAATCGAAATAGATCTTAATGTCGCTCAAGCCAAAGATCGAGAGGGAACGAATGTCCGTGAGGCCGGGCATACCGTTGAGGGCAACTTCAATAGGAATCGAAATTTGGCGTTCGATCTCTTCGGCCGACCACCCGGGATACTGCGTGATCAGCTCGACCATCGGGGGCGAGGGATCCGGATAGGCGACGATATCGAGGATGTGAAAGGCGTAGAGTCCGCCGAAGAAGAGGAGAAAACCCAGCACGCAAACCATGACGCGCTGGACCAGAGAGAGTTCAACAATTCTGGCTATCATGAGGTTCGATTAGATTCCAATTCGAAGGAGGAGAACGGACTCGTGAGGGCTACCCTTTGACTTCCTGCCCCTTGATCAACACGGCGCCTTTAATCACGATGCGCTGGCCCGATGTCAGACCTTCCAAAACCCGCACATGATCCGGTGAAATCGTGTTCACTTTGACTTCACGCTTGGCATACTGGTCGGGACCTTCGAGCACGTACACAAACTGTTTTCCGTCCACTTCCAATACCGCTTCGCGTGGAATCGTCAACAGCGGCGAGGACTCTCCGACCTGGATATGGAGGCGTGCAAACATTTCCGGCTTCAACCGATGGTCCTTATTATTGACCCAGGCGCGGAGCTTAATGGTCCTCGACGTCGTATCGACCACGTCGCCGATGCTGGCTACGGTCGCGGGAAAACTCACGTCAGGGTACGCTTCCACGCTCACCGTCGCAAACTGCCCTTCTTTGACCAGAGCCAGATCCCGTTCATACACATCTGCCACCACCTGCAGCATATCGAGATCCGCTACCGTGAACACGACCTGGCTGGAATCTCCCCCGATCGACTGTCCGGGCGTGACGTTCCGCTCCACGACAATCCCGGTCAAAGGACTCTTCATATCGAATCGGGACGTAATTTTCTGCCGGTCGAGCGGTTTTTCCAATTCCTGGGCAGGAACACGCAGCGATAACAACCGCTCTTTGGCGCGCCGGAATTCAGCGCGCGCCTTGGTCAGCTCATTCTCCGCCTGCTTGAGGTCCTTTAACGGCAAAGCTTTATTCTCATACAGGTCCTTGGCCAAATCACGGGCACGGGTCGCATATTGAAGATCGGAGTCTTCCTTCACGTATTCCGAATAGGCCTGAGCAATTTCCTGGCTGTCTAATACCAGCAACACACTACCCGCCTGCACCCGCTCGCCCAAGTGCGCCCGCACTTCGAGGACGCGCCCTTGGATTGGAGAGGAAATTCTTGAATAATGATCTTCTCCATAAGCGATCTTCCCGGACAAGGTCAAGGCATGAGCCCCCGACCCGACTTCAACGAGAGCCGTTTCTACCCGCGGCTGCACCCCCTGGACTGAACCGGATTTCTGAGGAAGAGGACTTGCGGCGGAGGACGCTGCCGGTGGCTCGCCTCGCCCACAGGCAACAAGGAACAGACAGGTGACGGCGGCAACCGATCGTACTGACAGAAACCGACGAGATGCCTTCATATGCGCAACCATAACCTCAGCTGTCACCAGGGTTCTCACGAGATGATCTCCTGACCCACGGCGCTTTCTAATTGGAACAGCTGGTGCTGATAATTAAACAGCGCCTCGATATAGTTCTGCTGAATAGTCCGTGATGTACGAGCGGCGTCGAGCAAATCGAGAATGGTCGCCCCACCCCGTTCATAGGCCCGCTCAACGATCGTAAAGGTCGAGCGGGCATCCTCCAACACTCCACCGACATAGGCTTCGACCAACCGCCGGCTCTGCAACAGGTTGCGATAGGCGACTTCCACTTCATTCTCGACTAGATTGACCGTCTTATTCAAGTCAGCCTCAGCGGATTGGACCGCGACCTCTGCCTGTCGAATCCCGCCTTGGTTCCGGTTGAATAGCGGTAAGGGGATGCCCACGTTGAGTGCCGCTTGGCCTGGGTTATCAGGGCCCTGGCTTCCCTGAACTGCGTATCCGGCTCCAACCGTCACGTCGGGCACCCGGTAGGCCTTCGCCAGCTTGAGATCGGATTCCCGCTGGGAAAACGTATAGCGTTTGGCGCGAATGTCAGGACGCACATCCAAGGCAGCCACTCGTAATCTCTCGATATCGGGATCGATCCGGCGGAAATCCAGCTCTGTGGTCAATTCCACCATTGTCTTGGGAGAGACCCGCAGCAACTGACGAAGATCACCTCTCGCCGACTCTGCCTCCTGCAACGATTGAATGACCTGCGATTGAAAGTCCACCATCTGCAAGCGAATCCGAATGAGATCGACTTCTGCGATGTACCCTTTTTTGAAACGGATCGTGTTGATGTCGAGGATTCGTGAAAAGCGGTCGCGGTTCTCTTCAGCCAACACCAGCCGACGTTGCGCCAACTGAATCCGATAGTAGGTGTCCTTCACCGTAAACCCGAGTTGCCGCACGGCATCTTCAAAGGCGGCCTCTGCCGATTGGGTGCCGAACCCCGCGCTTTCGATTCGATAGCCCCGTTTACCCGCCAGCTCAAACAACTGCTGTGCCTGGAAACCCAACGAGCTGCTGTTTGAGATCGTTCGACCCTGCGTGAAAGAACCGAGCGACCCAACAGTCAGAACGGGATTCGGGAACAACCGCGCAGTCACTTCTTGCCCTTTGGTATACTCGATCCCGTACTTGGCGATGAGCACATCGAGGTTTTGACTGACGAACACGCCCAGCGCATCGTTCACGCTGAGGCGAAGCACTTTCGCTGCCACAGGCATCTGTTCAGGCATCGAAGACGGCGAGACCGCATCGGCATGAGAGGTGGACATACCCAGAACGCTGATCATTGAGAGGGAGCAGATAAGCGTAAATCGTCGATCCAACAACACAGACAGACTCCTATATTTCTGCAACCAGTGCACACTTCGCTTTAACAGAAGTGTGATTATACAGAGTACCTGGGCCAAAGCAAAGAACCTCTTGATAAATAAGCACTTATTGTCCCTTATCGATCACCCTATGCATTGGCGGGAAAAGGCCATCCCACTAATGCATCTTGAGTTCGGTCCAGGCCCGATCGTACATTCGCAGCGCCGCGCCGACGTCGGTCATCCATTCCAGGCGAGGGAGCAGGTCGAGGGGTGGATAGATGGCGGGGTTATCCAAAATACGTGAGGGTACAAAGGGCCTGGCTGCTTTATTGGCAGAAGCAAACAGCAGACGCTCTGTTGTGCGCGCCGAGACTTGTGGCTCCAAGAGGTAATTAATAAACTGCGTCGCCAGCTTTTTCCTGGGTGAGGACTTCAGCACGACCAGACAGTCCGCCCAGAGAGTCGCACCTTCTTTCGGCACGACATAACGAATCGACGGCCGATCCAGCATCGCCCGGGCAACCGGCCCTCCCCACCCATGCGCCAGCACCACATCGCCCGACGCTAAGAGTTGGTCGTAATGCTCGCTGGCATAGGCTTTCACCAATGGTTTCTGCACCAACAATCGCGCTTTTGCCGCCTCAATCAACGCCGGATCCTTCGTATTCATAGAGGTCCCTATCAACCGGAGGACCGCCCCAAACACTTCCCGCTGATCGTTCAACATGCTGATCTTTCCACTATAGCGGACATCCCACAGCACCGCCCAACTGTCCGGTGGCGGCGAGACGACGGCTGAGTCATACCCGATCCCGACCGTACCCCAGAGATAGGGAATGGCGAACCGTTGCGTCGGATCGAACGGAAGGTGCTGAAGATGGTCTTCTAACGTGGCGGCGTTCGGCAACATCGTGGAGTCGAGTTCGGCAACGAGCCCCTGCTGAATCATGATCGCCGCCATGAAGTCCGACGGCACCGTCACATCGTAGCCTGTCGCGCCGCCCTGAAGCTTGGCTAACAGTTCTTCGTTGCTGCTGAAGGTATCCACCACGACATGCACGCCATGGCGCCGTTCAAACTCAGCCAACAACTCGGGCCCGACGTAATCGGACCAGGTGAAATAGTGGAGCGTCTTCTGCCCTGCATCCCCGGAGGTTCGTTGACAGGCCAGGGTCCCCCAGAGCAGGAGGATCAGCAGGCTGAGGGAAAACCGCATCCCGTTGCTACGCATACATGCCCTATCGTCGTTGTAAGAGAAGGGACAACCCGATCAACCCCATGGACACAATGACGAACAATGCCGACAGGGCGTTGATCTCGGGTGACATGCCTGATTTGATCATCGAATACACTTTCAGCGGCAAGGTCGTCGCCCCGGGACCGGCGGTAAAATAGGTGACGATGAAGTCGTCGAGCGAAATGGTAAAGGCCATGAGCCCTGCCCCTAAAATGGCAGGCCTGAGTAGCGGAATCGTCACATGACGCAACGTATCCCAATAGGAGGCCCCGAGATCCGCTGCGGCTTCCAACAGCCGTGGATCTAATTTTTTGAGACGGGCTCGCACGATGATCATCACGACGGGCACATTAAACAGCGCATGGCCAATCATCACCGTCATCAGACTGAGGGGAATCTGTAGCAGGACGAAGAACAATAACAGCGAGACCCCCATCATAATTTCCGGAATCACCAGCGGCAGCAGCAGCGCCTGTTCAATCTGCTGCTGCCGTCGCCCGGGCAGACCATCCAACCCCACCGCGAGCCCGACACCCAAGATCAGTGCAAGCACCGTCGACACCGCCGCCACCCACAGGCTGTTCGCCGTGGCATCGAGCAGCGCGTGATCCACCCACAACGCGCGATACCATTGCCACGTCCATCCTTGCCAGCTCGCAGACAGTCGCGACGCGTTGAACGAAAACAGGATCAACACGGCGATGGGTCCATACAGGAAGAACAGATTGGCCAGACTCACGCGCCACAACCAGCCCCCAGCCTGTCTCATGACGCATCCTCCTGCCGGGATCCTGGTGTTGCGGTGCGAAGCGACCAGCTCATCATACCCATCACGAACAACATCAACAGCGAAGAGATGGCCGCGCCCAGCGGCCAATCGCGCGCGACCAAAAACTCATGTTGGATGAGATTCCCGACCATCATGCTCCTGGCTCCCCCGAGGAGATCCGGCGTGAGAAAGGCTCCCAGCGAAGGAATAAACACGAGGAGACAACCGGCCATGATCCCTGGCCTGGCAAGCGGCACAATAATTCGCCAGACCATCGCCCATCGCGTGGCGTACAAATCCCAGGCCGCCTCGACCAGCGTTCGGTCCACCCGCTCGAGCGCGACATACAGCGGCAGCACCATAAAGGGGAGATAGCCGTAGACCAGTCCGATCACCACGGCAGTATTGGAATAGAGCAGCTCGATCGGAGTCGCAATCACCCCCAACTTCAGCAGCAGCGTATTCAGGAGACCTTCAGTGCGGAGGATAAACATCCAGGCATAGGTACGAACGAGAAAGTTCGTCCAGAAGGGAATCATGACCAGCAGCAACAAGACCCCCTGCCGTCTCGGCGCCGCCCTCGCGATATAGTAGGCCAAGGGGAAGCCCATGATCAGGCAGAGCAAGGTCGTCACGGCGGCCAAAAGGATCGATTGGCCAAGAATGCGAGCGTACAAAGGATGGAGAAGATCCAGATAGTTCGTCAGGCTGAACGACCAGACAATCCCTCCATAGATTCCCCGTTCGGCAAAACTGATCACCAGGACCAGACCGAGCGGCACCACAAACAACAGACCCATCCAGAGCAGACCTGGTCCGAGCAGCCACCAGGCCGCCAGAGGTCCGGAAGACTCTGCCCGTCCGTCAGGAGGAGAGCTGTTCATTCGCTCAACACCACGGCATCGGAAATCTGCCAACGCACGTGCAGGGTATCGCCCGGCACATGCCCGCTTCGACCGGACTCATCGTTCGGCACCCGCACGTTCCAGACGGCATGCTCGCCCAGCCGCACCAGATAACGTCGATCGCTCCCGCTATAGAGCACCTTGTCGACTGAGGCGGCTAGACTCTGTTCACCGCTCAGCCCCTGCGCGGCGGTCGACAGGCGAAGCCGCTCTGGCCGTATCAGCAACGTGACAGGGCTTCCCACCTGGATAGCCGGATGTATAGGCAGGACAATTTGAATCTCTCCAACGCATTCCGGAGATTGCACGATCGCTCGCTCCCCGTCGATGCGTCGAACGATTCCACGCAGTTCATTCGAGACCCCGATAAACCTGGCCACAAATGCCGAACGTGGCGACTCATACAGATCTTGCGGGCTCCCGACCTGCAGGACCCGCCCCTGATGCATGACCGCCACATGGTCCGACATGGTCAGGGCTTCTTCCTGATGATGGGTGACACACACGAAGGTGCAGGCCGCTCGTGCTTGAATGGATTTCAATTCAACCTGCATCTCTTGTCGGAGCTGTTGGTCCAACGCTGAGAGCGGCTCATCGAGTAACAGGACAGATGGCCGATTCACTAACGCACGGGCCAATGCGACGCGTTGTTGCTCCCCACCCGATAGCTGAGATGGCAGGCGCTCCTCTTTCGATGAAAGCTTCACCATATCCAAGGCGAGACGTACGCGGGACGTAATCTCAGCGCGTGGAACGCCCTGCATCGTGGGGCCGAAGGCCACATTTTCAGCCACCGTCATATGGGGAAAGAGTGCATAGGATTGAAAGACGAGATTCACAGGACGGCGGTTCGGTGGCACCGCCTCCATCGAGCGGCCATCAATGCAAATGGTCCCCTCATCCGGCGTTTCAAATCCTGCGATCATCCGCAACAGGGACGTCTTCCCTGCTCCACTGGGTCCGAGGAGCGAAAAGAATTCCCCTCGCTGCACGGTCAACGACACATGGTCGACCGCAAGCGTCGCACCATGCCGCTTCACCAAAGACGTGATGTCGATACTCGCTGATTGGTCAACCATGCTGATCCATGTGGACATCACCGGCATAAGGGCGAAGCAGCAAGAACGAGGCGGGCAGGGTCTGTTCGCAATGCTGAGAGGAAGGACCCACGAGGAGGAATCGACGGCACAGGATCACCGGCTTAGGAGTCGAGTCATCCTTTGGAACTCGAATCACGGAGATGTTTCCGAACCCGGACTTGCTCATGGTGCTTACGCAACAACTGTCGCCGAATGACTTCGCGATCTTCTGCCACGATGCGCACCAACCGATCGACATCCTCCGCATGCTCACGGACTAATTCCGACAACTTCGCCATTTGGTTTTCAAGATGTTCGAGCCGCGACAACGCATCTTTGCTGCGATCCACGACCGGCTTCTGAACCGACTTCTGCACCGACTTCAGAATCGGTTTCTGTCTCACCAGCGACGTGACCAATACATCCCGCTTCATACGCACTCCTTTGATCGACGAATCACACATCTGCCTAGGCTGTCTCGCGTAGTATCGTCTCAGATCCTCTCGATGTCAACGAGTCTGCTTTCTTTCTATTTCCTCTGCGTCCTGCTACAATTCGCCGCAATGCAGAACATTTTCACCATGGTGCTGGCGGGAGGAAAGGGCGAACGGCTTCAGCCTCTCACCGAACATCGCGCCAAGCCGGCGGTGCCCTTTGGTGGAAAGTATCGCATCATCGATTTCACGCTCAGCAACTGTCTCAATTCCGGACTGCGCAAAGTCGCCGTCCTCATCCAGTACAAGTCCCACTCGCTCGATCGTCACATCCGCACGGGCTGGAACATCTTGAATGCCGAACTCGGCGAATACATCGCCTCGATTCCACCCCAGCAACGGATCAGCGAAGAATGGTATCAAGGCACGGCCGACGCGGTGCACCAAAACCTGTTCCTCCTCGACAACGAACAACCGGACTATGTCCTGATCCTGGCCGGCGACCACATCTACAAAATGGACTATATGGAGATGTTCCATTGGCTCCTCGCCAAAGGCGCCGATGCCGTGGTCGGGGCCATCGATATCCCGATTGAAGAGGCCCATCGCTTCGGGGTGATCGGCGTGGACGAAGACTTCCGGATTACGGACTTCATCGAGAAACCGGCGCATGCGCCGTCGATCCCCAACGATCCAACCAAGGCCTTTGGCTCGATGGGCATCTACCTGTTTCGCACCAAGGTCCTCCGTGAGTACTTGATTGCCGACGCGCAAGAGGGCGGCAGTCACGACTTCGGGAAAAATATTATTCCGCGTATGATTCGCGATCGCCGTGTCTATGCCTACAACTTTGTCGACGCGAACAACAAAGACGTGAAGTATTGGCGCGACATCGGCACCCTGGACGCCTACTGGGAAGCGAACCTGGACCTCGTCTCGGTGGATCCCCAGTTTAATCTCTACGACCAGCAGTGGCCGATTCGCACCTATCAAGGACAATATCCACCTGCCAAATTCGTCTTCGCGCAAGACTATCAAGGCGGCAGAATGGGCGTGGCGTTGGATTCCATCGTCTGCGGCGGCTGCATCGTCTCGGGTGGCCGGGTGCAAAACTCGGTGCTCTCACCAAACGTCCGCGTGCTGGACCATGCCGACGTGCGTGAATCGATCGTCATGGAAAACGTCGTCATCGGCGAACAGAGCCGGATCAAACGGGCCATCATCGATAAGGATGTCGTCATCCCGCCCAATACGGAAATCGGGTACGACCGGGCGGCCGATGCACAGCGATTTACCGTCACCGAATCCGGCCTCGTCGTGATTTCAAAGGGAATGAAACTGCATGCCTCCCTCGATTCATCCAGTTGACCTGATCCTAGCCCTTCGCGAGAAGCACTTGACCCCTGCCATTGTCTTCCTGACGTCGCGCCGAGCGTGCGATGAAGCGATGCAGGCCTTCGACCATAGCCACATTTTTCTTCCGGCGCCTCGTCAAGATGCCATCGCCGCCGTGCTGGACAAGGTGATCGCCCAATATCCCAGCATCGCCGAACATCCGCTCATTCCGACCGTCACACGCATCGGCGTGGCCGCGCACCATGCCGGCCATCTCCCCTCCTGGAAAATTGCGGTCGAGGAACTGATGCGCCATGGCTGTCTCGACGCCGTCTTCGCCACGACCACCTTGGCCGCCGGCGTTGATTTTCCCGCGCGCACCGTCATCATCACACAGTCCAGCATTCGCAAGTCGCGCGACTTCATGGACTTGACGATCGGCGAAGTGCAGCAGATTGCCGGCCGCGCAGGCCGCCGCGGAAAAGATCTCGTGGGCTTCGCCATCGTGACGCCGTCGCCCTACATCGACCTCAACGTGCTGACCAAGGGCTTTACCGGCCATCCGGAAGCGATCAATAGCCAGTTCCTCATCAGCTATCCGATGGTCCTCAATCTGTTGAAGGCGCATCCCCTGGATCAGATTCAATCGATTCTCGCCAAAAGTTTCGCGCAATTTCAGCTCAACCAACGCGCCGAAGTCTTGGAACGAAAACTGGATGACCTGCGCGATCAGATGGAGCCCTTCGGGCCACGCGTCTGCACCGACTGGATCACCGAATGGCAGACCTTCGACCAGGTCCGGCGCCAGAAATCGCACCGGGCTCCCGTCAGAAGGCACGAGCCAGCGGAAGTGGCCGCACGCTTTCACTTTCTCACCCCGGGTCGCGTGGTGGGGTTCGGACGGAGCCGCGGCGTCGTCCTGCGGCAATACCGCAGCAAGGGACAAAAGAGCCCGATGGTCACAGCCCTGCGTCAGGGCGGAGGCATTACCGAATCTCCCTCCTCCACCGTCACCGAAATCTCCGACCGTATCCTCGACTGCGTGGATGCGCCGGTTTATCCCTGGTGCACGCCGGAGAGTGTAGAAGACTTACTCCGGCAACTGGACGAGTTACCGACCAGGCTGCCGGAGCTTCCCATCTTGATTCCAAAAGACGATGAACCGATTCCGGACGCGATCGTACAAACCCTGGGCGACTTTGCCTGCCCGACCTGTCCGTCGCGCGCCGCCTGTCAGAGCGACTATCCCCTTGCCTCCAAACTCCGGCAGGAACAACAGCGCCATATCAAATCGATTCAGGCCCTCCGCACCAGTCTCTGGCATCGCTTCCAGGAGAAGATCGACGTCCTGCAACAGTTCGGGTACCTCTCGCCGACGTCCCGTCTCACCGATGACGGCGAATGGGCCAGACTTATCCGCATCGACCATTCGCTGCTCATCACCGAATTGCTCCGGGCCGATGCCTTCAATGGAGCCGATCCCGCCATGCTGGCCGCCGTCATGTCGAGCATCGCTCATGACGACGATCGCCCCGGCGCCTTTCCTCGCGTCAGTTCAGGATTGGGTTCCTTGCTCGGACAGGTGCGAAAGCTGGCGGTGTCGCTCGCGCCGCATGAAGATCCCCCGCTCCTTCGGGCCGACATTGCCGCGGTGACGGAGCGGTGGATCGGCGATCCCTCGCTCACCTGGATCGGTCTCTGTAAGAGCACCACGATGGCTGAAGGGGATATCTATCGTCTCTTAGCGCGAACGTTGGAGTTTCTCTCGCAACTGCGCACGCTCAAAGGCACTCACCCAGGGTTGGCAGACAGCGCCTCACGAGCGATCGCTGCCCTCCGCCGAGGTGTACTGGAAGAATTACCGTGACGAAAGGGGTATGGGGGCATAGGGGTAAAGGGACACAGGCGGCTTTCTTGCTACCCCAGTACCCCTTCACCCCTTACGACCCCTTCAAACCATGACTACTGAAGAGCTCGAACAACTTCTGGCGCAACAACCGATCGCCCTGCTGCATCGACTTGCGCGCGGGCGAGTGCAACGGCATTTCCGCGCAGGCAAACGTCGCTTGATCGAAGTGTTACTGCGCCACTCTGCTGAGAATCGACCAGGATTCGAGTCCGACCTCCAAACCTTGATCGGTGAGCGAGAGGCCCGTCCGGCTCCAGCCCCACCCCAAGCCCCGGCCGCGCGAAAGCCGAAACCCGCAGCGCAGCCGCGCCGCTCCGGGCATAGACCGGTTGAACCGGAGTCCCAGGAACCGGGCATTACGCTCTCAAGTTGGTTGGAGGGACTGGGAGTGCCGCCGCCGCAAACCTTTGTCCCCGATGCCTGGCAAGAAGACGCCATCGCCAAACTGCGAGAAGGCGACGTCGTCGTGAGCGTCCCGACAGGAAGCGGAAAGACCTACGTCGCGGTCGAAGCGGCCCGACGGGCCATCGCGGAGAATCGGACCGTCATCTATACCTCGCCTCTCAAGGCCCTCTCCAATACCAAGTACACGGAATTTTCAAAAATATTCGGTGCAGACCAGGTCGGCATCCTGACCGGCGATCGGCGAGACAATGGGCAAGCGCCCCTGTTGATTATGACGACGGAGATCTTGCGGAATCTGCTCTACGACGCGGGAGGCGGTGAGATCGATGTGCGGCTCGATACGTTAGGTCTCGTGATTTTGGACGAGTCTCAATATATTGCAGATCCCGAGCGGGGCGTCGTCTGGGAAGAAACGATCATTTTCTGCCCGAGCCAAGCCAAACTGCTCTTGCTCTCTGCGTCGATCGGCAACCCACACGACATTGCCGACTGGCTCACCACGATCAGACCGACTCCCTGCCATCTGATCCGTCACAGCACGCGAACCGTCCCTCTTCGCGCCGGCTACTTGCACCCGAACGGAAAGCTTGCACCGCTCTTCCGCACCGTGGGCATCCCCCACGGTCATCCAGGCCATCTGCACCCGGAAGCCAAGAGGCTCTTTGAGCAGTACGAAGACGAAACCCTGCCGTCAGGGCGCCGCCGCTAGTCGAGTTACGACATTCCTAGAATGTAATATTGAGTCCGGCTGTCAGCCCATGCCGGATAGATTCGAACTGGGTCAAGGGATATTCTGAAGCACCACTCACCCCATGGAACGTCACGTTCCCATCAAGCGTCCTGTTCCACCACACGCGATACCCGATGTTCAGTCCCACGTTCTTGGTAAACATAAACTTGGCGCCCACATCGGCATCCGCTCCAATGCCGAAGCCCAGCATCGAGATGCTCGGGTTTTGCTGAAGTGCACCGACACCAGAAGTTCTCAGGTGATGAATGTCCTTGTTCTCAACGATGCTCACCGGAATAAAGGCAGCAGTTCCCACCAGGCTTAACCGCCGCGTCAACCGATATTCTGTTGAGGCACCTAGCCGGATCGAGTGCCAATTTGTCGTATTGGTAATCACCGTCTGTCCTTGATTACTACTCGTGCCGGCTGCAGCGCAGGTCAAGCCGGGGATCGCACTCGGATTACACACCACCTGTCCAATTCCAACTGCCTGATACTCCGTATGCCAATACTGGTATCCTCCGAATAAGTCCAGATAGCCTCGATGGTTGGCGAATTCTTTTACCCGGCCACCCAGATCGGCGTTGATGTAATACATGTTGTTGCCGGAAATGTTGCTGGTGGTTTTCGAAAATAGCCGTTGCCCTGATCCATAGTCATCGTCCGTCAGCCGGCCACCACCAATGTCCGCAATTCCCACGTTCAGCCGCCCGAATACCCGTGGGGAAAACCAGAGCTTTCCTGTCAGATCGATCACATAGGTACCGACATCTTTGTAGGTCAACTTGGACGTTGGATTCCCCAAACCCGCGACCGAAGAGGCATTGTGAGCCCATGTGGTCTTGCCGACACCCATAAACCAGGTCCCGGCACTCAGCTCGACCTTGGGACGAGATTCCTGAACGAGCTCTTCCCCTGCGCCAACCGAGACCGTTGCGATCGACATCGCTCCGCACAGCACAGCAGCGCAAACCATTTTCCATCCTGCACTCATCGCCTTGCGCCTCCCCGTTGAATCACCACCGTATCCACACAGCGCTGCACCGTATCCGGCATGACCCGTTCGCAAGCAGCCCGGATCTCATCTTCCGCGAATTGCCGCTGAAGATGTATGGCCCACCAGACCAACCACGATCCCAGGAGCACGGCAAACACTGTACCGATCGTCCATTGGATCACGAGCTGAATCCCACCAGAGCAGCCCCTCGGCGTATCCGGCACTTGAATCCCATGTTGCGTACATTGCTGGTCCGACATCGCGTACAGCTTCCCTAGTGAGTTTCGCAGGCCACAGTCCGACGTCATCCTACCTGAGAGAGGAAAATCTGAACATCGTTTTTTCTTTCTTGGCCGACGGGTGCACGGATCCTGACGCATACGGCACGCCTACAACGATATGCAACGAACAACATCGCGAGACAGACTGCTCTCCCCACAGTCGATGAATTGAAGGTGGCACAGTACGATCTCTACATAATATTTCAGGCAACCGTTTCCAGACGCCTCACCCTAAGTCACTAGAAACAGGACTTGTCCTGGTCTTATGCCTCTCTCTTTCTGCAGTGGCACAGCGATTGCTGAACCAACATGTCAAGAAGACTGAACAACCCGGCAGGATGACCCACGTCACCCCGCTCGCGCATTAACACAATACGACGGACGGCACAGCATGTAACACTATAAGACGATGCTCTCTCTCGCGCTCTGGATGCCCATCGCTGCGGTAAGTCTTCTCGATCCATCTGCGCTCTTCGCCTTCTCCTATGCACCCAGTACCCTCACCTTTACGGCGACATCCGGTGGGCCCACCCCACCGGCTCAATCCGTAAGGTTTTCAAAGAGGACGCTCGTGGCCAGGCATTGGACAGTGACGGAAACCTCGCCCTGGCTCGCAGTCTCCCCGGCATCGGGAACCATCTCAAGGGAGCAAGATACGATAACCATGCAAGTGAACCAGCTTGGCCTCTCGGCCGGCACCTACACCAGCACCGTTCAGATCGCCATCGCAGACCGCTATGGCCGCTTCGAGACTGAGTCCGTTACCGTGAGCTTTATCGTCTCCGGCGGCGGGACAACGGCAAGTCCCAGCATCCTTCTGAATCCGGCAAGCCTCAGTTTTTCAGGCACAGCGGGAGGAGCGAATCCCCTGGCAAGAACCATGAACCTGCTCAACCCTACCGGTGGAACGCTCACGTGGAGCATGACGGAATCTGCCGCCTGGTTGGCGCTCAATACCTCGGCTGGCACGACCACCACGGAAACCGATCAGGTAAGTGCGAGTGTGAACATTCAAGGACTAACGGCAGGCACGTACAGCACCGTCATCGCGGTCACCGCTTCAGGGGCCACCAATTCTCCCCAACAGATCCCTGTCTCCCTCACCCTCAGCCAGCCGACCTCGACGACAGGATCCGTTGGTCTCAGCTGGACCGCAAACACAGAACCAGATCTAGCCGGATATAAGGTCTACATCGGGACACAATCACAACTGTACAACCCTCCCATCACACTAGGGTCTGTAGCCGCCTACAATGCCTCAAATCTCACCGTTGGCAGGACGTACTATTTCTGCGTCAGTGCATTCGACAATGTAGGCAATGAAAGCGCCTGCTCCACCGAAGTGAGCAAGCCCCTACTCTAAAGTTTCTACGATCCCTTGACCCGCCAGGCCAGACACCTGTATAACCCCTGTCTGCAGCGTAATCCGACCGCCCTTCATTCTCCGCATGGCTCGATAGAGCGTAACGCGTGGGGCCCGGTGAAACTGTGCTTCTCGTACGCGCCCGTAGCTCAATGGATAGAGCATCTGACTACGGATCAGAAGGCTACAGGTTCAAGTCCTGTCGGGCGCACCACATTACATCTCTTCCCTGCTCTCTCTTCTGACGACAGCAACCAGAGAATCATGCCGTGCTGGAAACGCTTCATAATTCGTGGAGCGTGAGACCTTGCATGACCACACCTGCTCCGAGCATCATGATCACGCCTACAGGGCAGCCCGAAAGCCGGTAGAGACACCAAAACACCCCCGCGATCGGGAGTCAGGCTCTGTCAGTGGATGGCAGGAACTGGAAGGATCAGCGAAGCGGCAAAGTCTGCTCTCGCCATGACTATTGGCCCTCAGTCGTCAGATCTGGACCGACCCAACACATCACCCTTCCACGAGAATCGTCACCGAGGTCGCAGCCCAATCTGCCGCTGGTGCAGTTGGCATGACCGGTTCGCTTGAGGGCAACGGCGGCGTCAGCGCAACAGGATCTGCCGGCGCTGGCATCACCGCTGAGGGGGGCTCAGACTGATCAGCGATTGCAGTGCCTGGCACATGCGAGGACGGATCGTACACGGTCACAATCCCCCTCGTGGCGATCTTGGCCAGATCCTGACGGATGCTGCCGATGCCGGCAGCCACCCCTCGGGTCTTCACCGCTCCGCTTGTGTGACTTGCGGTATTCTGAAGCGTCTGCACTCGCTGGCGAAGCATCTGGGCAGTCTGGATATCTGTACTGGTGAAGACGCGAATGGTATCCGTGCCTTTCGGCGGGGTGTAGTCCCAGTAAAAGCCAGCACGATTACCGGGCTTGAGCGAGTCAGGAATCAGGACAGCCTCACCGGCGCGGACAAACCCGTCCGTGACAAAACTGGGCTGCTGATAATTATTGGGAAACAGAAGATTGACACCGCCTTCTGAGTCGACATCCACAATCGTCACGTATGAATCGGCACTCACGCTGACTTCCAATTGCAAACTGTTCTTCTCTGACCGCGTCTCTTTCGACCGTCGAATGCGGTACTGAGCCGGCTTCGTATTCCCCGCCACGACTGCGATGCCACGGGTACCGACTGCTGGCTTGTGCGCGGCGGCATTCACGACCCGAACGTTCATTTTCAATTGAGTGGAGGGATTATCCAGCGACAGCAATTCCGATGCATTCGCTGAGCGAGAGACCACCAGGGCCAGACCGGCTCCCCATTGATCGTCGAGCGTCGAAAATGACGCCACCACCTCCAGGCCGTCAGCTGCAAGGAGGCGCAAGTCGCTTCCCTTGGTATCGACCAGGAATCGAGCCGTCTTCTCCTGCCCCACTAGTTCAACCTCGGCGATGTTCCTCTTGAGGATGTCCTCGATATGTGTGCGGCGCTCGTGAGGAACATCGACAATCCGGATGGGAACTTTTTCTCCACTTGCGGCAGGCAGCAGCGCCACCGCTCGAGCACCCTTTGGAATCGCACTCTCAGCTTTCTGCAGCTTGGCGAGCGAATCCTTTCCGGATGTCTGTGTCACCGTCGCGACAGCGAGCGCTCTCCCCGGTAGAAAATTGACTTCCCCCGGCGGATATAACGTCCACATTGATCCTGGCCCGGCACCGAGTAGCACCCCGCTGATGAGTGTCACCTGCCCGCCGACGCCTGGCTGCACCTCCAGCCAGGGTAATCGAGAAGCCTGACTCTGCGAGGCAACGCCCGTTCCTCCACTCGTCGCACCGAACAGGGTTTTCTCCAGAAGATCCGGCGGTGCTTCCAATTGCGGTTCCGGCATGGACGAGCGGCCGAAATGTGTCTGAATGCGTTTCAGTTCCCGTTCGACTCCTCCGAAAATATCGCGGGGCGTCGCCCCTGCTCCTGCCGTACTCAGGCTCCGTGCCAAGGCAAATGTGAAAAAGCCATGATAGCGGCCATCAACCGGTCCATCGAGCGCTTCCTGATTGGACGCAGCGCCGCTCATGACCACATACCGGGACGTGACGACCGGGATCACCGCTCGCGTTTTGACGGATGCCTGATCGGCCTTCCGATAGATATCGACCCGGTGATCTTGAGGAATCGATCTGGTACGGATATCCAGTGAGCGGGTCGCCGTACCGGAGTGGCACGAGTCCAAGACAATGAAAGCGTTCTTGGCGCGCAATCTGGCAAACACAGCATCCAACTCATCATCCGTGATATCCCGCACATCTCCCGAACGACCATCTTGCGGGACAAGGGTCTCGTCGAGGCCATCCTCTTCATCGCCGTTCAAATCCTCCACCTGCGACCCATGGCCAGAAAAATGGAAATACACGGTATCCTGTGGCCCCGTCTCCTTCACCAACTGTTCCAATGCGGCCAGAATACCGGCACGCGTCGCGGCGTCATCCTTGAGGATGCTGATATTTCTCTCCGGAAATCCCCAACGCGTCAGCAGAATCTGCCGCATGGTCTCAATATCGTTGATCGAGCCTTGGAGCTTGGGTACGGCTTGATATTTATTGATGCCGACCAGCAGCGCGCGTTTCACACCGGAACCACTGTCTGTCGCTGCGGATTGTGCCAATGCCCCGCTGTCTCCAATGGCACCCAGGGTCGTGCACAGAATGACCGCACTCAGTTGCGGCCAGAATGAGATTCTCATCAACATCGCCTTTCGTCTACGGGGTCTCGGGAAACGAGGCACCCTGCACGTCTCATCTATACGTCAGTCGCAGGCCGGCTTCTTCAGGTTCACGGTGTCATCGGCTCAACCGTACGAATACTCTCAGGCTGGCTACGCAGAGCCTCAACCTTCTTCTGTGCGGCAGCCTGGTCCCCGGCTGGAACCTCCATGATATAGGCGCCATCTAAAGCCGGCCCATCCACGATTCTTCCATGCACTCCTTGAACGAGCATACGAATCTGTCGCGCAGATGCCGTCTCCTGGAATACCACACGCAGCTTGACCGTTGGCGCGCCAAGCCCCCTGGTCGTCACCTGATCAGACAGAGTCGGCAGGGTCAGACTCCACAGAAGCAATCCCAGTTGAGCCACGAGCAACGTGACCGCAAGCGCGGGCGCCCATCGAGGAATAAAAAGAGAGCGGAACCAAGCATCCAGCCCGTCCAGCCATGCTGAACCGGTCATAGGCTTGGCGCCCTTCTCGGAGGTCTCTCGTTGGATTTGTGCGCGTACTGTTCGCTGAGTCCTGATCGACGGTTCGGACTGCGCCGCATAGACTTCATGCAACTGCACATTCAGCTGAGCCAATTCCTCCAGTTCCGCACGACAGGAGGCACAGGACGAAAGGTGCTGGTCAACGTGACGGCGTTCCTCCTCCTGGAGAGTGCCGTTCAGATACCAGGGTAAGAGGGCTCCCTCAGCATGGATGGGATGATCCTGTGTCTCTGGTTCTACCATTTAGACTCGCTGATCCTCGGCAAGTTGCTGAAGATGATGTTTGAGACGCTGCTTGGCATAATACACACGGGTTTTCACCGTATTAGTCGGGATCGACAGGAGATCCGCAATCTCTTCATACGGCAGCTCTTCGTAAAACACGAGACGAAGCACCTCCTGATGCTCCCGCGAGAGTGTCTGCAAGGCCAGCTGCGTTAACGAGGTCACTTGCTTCCGATTGACCGACTCTGCGGGACTGTCTTGGGCATTCGGCAATTCGAGCGCCTCATCCAACGCCACATCATGATAATGGCGCCCGGCGCGCCGGAGCGCATCCAAGGCCTTGTGCCGCGCAATCCCGAAGATCCAGGTCGACACACGCGAAGAACGGGAAAAGCTTCCGGCACCGCGCCATACTGCCATCATGGCATCCACCACCACTTCTTCTGCCAGCGTGGGGTCGTAGACCAGGGTACAGACATATTGATAGACGCGTTTCTCGTAGAGTTGATAGAGGCGTTCAAATGCTGCGGCATCACGGCCGGCCACTGCGGCCAGAAGATCAGGGTCTGAGACATCGTGCCAGTGAGTCGCGTCCATCGCGCCATTCGTTCAATGTGGAGACAGGAGCAGGACCGAATTGCGCCATTGCTCTAACACATTTGCCCCGGCCCCTCAATAGCAGGGGGTTTGATTGACCCTCCTTCGAGGCCAGTCTACAATGCCGTGAACCTTCCGACGACTCGACTCGACCTACGGGACAAGAGCACGGAGATCACCGATGATGCGATATACAATGATGAGGCCGTACAGAGTCTATCAACAGGGAGTCGGCATGGCCCTCGCGGGCACCCTGCTCCTCAGCTCCTGTGCAGCCGCGCCGTTCCTGGTTCCAATAGCTTTTGAGTTTGCCAAGAATCTCTTCCAAACCGGCCTGTCCAATTACGGATCCAAGCATCGCGACAACCTCAGCAACCTCGTGAATCGCATGGCCAGTCCCTATATGCAGGGCCTTCCGGCAGGGCCTGGCATGCAGAGTCAACTGGGGCCTCAAGGCCAACCGGGATTTCAAGGTCAGCCTGGGTTTCCCGGGCAACCAGCGCCTCAAGGACAGCCGGGCATGCCCCAACTACAATATCCCGGGCCACAAACCTACCCTGGGCAAGCCGGCGCCTATGATCCGAATAATCCCTATGGAGCCGGAGCCCAGAACCCCGGCGCTATGACCTATCCAGGAGGAGCACAGGCCAATCCCTATGGAGCAGCCTCCGGCTATGGCGGACAACCGGGCATGCCCCAACAGCAATATCCCGGGCAGCAGACGTACCCTGGACAAGCCGGCGCCTACGACCCAAACAATCCCTATGGAGCAGGGGCGCAGAATCCATACGGACAGCCTGCCTCTCCTTATGGAACAGCATCGCCATACGGGCAACCTCCAAACCCTGCTGCTACTCAAAATCCCTACGGGTCGCAGAATCCCTATGGCAACAGTGGGTATCAAACTCAGCCGGGCCAACAGAACCCCTATGGTTCGACCAATCAACCGTACGGAACGCCGAACCCCTATGGCACACAAAATCCGTATGGAAACACTGGAATGCCTGCTCAGCCTGGTCAGGCCAATCCCTATGGAGGGGCGGCGTCTCTTCCACAGGCAGGTTACGATCCAAACAATCCCTATGGGGCTGGCGCAGCCACGCAACCAGGCTACGGCCAAGCGCAGCCTGGATATGGCCAGTCTCAGCCAGGATACGGACAGGCACAATCCGGGTACGGACAAGCGCAGCCAGGATATGGCACTCCATCACCGTACGGAGCCCCACCACAACAACAGCAAGCATATGGCGGATATGGCGCAGCCGCGCAACCTCAGCCGTACGGGGGACAACCCAACGGAGGGGCTGGGATCTATCCTCGTGGAGTACCTGCTGAACCAGTGGCCATCGATGTGGCGCTGATTCGTCAGAAACAAACCGCTAAAGGCAAAGAAGTGGTCTTAATGAACGATGGCGACGTACTCACCGACGGTGGGGGGGAAAAAGACGCCGGAGATAAGTTCAAGCTGGTGGTACGCACAAGCTGCGACTGTTATGTGTACATCGTCTCAATCGATGGATCAGCATGGGCGGAACCGGTCTTCCCCACCAAATCGGGCACGACGGCAAATCCGGTGAAAAAGGATCAAGAAGTGGCGTTTCCAGAAGGGCCCTACTGGTTCAGCCTCGATCAGGTAAAGGGAATTGAAACATTTTATGTCGTCGCCTCGGCGAATCGACGAACAGACCTTGAAGAGAGCATGGCGAAGATGGCGGCTGAACCACGTCCCACGAGCACCATCGTGGCGAAGGTCGAAGAACCGCCAGTCATTCCACGAGGGGTCGGCGCGACGAAAACTCGTGGGATCGTCACCGTGAAAGACGAAACCGGCACCACCACACAAGTGACCCCGCTCTCGTATATGGCCGGTCAGCCAGGGCAAGATGTGACCGTCACCCGCTGGTTTAAACACGAATAAGTGAGAGAGGGATATTCCTATGTACATCTCCCGTAGATTGATCGGGATCACGGCGGGACTGGTCTTCTCGAGCTCGGTCGCGATGGCTCAAGTATTTCCCCCTCGCCCGCCGCAACCGGTTCCTGCGCCTTTCCCTACACCGGCTCAACCACCGGCACAGATGCCCGGACAGCCAGCCATGCCACAGCAATCCAACGGACCGCCTGGGTCCATCACGAAGGTCATTCCCTTTACGGTGATTCTTGGAGACCCGACAAAGTCGTTTATCCAGCTGGGCAATATGCGAAGCCCGTTAGATACGAACTTTTCCCTGGGCCGTGGCCTCTCAGGGCGCATTGCGCTGGAAAAATACACACACGAAGCCGGGAACGGACAAAAGTCCTACATCCATGTCACCGGGGCATCGAACCCTCCCATTGTGACAACGGAAGGCGTGGAGCTCCGACTCCAATTCGTCATTCCGGTGATCCAGTTCAAGACATACTACAAAGACTATACGGGTGAGGGGGACAGCGCGCTCAGCGATCTCGTGGCGGAGAAGGTGCTCATCGATGTCTTCCTGACGCCGACCATCGATCAGCGATCATTACCGACCTACCACTCTCTTCGCATAGCCGTGACAGGGGCCGTAAAAGAAGCGGAGAAATGCACACATTTCTTCGACGTCATTTTTCCGGTCAATATTTGCAAAGCCACGGTCGACTACTTCAAACAGATTCAGCCTTCGCTGGAAAACGGCATGCGGGAGTTGCTGCTCCAACCTCAAACCCGCATGCAGTTTGAACAACAGGTCTTTCAGCTCGTGCGCGCCGATCTGTTAGCCAAGGCCGGCATCAACCCCATGAGCCCGGCCCGGATCGAGATCCTGTATTCCGAATTTCAAGGAACGGATTTTGTGGTGACGTACCTGCCGCGGCCGTAGCGGATAGGAGTGAGCACGAAGGCCAATAGCGATGGGGAGCACAACACGAGCATGCGGAGCGCGATGAAACGGCAGCGATGGGCCATCGGTATCTGCGTATGGAGCCTGGCATTCGGAATGCCTATTGCGGCATGGGCAGAGAGTCCCCCGGTGCTGATTGAGCTCTCGCAGCCAGTGCATTTCCTCGATGCCCAAGGACAGGATCTCGTTGTAGATTCCGGAACCTACCGCGTGGAAGCCCATGAAACGTGGCTCACCTTGATACCGACAGATGGCAAGTCGGCACTCCAACTTACCTCAACAGCCAGAACACACGAGGAAGCGCTTGCCATGCCGGCAGCCTTGTCGATTGTGCTGGGTCCAGACGAGCAGCATATCGTGTGGCTGATGCCGGGTGGCACCACCTTGGATGCACAGGGATCGCCCAGCGGCATTCACAGCCGGGGGCCTGCGCTCGTTTCGGCTGTAGCGCTAAAGAAGTATGCCTACGCGACGTCAGCCTCTGCGACATTCGCCCCGACGAAACCCTGCACGGTGTCAGCGAGACCGGACAATATCGTGGCGTCTCAGCCGGTCTCGTCCACCCATTTCATCACGATTTCTCCCCTGACATTGGCGAGCAGCCTGCTGTTCGAGAATATGAGAAAAAACACGGGAGCGCCGATTACCCCGATCGCGGTCGACGAGCAGAGTAATATCCTTGGCACCATCCTCACCGTGACGGCGCCGTCAGGCACCTATGCCACGAGATTGGCTGCGCCGGTTCAATTGCCGGATGGAGCCGTCATCCGTGAGCTGTCGGTGATCGTGTATGACGCGCTTGACGAGGATGTGCAAGTCGGACTTCTGGCCCACAGACTCAGCCTGGGTACGACAAACATGGGGATGCTCCCCCCTGGAGACTCGTTGATCGATGTGTCGCTCAAGAGCGATTGCGCATCATCAATACGAAGCATCCTCATGACTGTCGGCACGCTCGCGATCCCCGTGGTCAATCGTGATCGTGGATACTTGATCTACGTTTTCATGACAGCCAAGCCAACCCCAGGCCATAAAATCAGCCCGATCCGGATCGGATATACCCTGCAGTAGTTTCGCCGCAGCCAGGCGCAATCCCCCCATTCACATATCCCGAACCTAGAAACTCATGGTGGCCACTTCTCCGTTGGCTACCCAGCCCGGCAGTTTCGAGAGGACAGGCAGATGCCTGCATGCCTGACCTGTACGAAAACATGACCATTCACGGTCACCAAAATAAAGGGGCCCGCAGCAGGACTCCTGCCGCGGGCCCAACACAATTCGACCGAATGACCTACTGGGTCAAGTAGAACTGTTGGTGCCAGATCGTCGATTGTTTGCCGTTGTATTTTCCGAGCAAGAACACCGTCGGTCGATTGGGGGAAGCGGCATTGAAATAGTCCGCGCGGAATGTCATGCAGCTACTGTTAGGAGCCGGACCGGCCGGATCACCGATACGAAACTGGATGCGTGAATCCGTATGCTCGAGCACCTGAACAACCAAGTTGCATTGGCCAATCGTGGGAGCGGATCCGCCTGCAATCTGTAGCGACGGATCCATCAAACCCGGCACATAGAGTTCGTAGGTGAGGCCTGCGACACCTGAAGGGCGAAGGTGCAAGCCGTTGATGGTGTGGGTGACACGCAATGCGAGCGGGAAATTCGGCAAAGACGCCAGCACTGGCCCCGGCACAACTGTGACGGGAGTCGGCCCGCAGCCTGTGACGCCATTCTTCGTGCCGCAGAGCTCGCCGCCGAATACAGTAGGAGGCGGCACCACGCCTACCTTCGTTTCATCGGAAGACAGCAGGCTCAGTTGCGGAACGGGAATTGTGCCGATGCGATACTGCCCCAGCAAGTTGCTGCCCTCCACGACAAACATCCGACCCACCCCGTATCCAGGATACACGGTGTTATTCGGCAGAATAGTCGGTTGCATGAAAAATGGCTCGCCGAGGCCAAATTGGGTATTGGGGTGCATGCCAACTTTTGCGATCTTCGGTCCACCCAAGCGCCAGATTACGGGATTTGGGGCAAACACGTCTCGACTGTTGATGGGGTTCGTTTCCGAGTGGAAGCTTAGGGGACCGGTCACGGGATTCGACGGTGCTGGATCTGGAACGATATCGGTATAGGCGGCTTTCCCGTCCGGAGTGGCAGCTTTGAAGATCTCTTTATACAGATTCGTTCCGACCACGAATGTCAGCCGATCGCCGGAAGGCGATGCGATCGGGTTGAGGAGGTCGAAGTAGTGATAGGTCTGATATTGTCCGTTGGGTGTTCCAATTAAGGCCAGCGTTCTCGTCTCATACTGGGGAACCCCACCACCACCCGCGTTGGTCCTCACTGACTCGCTTAAACGCAGATGCGAAACGCTCACTCCACAAATGGTGACCAGATCGCCCTGGCTGAATGTTTCCGGCACGACGCGTGTGATTTTGGAAGCCGGGTCAAAGACTTCGTAGTTCGTTTCGATCGTGCGCAGCGTCCCGCCCTGCTGATAGACCACCAAAGGGGCATTGAAGGCACGAAGAGACGTCGGAATCGTAAATCGTACTTCCGAGCCAGACTTTGTGGTGGGGAGGAGTCGCGTCGATCCAATGATGGCGACCAACCCGGCCGGATCGAAGTTGCGCCCCTGAAGAATCAACTCGCCTCCAGCACGGGATTTTTGCTTTGGCTGCCAATTGACGACATCGGGAATGGGGCCTTGGCCTGGAGTGATCTGAGGAAGATTGCTTGGGGTTGGCGCCGGCGCAGGAAGCGAAGGAATGGCCCCGGCACAGGGGTCAAAAGGGGGCTTCACGAACAACGTGAGTCGAGCTGGGCTCAGCACCTGCACCGATTGCTGTAACGCCATGCGAGAGATCATGGGTGACGATGCGGCGCGGGACTGGACTCCACTGAGCGAACCAGACGCATCCAGGGCCTCTCCGCTCGGTAACAACAGCGCAATGTGGCGAGTGTCATCCCCTTCCGGAGCGACCAGCGCTACGGGACCGCGCAGCTTGAAGTCGTGGGTCGTCTGGCCGGTTTTGACCGTGGCCATGCCGGTGGTATCTACGGCCTTCAGCGTAAGTCCACCCGGAGCAGCACGTTCCACATGATAGCTGCCCGCCTCCACAACCAGATCGGCCCCTTCGAGGGTCTGAAAGTGCACGGCTTGCGGAAGAGTGACGATGGTCGCATCGTCGGCCTGACTGGCATCCTGCTGCGGCGTCGCACAACCGGCCACACACAGTAGCATCACACAAGCGAATCCCCTTCCCACGTATCTCATACCTGCCTCCTCATCGTTGAACATACCCAGTCGCTCGCGGCCATGATCGGCCACCTGCGCAGTCAGTCGTCCCATTGTTTCCAGAGGTTCAAAGCCGTGCGAGTGTAGGTCACCACCTGGAGCCTGTCAATCCACGAGGGGAACCATGAACCTTCCCGGGATACGCTGCGACTCAGTCCCAGCAGCTATTTACAGAAAAGCCCTCATGCTATACTGCGCGCCTGTTGCCGGACTACTGCTTATAGTCGACCACACGAGGCAGTCGATTTGACTCAAAAACAACACCTACAACAACATTGGGCGATCGTGGCGAGGGCCCTGAAGCGGCATGCCGTGAGCGGGTGCCTGGCGATCTTCTGGCTGTCGATGGCGGCCGTGAATCCATCGGTTCTGGCTGAACAGCCGCAGCGCAGTGTGACGATCGTCCCGGCAACAGCCGGCAGCGTACCGATCGTGGGCGACTATTGGGCACTGGTCATTGGGATCGACCAATACAAGCATGCCCCCAAGTTGGAAAGCGCTGTGCGAGACGCCAAAGGGATACGGGACGTATTGGTTGCGCGGTATGGATTCCAAAAAGAGCATATTGTCGAACTATACGACGCGCACGCGACCGGGCCAAAGATTCAGAATGCGTTGTATCGCCTGGGCCGCGACGTCGGTAAGGACGACAGCGTCCTGATCTACTATGCGGGTCATGGCCAATACGAAGAAGATGGCAAACTTGGCTGGTGGGTGCCAGTCGAAGGCGAGCCAAAGGAGCCGGGAACCTTCATCACAAATGCGTCTATTCGGGACTACATCAACGGGATGAAGGCTCGGCATGTGTACTTAGTGGCGGATTCCTGCTTCAGCGGCACATTGTTTGGGACGAGGGCGTTGCCGCCGATCAACGATCAGTGGTACGCGCGGCTCTATCAGAAACCGTCACGCTGGGGCCTCACGTCCGGCGGAAAAGAGCCGGTGGCGGATCAAGGTAAAAACGGCCACAGTGTGTTCGCCTACCATTTCATTTCACTCCTGCAAGACAACACCGATCCCTATTTGGTGCCGAGCCAGATTCACACAAAGCTGGCTCCCCTGGTGGCCAACAACTCGGAGCAGACGCCGCAGAGTGAGCCGATCAGGGGCACCGGGGATGAAGGCGGGCAGTTTGTCTTTCGTTTAGCCTCCGCCACTGTTAGCCCGCTGCCTTCTTCTGCGAATCGCAGCAGCTCGTCCGACGAGATCGCGCGAATGAGGGCTGAACTGGAGGTGCTCAAAGGACAGGTACACAAACCGGCGGAATCTTCAAAACCGACCGAACTGGCAAAAGCGCCCGCGTACGATGCCCTGCCAAAGAAGCCCAGGATGATGGTCGTTGTGGCCGAACGCCATGTGGGAGCCGCCCCAACCGCTTCGTCCGGAGAAGCAGAGATCATACGGCTGCTCCTCCAGAAAGGTTTCACGGTCGTGGAGCAGGCGCAGATGCGGAAAATCCGTGAAGGAGAACAGTTGAAGCAGGTGCTGGACGGTGACATCACGGTCGCCCAGTCGCTCGCGCGGCAACATGGCGCCGAGGTGCTCATCCTCGGCGAGGCGTTCAGCGAAAGCGCATTGCAGGGGGTCATGATGGGGGGCATGGTGTCCGTGCGAGGCCGGCTGCAAGCCAAAGCGATCAGGGCGGACACCGGAGAAATTCTTACTGCGGAAGAAGCGGTTGCGCCCGCTCTCGACGTGTCCGAGCAGGTCGCGGGCAAGAAGGCCATTTCAAAAGCGGTCATACAGTGGATGGATAAGGCACTGCCGATGATTCTGGAGCAATGGACGAAATAGCTGGCAGCAGGAACAACGCCCAGTGACCGTCTCAGGACTCGCGCGGTGTTTCTAAATGCTGTCTGGGGACTCACGCCAGATCATTTGACATCGGCAAGACCCCTAGATAGCATCGGCGCGTTTTGCGGCATGTGCCATCCGGGTTTCACAGGAGAAGATCATCATGCAATCCGTCCGGCTTCGAAGTCTGTTGTGTCTCGGCCTGCTTGGTGTCATCAGCCTCTCCGGCTGCAGTAACCTCTCGGTAGCCGTCGGACCAAAAACCACCCAGGCGGACCTGCGAAAAATCAAGAAGGTGGCGATCCAGTTGGATGCCGGCGGTTTCGCTGGCATGCCAAATTTTGGTGGATTCAGAATGATGGGCGGAGGCGGAGCCGGCAGCACGGATGCCTTCAGCGACCACTTTGCCGTCGAGTTATTAAAGCTAGGCATCGATGTGGTTGAGCGCACTCAGCTGGACAAGGTGATGAAGGAGCAGGCGCTGAATCTTGGCGGAGTCACGGAAGCCGAGAAAACCATCGCCGCCGGGAAAATTCTCGCCGTGGATGCGTTGATTACCGGCACGGTCGGCATGGGGCAGACCTACTCGACGGGATATGTGATGGGCATCGGAGCCGGCATGCATGAGGTAGTGGGCAATGCCAGCATTCGGATGATCGACGTCGAGAAAGGGAATTGGCTGCTCGTCATTACCATGTCGGACGGCAAGGACTCCGTCCTGGATACAGCCAAATCATTTGCCAAGGCGTTGAAGCAGAAGATTGAAGGCTCGTAAGGTATGGCCCCACTTCATCACGCGATACATCAGCAGAGTGACGGCTCATGTCGTTCGATGACGAACGTGCGGCATGCAGGTTCGCGTTCACACGGTGCACCCGGTGAGGAACCCTGTCTCGCGGGATAAGCAGGGCAACAACCGCACTGTAGTTCAAGGCCAACCGACACCGAGGCCCTTTCGATGACATTCTTTTCACATCGATCATTTCTCCATCAACATGCACAGTTCGAATTCGCGCATTCTCGAGACGTCGAGACACACAAGAATCAAACGATCACGGTCAACGATTTGCAACGCTCTGTGATCCATCACGTCCTGAAACTGACCGAAGGTGGACCGAACCAGACCGTTCGCCGGGAAAATCTGGGGTACGCCGTAGCAGTATATTGATCGAACATACGCCCAACACTTTGAACCTTTTCCGGAACTGGTCGACCTACGAATAGTTGGAGGATTGTTATGAATATCTGCACATGGCAATGGATGGTACGAATGGCCCTCTTATGGATCCTCGCCTGGCCCGGTGTGGGCTGGGCTGTGGAAGAGGGATCGCCACAAGACGCAGCGCCGGCTGAGGAGGTCGGCTCCCGGGCTACGCCGATGCTACGACCGGGCCTACAAAATCCGCAGATTTTTCTTGTTCCCAAGCAGCTTGGTACCGCGCTTGTGCCACAGGCTCTGCCATCGTGCGTCAAATCTGTCTTTACCGCGGCGGTCGTTCCCTCCCCGGTTCCGTCAACGCATTATTATACGATTATGCCCTCATCCATACGTGTCAGCGATGCCATTCGGCGCACGGCAGACACGCTGGCGCAATTCACATTGGATGCCACCACCTATGCCATGACACCAAGGCCTGGAGCGTCTCTGAACAGACCCCAGTTCCCTGAAAACGTTGAACTGAATGCTCCGGTTCTCCAAGTCTTCGCACAGGAATCTGCGAACCCTCCCCTCTCTCAACTCATCGGAGAGACGCAGCTGCATCTACCGCATGGCGCGATCATCAGAGAAATCAGCATTGGTGTTCATGACAGGAGCGGCAAGCAGAACCTCCTTGCCGAGTTTCAGGGTTCTATCGGAAACGGCCAGGGATTCATTGACATTGCGCTTGAGAGCGACTGCCTTGCGTTGGGCACGTACGGCAAGATGGGGATGAACAATCTCGCGATCCCGGTTGATGCGAGACAGGGGCGTTTTCTCAGGCTCACATTGGTTCCAGCAAAAGCACCGGTTCCCTCTCCTCAAAGCCCCAGCGTGATGGTAGATCTCATAACCATCGGGTACACCATGCCCTAAAAGGAGCACGTAGAACAATTGCAACACGTTCACCTTCACATCAAGGAGACTCTTATGACTCTTCAATCGCGACCTCTTTCGATCATTGGCGCGGGGAGCCTACTCGTCGCGCTGCTCGCCTGGTCCCATCCCGTCACATTCGCAGCGGAGACCGATTCGCGCATGCCGTCCGGCGAAACCGGTGACATCGGGAGCCGTGGAATGCCGCAGTTGCAGCGGCCGATGCTCCCTGGCAATCCTGGACAATCTGGCACGCCTGGCCAGCCGAATGCGCAATTACCAACGTATCCGCAGAAGTTTGATGTGAAGGGTCCGGAAGTCGACTCGTTCGGCTTTGCAGTCACACAGCCAGGGCCAGTGGTCGTCGAGGTCCAAAGCCAGGGCGCACCTGTGAGCGTGACGTTGCAGGGCCCGGCTCCGCAACCGATCAGTCAACAGGGTGCCGGACCATTGCGTCTGACGTACACCGTCACCCCGCAGGATATCCAGAAGAGCCTGCTCTGGAGGCTCCAGATCAGACTCGTCCAACCGACGCCGCCGCAGCAAGGTGGTCTAGCCAATGGCATGGTCAACATCCAGTATCCGCCGGTGAATCAGGCTGCCGTGGAACAGGCCATCCAATCGAGAACAAAGCAACGGAAAGAACCGACCGAGCAAGAACAGCAGCAGGCGGTGGCACAAACCGGCGCCAAGATGGAGGCAGCCTTCCAACAGCACAAGGCGCAGTTCGACCGCCAGCAGATGGATCGGCGTGCGTCGATGATGTCACAGATCCAACCTCAATTCGATCAGCTGCAGGGCCGCATGGGTGGGCAGGTCCGCTCGCGCAGCATTGAAGGCGTCGAGGGAACGCCTGCGGAGCCCGTCTTGTCGACGGAAGGCGAAATCGGCACGCGCGCGCTGCAGCTGCAGATGCCACAGAAGATGCTGAAAGTCTCCCCCCTGTTACCCCCCGTGGCGTCGAATCCGGTCATCGCGTCAGTGAATGTGACGCAAGGGCAGCCCGGCGATCCGGTCATGATCAACGGGAGCGGATTTGGCACAGGCGGCGAGGTCCATTTCATCATTGCACCTGGAATGGATCTGGTGGCGCCGGCCGCGGCGATCTGGAGCGACGGTCAGATCTTTACGTCTGTGCCGGACGCATCCGGTGTGCTCGCGTTCAATGGGACAGTCTACGTCAAGTCGGCTGCCAGTAGCGTCAACAGTAACATCGTCCCCTTCCGCTTCAATCCTGCGATGGAACTCCGGCAGATCAAACGCATGACGGAATCGCAACTCCAACAGTTCAACGGTGTGAACGTATTCAATTGGCAAGGATCATTCGTCCGTCGTTCGCACCAATTCATGTTCTGGGGTCCGAAGGGGAACGACCACATCTTTATGAATGCCCGGCTGAAGAATGGCTGGGTTGTGAGCCAAACGCCTCTGGTCTATCTGTCATTTCCTGCGTTTACGGATGGCGGTGTCTATCTGGTCGAAAGCCATGTCGGCACCGATCGGCCACATATGAATGTGGGGTTCTGGGTGGATGATTGGTTCTCCAATATGTTTACGGGAGGAAGTTCTCCAACTCTTGATTACGCGATCTCTATGCTCATTCAAGGGCCTAAGGGCGTAGCCGACGGCTTGGTGGTGCCGTAGGACGTTAGAGAAGCAAGAGGACAGCTACAGAAGGAGTCATTCATGACCTGTCACATTCGAGCTATATCGTTCCTCGGGAGCGCAGGCCTAGTCTTCGCGCTCTTGGCCAGTCAAACGCCGGACACCTTCGCAGCGGAGGCAGACCGGGCCATGCCGTCCGGCGATACCGGCGCCTATCAATCACTCCCACCTGACAAGAAGCGATCGCTCGGCCAGGGAATGGCGACCGACGACGCAGGCGAGGTCGGGAGCCGTGGGATGCCGCAGTTCCAACGGCCCACGCAACTGGGGGCACCAGCCCAGCCGGGGACACCGGACCGGTCCACGACGCAATCCCCGACGTGGCCGCAGAAGTTCGACGTGCAGGGACCGGAGGCCGACTCGTTCGGCTTTGCCGTGACGCAACCCGGGCCTGTCGTCGTGGAGGTGCAGAGCCAGGGCGCACCGGTGATCGTGACGCTACAGGGACCAGCCCCGCAACCGATCAGCCAGCAGGGAGCAGGCCAGGTACTGCTCACCTATACCGTGACCGCGCAAGATGTGCAGACCGGTGTGCTCTGGAATGTGCAGATACGCCTGGCCCAGCCGACGGCTCCGCAACAGGGTGGTCGTGCGGGTGGCATAGTGACCGTGCAGCACCCGCCGGTGAATCAAGCAGTCGTTCAGCAGGCCGTTCAAGCCATGACGGCACAGCAGAAGCACCCCACCCAACAGGATCAGCAACAAGCCGCCGCGCAAGCGGAAGCGCAGATGGAGCGAGCGTTTCAACAGCGAAAGTCCAAGTTCGATCGGCAGCTGATGGATCGGCGAACCGCACTCCACGCGCAGATCCAGCCACAACTCGATCAGTTGCGGAGCCGGATGAGTGGGCAGATCCGGCCCAGAGGGATCGAGGAGACGGAAGGAAGTTCAGGAATACCTGGAGTGTCCGCTGAAGGAGAAATCGGCACACGCGCATTGCGTGGAGATCAGATGATCGGCATCATGAAACAGCCATTGGATACCACGACAGGGCAAAAACTCGGAGCGATTGTCCCACCGTCGACGGCCTCTTCTGCGCAGCCCATTCAAGGCGTGGGCTCGACATCTGGCCCCCAATCGGTCATGCCGAACCCCGTAATCGCCTCACTCAGCGTGACGCAAGGCCAGCCTGGCGATCCGCTTCTCATCAATGGGAGTGGGTTTGGTACGGGAGGCGAGGTGCACTTCGTCATCGGTCCTGGAAAAGATCTCGTCGCCCCGGCCGGAGTGATCTGGAACGATACTCAAATCTTTACAACGGTGCCGGAGGCAACCGGCGTGCTTGGGTTCAACGGCACGGTCTACCTCAAGAGGACCACCGGCAACGTCAACAGCAACCTGGTGCCGTTTCGATTCAATCCAACATTGGAGATTCGTGAGATCAGAGCCACGATGGACCGGGTGCTGAAGTGGCCGGTCGACGAGGCCTCTCCCGCAAATAAGATTAAACGCGCCAGTGCCAACTTCATCGCTGGATTCAAGGACAATGACGTGTTCTTTGGCAATACGCGGCTGAAGAACGGCTGGGTCTCAGACGAAGCATTTGTGTACTGCGAGTATCAGCTTTATGGGTTCAACTTCTGCACAGGTGGAGCCTATGTCTGGGAAATCAAAAAAGGCACCGATTGGCCTTACCTCAATGTGCGATGGTGGATGAATCCCGCACCCTTCGCTAACTATTCGCACGTCTATTACACTTTCGCAGTCCGCATCGTGGGTCCCAAGGGAGTCGCGGACGGCGTGGTGGTGCCGTAGGACGACGGACGAGTTTCAGACAATCCGCTGAAGGAGCCATTCATGACCCATGACAGACCGCGTATGTCCTTCCTCGGGAGTGCAGGCCTGCTCCTCGCGCTCTTGGCCAGTCAAACGCCGGGCACCTTCGCCGCGGGGGCCGATTCGAGTATTCCATCCGGCCAATCTGAGGCGATCCAAGCGGTCAGGCCACAGGTTCGTTCCTTGGCCACCGATAACGAAGGCGAGGCAGAAAGCCGTGCCGTACCAGGGATGCGGACGCCTCTTCAGAGTCTCCCGCTTCAGCCGCTGGCACAAGCGAGGCCGGCACCAAGTCTGCCACAAACGTGGGATGCCTTGTGGGATATCACCTGGCAACGGGCGGCGTTCTACTATCGTATCCAGGCGGCACCGACCACGTTGCAAGATCCGACCTGCCAGGGCAACCTGGGTCTCGAGGTTCTAGTCAAGAATACGATTCAAGCGGTGGCGCTCACGAAATATGGAGATGCAGCACGCTTCCTCAGTCAGTTCCAGGACCGTTCGCAATGTTTGACTCGTGAAGGGGCTCGGGGGGTTGAATTCGCCCTGGCCATGTATGTCCATCGGGCGGTGACGCTGTTGCCGGCGCCCCAGGCGCAGATCGCGGTACAGGGTGTCTTGAACCTGGGGATGCAGAGCTTTGACCAGTTGCAATACACCGGACAAAGCTGGTGGCTGCCGATGGTCAACATCGACCACCAAAAAATCCAGTCGTTGATGGCGACCTACCCGCGTCGAGATCTGGGCTTGTGGCTGTATGACTTCGAACGCGGAATGATGGTTCAGAGCGGCTTCCAGGACGGGATGGATCGCCTGCTCTGGTCCATGCAGCGACTCGACAACTATGGCCGTGGCGCCTGCAATCTGCTCAATATGTCGGCCACAGGGTTCGTCTGCCCTGATCCGGGGACGCCGGGTGGCGGCGGGAGCAGCAAGGGTGGCGCCGGCATGATGACGCCGCCAGGAGGTATCCCGACGAGCGGCGTATCCTGCGTCCTCGATAGTGTGAAGTCCTCCGGTATCCGCGGACAGTTCGCCTGCATGTCCAAAGCCATTGCGGGAATGACGGTCGATCCGCGCACGGCACCGGGAGACCTGGCCAAGCAAGCCTCGCAGCAGCCTGGCATTCGAGACAAGTTCTGCGCGTTGAGCGCAGAGGGTGATACCACTACGACCCCGACCACAGAGACGACAACGAAGGAACCAGGCGCGTGGGACAAGATCAAGGATGCGGCAGGGAAAGTGAAAGATGTCGTGGTCAGCGTGGTGGTCGCCGTGTTCGATAAGACGCCCCCGGTGGTCGATACTCTGGCACAAGGCGCCAGTCCGGAAGGTGCCGATGCCGCGAGAGGCACCCTGCAGATTCTGCAGGAGAGAAGCGCACAAGGAAACCTTGCCGACACCGGAGACGTCGAGGCCTATTACAAAGCACGCGAAGGCCGCGTGACGACAGATCCCCAGGCCAATAAACGTACGATAAATGATGACGGCACGGCGGGCGGGTGCGGTGCCGGCTCCAACGCGGCAGCCCGCGCGAAATCGCTGTACCAATGCACCATGGGATCGGATATGAACCCCCGACAGCCGGGTGCCGGAATGGGCGGCGTTCGGAATCCTGGAAGCCCCTCCCCCACGCCGAATCCGACGATCGCGCTCATCGATCCCTCTCAAGCGACCGGGCCGATCCCCGGCGCCATGTCCTGCATGATGCAGGCCGGCGACCTCGCGCGTAACAGCGCCGTGGACCAGAAATGCGCTGCCATGCGTTGCATGCAGGGGGAGGTATGCCCCTGCAATCGCACCACCGGGATCGGCGGCGGCCAACCGATGGAACTCAGAACGCAACCGAAGGCCGGTCCCGACTGTATGGATGGCCCCTGCACCACATTACCAGGGACTTCAGGCGGAGTGATCACCGGACCCAAGACCGGCGGAGGCACAGGCCCATTGCCAGCCGTCAAAGGACCGACGCCTCCGCCTTCTCCTGGTGGTGGGCCGTCGACGGGACCGAGGCCGATACGCTAGCTGGAATTGACAAGAGAAGGAAAAGCTTACGACATACGTATCCATTCACATGTGCCCAAACAAGGAGGTCGATGATGAAAATGATAAAGATAGCCAGACTTGCACTCGCAGGATTCATGCTCGTGCTATTGGCGACGAGCGTTGCGCAGGCCGCACCTGAATTCTATGTGTCGATCACCGGAGCCTCACAAGGCCCGTTCAACGGGGAGGTCCTTCGGAAGGGATTCGAAGGCAAGATCGCCGGAATCGCATTTGACTATTCTGTGGTGAGTCCACGTGATGCCGCAAGCGGTCAGGCGACTGGCAAGCGTGTCCACAAACCGATCAGGGTTAAAAAGGCATGGGGAGCCTCCTCGACGCAACTATTCAGCGCCTTGACGAAGAATGAGATGTTAACGACAGTGGTAATCGACTTCTTCTCAGTCGACCCAAACGGCGTGATGACACTTGACCATACAATCAAACTGACGAACGCCTTCGTGGCATCAATTTCACATAACTCTGAATCGCAGGGAACAGCCATCGCGTCACTTCCGACAGAGACGGTAGAGTTTGTCTTTCAACAAATTGAACTGCTGAATCACAGGACGAAGACTGCGGCGATGGATAGCATGCTGGTACCGTAGCGATTGTGCCATTGGCGAGATGGTGGAGCGACTGGAACCGTCCTGCCCGCCATGCTCACGGCTGAGAACGAGGAGCCGATGCGAGATCTTCCAATCGTCCGGTCACAGGAGGCGCGCTATACACGCGATAGCGCGTTCTCCTATGGCTGTCACGCCTGCAACCACTGCTGCCATGACAAAATCATCCACCTCAATCCCTATGAGGTGACGCGGTTGGCTCACAATAGAGGCATCGGGACATCGGAGTTTCTCTCGCAATATACGGACTCCGCCGGCACCGCCTTGAAACGGGTTGAAGACGGCGCCTGCGTATTTCTGACAGAGGACGGATGCGGCGTCCATGCGGATCGTCCCTTGGTCTGTCGAATCTATCCGTTAGGCAGACACGTCACGACCCAGGGCGACGAATGGTTCGCTGAATTGGCACCGCACCCACACACCGAGGGCAGGTATGGAATAGCAGGCACGGTGGAAGAATACCTCCAGGCCCAAGGCGCCCAACCCTATATCGACGCGGTAGACCGCTATTTAGATCTCCTCGGAAAAATGGCCGCTGTCCTCAGACGGGGCCTCAAGCACAATACCGACGTGCGAACGAAGGTCGAGCAGGCCGTCGACCGCCTCATGACAGACCATCAGGCTCCGATGCCAGTGTGGCTGGACGTGGATGCGGTCACGACACGATATTGCGCAGAGCAGCATCTCGCCGTACCAACCGATCCTTCCATAAAGATGGATGTCCACATGCGTGCGATTGAAGCATGGATAGAAGCAGTTCATTCCCAACCAAGGAGGACCCCATGACCGAGCAGAACAGAACAGAGAACAAAACCGGCAATATCTCTTACGTGGCTGAAACAGCCCAAGCCATCACCCTCGCGGCAACTGTCGCCATGCTGGGATTGTCGCTGGGAGTCGACGTTCCGCAACTCTTGGCGGCATCCCCAGGTGAAATGGCCCCGTCCAATCAATTCAAGATCGACGGCACACAAATGAAAGAAAAAGCCGTTCAACATAAGCTCGACTCAATTCAACAAAAAGACAATGCGATCCAGGAGAAACTCAATGCGGTACAGGAAAAGCATCGGGCCAATCCCGGCATGAGGCCGGCCACTCCCATACGATAAATGCTGAATCGCGCGACGGGTACTTCAGAGGTGCTCGTCGCGCACCCCAGGCAGCAGAGATCGATCCACAATTACCTCAGGAGGATCTCATGCGGGATGGTCGCTGCCTTCTAGTCCTGCTCATCGGATTCTGCGCGGTCCTGCCTGGTGGCAGTCACGCGGCAGGCAACCCTGCTCTGGATACCCTTGCACAGGGAACGGTAGTTCAATTTACAGGGAAGGAGGCGTTGTCGGAGCCATTCATGTTTGAACTCACGGTCGCGGCCCCTGACAAAGCGCTCAATTTTTCGCTGGTGGTCGGTCAACCGCTCACGATAGCAGTGCTTCCCGGGCGGACCGTCAACGGCATGATCGAACGCATCGAACAGCTGGAGGCCCCCGGTGTCCAAGGGCTATATCGGGTTCGGCTGGTTCCCAGTCTGAATCGCCTGAAGTATCGCAGTACGAGCCGAACGTTCTACGGAATGATGGCGACAGACATCGTCAAAACACTGCTTACTGAAGCCGGCGTGACGAACGTGGAATCTCGCGTGAGCAACACAGCCACTGCCCGTGAGCTGACCGTGCAATATCAAGAGAGCGATTTCGCATTCATCTCCCGACTACTCGAAGACACCGGCATTCACTACCACTTCGAGCCTTCTCCCAACGGTGACAAGGTGGTCTTCAGCGATGGCAATGCAGGCTTCCCCTTCTTGCCGTCCGGCAAACTGCTGTTTTCCACGAATTCCACTCCAGCCGTGTCTTCATTCAGCCGTGGCCAGTCACTCCATAGCGGGCACATACAAGCCGGCGACTACAACTGGAAAACCCCGACCACCGACCTGACTGCCGGAGCCCAGGCACCGATCTTCGGTGATCTGACGGAACGGATCTTTCCTGCCGGTGTCGAAAGCAAGGCCGATACCCAGGCGCAAGCCACTATCCGATTGGCCGCCAGGATCGCCGATGCGCAACAATGCCAGGGAGAGTCGACCTACCCGCAACTACAGGCCGGGCAACGAATGTTCTTGGCAGGACACCCCCGCGCTGACTTCAACCAGGAATATGTGATTACGGCGGTGGAACATCAGCGAACGGCCAAAGACTATCGCAATGTCTTTCGCTGTTTGCCCGTGCAGATCGTGTTTCGTCCCCTCCCCGTCACATCGAAGCCCATCGTCAGCGGAGTGGTGTCCGGCATTGTGGTCGGCCTCCCTGGTGAAACCAAACATGTCGACCAGTTTGGACGAGTCAGGATTCGATTCCCATGGAGAAGCCCATCGCATTCCACGCAGACCGATCCGGGAGACAGCGGATTCGTGAGAGTCGCGCAAATTGCAACGGGAGTCGGAAGCACAGCCATGTGGTTGCCGGATGTCGGGGATGAAGTTGCGATTGCATTTGAGCACGGTGATCCTAGCCGCCCTGTGATCATCGGTAGTCTTTATAATGGGAAAGACATGCCGCCCGTCGCCCTTCCCGCCAACAAGCATCTCTCGATCCTGCGGGCGCAATCGTCGACTGGACAAATGTCTGAGATGGTCTTCGATGTGACGGCCGGGAACGAACGGCTCGTCCTGCAGTCTGGCGCTCAAGCGCTGACCCTCGGCACGAGCGGCATCACAATGGCAGGGTCTTCGGTGACCTTGTCGTCCGGTACGTCGTTTCAGTTGCAGGCAGGCGCAGACCTGGTTCAACAAGTCGGCCGGAACTTGGTACTGGAATCCGGCAAGGACATGTTACTCAAATCCGGGCAGAACTTTGCACTCACCAGCCAACGGAACGCACAATTTACAATCGGAGACGATGCGGTCATCGTTGCAGGAAAATCCCTAGTCACCCAGTCCGGCACCCTATTCAGATTCGTCGCAGCACAGACGGGAACGATACAGGTGGGAGATGGCCTACTGGCGATCCAACGTACCGGAGATATAAATATCCAGGGAAAAGACATTGCCGTAACCAGCAGCGGGAATCTCACATTGAAATCCAGCAAGGGCCTGACGTTGAATGGTTCGAAGATTAGCCAGAACTAGGCGCGGCTTTCTAAGGCCTGCCAATCGGAAGGGAAACGGTTTCTCGGAACCGTTTCCCTTCATTCGCATGATCACAGAATCGTTACATTCATCGTTTCGCAATACATATCGACTTGCACCTGTCCAAGCCTTTCAGCGCCAGCATTGATCGGTTCCGGCGCATAGCGAACGATGCCCAGACCACCGAGTTGGACCGAGGCCAGGACTACTTTCAAGGTCGGGTCAAGCCATTCCAGCAGGCCGGCGAGTTCGCCGCTTGGCTTACCTTTCACGACTGTATCATCGAACCAGCTATAGAATGGGCCAGCATCGGCCTCCGGCAGCGTGAGGCGAACGATTGAACAATCGAGCACGCCGGGAGCCGATTGCTTGAGCCGGTCTTGCCCGACTGCGCTGCCTGCAACAGGACGTTTCGCGACAATCGACTCGACCTTACCAATGCGCGCACAGGCCTTCTCAAGCCCCTGCACGTTGAAACGGAAATTACTGGCAAGCACTGCCTTCGATTTAGTTCCTGTCCCGGACAATTTCTTTCCTGTGCTCCCGGTCAAGCGCGTCGTCTGCGGGGTAATTCGAAGCGTGAGGAACTCGGGATTCCTGGCTGCAGGGTCAGCAACAGGCAACGTGACTTCCGTCAAAACGGCGTTGAAAAATTCAAGCCGTTTCATCTCGGTGAAGTTGAAGTCCATATACTGGATCGCCCCGTTCTTAGGCGTTTGAGCTTTCCCAAGTGTCTCGGCGATCCAATTGTTCAAGGGCTTGGCGTCGCCGTTAAACGGTACCTGAATGATAATGTCTTCGAACTTGACCGATCCCGGCCGCTTTCGCTGAATCCCATCCGGGCCCACGGCCTCCACCAGAACATCGGCAAAGGCATTCCCGCCCTCGACGGCTTGTACGAATCCAGCCGACGCGCCATCCAACTCCAGCGCGAGATTCACTGCTGAGCCAGCACGTGCGACCGCTGCCTCTGCCGTGCCCCCCCAGCTTCCGATGAATTTCGGAAGCCCCAGCAGCATGGCTCCTCCTGTAGCGAGTCCGACGGTGCGAAAAAGATCACGCCGAGAGGGGGTTGGAACGATACGATCAGAGAGCGACTTGTCCGAGGCCATAATGAAGACTCCTTTCAATACATGAAAAAATGGTGGCACTACTTGTACGCTCCACTCCAATAGTCGTTTTGTCAGACACCAAGGTTCATCTCACTCGAGATCTCTATTGCTGAACCAATGCTCACGAATCGACCGGGGTCGGTCTTAGTTCCCCAGGATCGTCGGACTACCGGTCATACTAGGCCGTTACCCACGGCGCTGCCAATGGTGGCCAACGGTTTCGTGCCGCCGTTGAGCGTGATAAACGGGCCTTTCAAATCGAGCGGGCCTGTTCCGTGACCTCCTCCGCGGCAGACGCCAGGATGGATGCTGTGAGTGCGTCCAGCAAGCCCACAACCACGATCGACCCTCTCATGATGTCCTCACTTTACTGATACCGGACGCGTTATTTTAAATTCTGAACGATTGAATTCGCATGGTCATTGAACGCTTTCATCATGTTTGAGATCATCTGTTCCATCTTGCTTTTTTTATCCATGAGTTGTTGCAACTCCAGGGTCGACTGCTGGTTCAGTTCGTTCATGCCATCCCGCTTGCTCGCCAGGTGCGCGCGCTCAATGTCTATGCGGGATTTCACTTGTGCCTCGGCCCCCATCTTTACCTGTTGAATGGCGCCTGGTACATCGACCGGCTGCTTGGCTTGCACTCGGCGAGTCACATATGCTTTCCAGGCGTCGAGGATCACATTCGCCGGTGTGTTGTCCGCAAGCATGGTGCTAATTGCTGCCAGCTCCGGCGCAAGCGCGGGCCCGCCGACATTCGGGTAGGGAATCGGAATGGGCACAGGCGCAGAGAGTGTCATGGTTGTTCCCACGGATGACTGTGTGGGCGATGACGAATTTAGAACTGTATTGAACGTAGCTTCAACAGTATGAGGCCGATCCATTCTCAATGTGCAGGGCCCCATCCCCAGGCAGTCGCCGCCCCAGCCGACAAATCTGGAACCAGGCGCGGGGATGGCCGCAAGGACGACCGGAGTTCCTTGCGGATAGGTTGCCGAGCAGGCGGGAGGGCAGGCTTTGGCTGGCGGAACAGCCACCGTGCCTCGTCCTTCTCCGGCCATGCGAACGAAAAGAGGCTGCATGGCCGGAGGTGGTGGCGCAGGAATCATGACACGCGGGAGGTTCAGCCCGCGAGATTCGATTCCGTCTACCGTCTCTGCCCATCCGGAATCGCTCGCGCCAGTGAAGAAGAGCAGGGCCGTTGCCAAGATGAGTACATTGCGTCCTGTTGTAGTCATCGCACGCTCCATTAGAATAATTGAAGGATCAATCTACAGCATCACCTTCATGGTTTCACAATACCTATCGATCTGAACCATGCCTATCCCCTTCTTTCCTTGGGATCTGAAGCCAACGGTTCCGACACTTTAAATCCGTGAATGATCTTCTCTGGTGACTGATCGGTGTATTTCCAAGGAATAGTTCTCTGTCAGAACGCCTTATTCTGCCGGATGTTATCCCGGATGTAGCGGTACCGTGCATCCGTAGTCTTCATTCCGCCGCCACAAGGGCCGCCGTTGGGGACACACCTATTCGAGGGCATGAACCAATGTGCGACGATGCTGGCCTGCTGCTCGATGTTGTACTGTCCCCAGGCTTTTCCGGCGGTATAGACATAGGCGCCGGAGACATCGCCTCCGTTGTTGATGGCGCTCAACGTCTGATGCACCGCCGAATTCATGGTAATCGGGACAAGGTGTTGTGCTTGCCAGACGTGGGTCAGTTCGTGGATCAAGAGGCGCCTGCGGTCGTCGTCCACAGCGAGATTAGGAAAGTTGCCGCCGACATTCAGCAAGTACAGAGGTGGGCTATTGGTGGTCCATGGTTTGGCGCCGAGACCGAGCGTGTCCGTTACCCTCACTATGCTGTAGTTGAGGGTATTCTGAAACACGATTTTCGCCAGGGCGATTTCATCCGGAAGGAGAGTGCGTATTTTGGCCAGGCCCCGGGATTCGACAGCCTGATCGTCTGGCAGGGAAGGGACGGACTCGGCTGGAGTGGACGATTGTAACGCGCCCTCGGGATTGGGGTCGTTCGCTAGTGCGGCCGATGTCATAGCGAACACGAATCCGATGAAGAAGCCTGTTAACCATGTGCGCATCGCGCTCTCCTTTAAGTAAAGATGATGGTCTTATCGAGAACGTGGAACCTCACGCTTGATCACTTCGCTACGTTCATTCCTGAACCGGCCTGGCGCTCAGGTCCTCAAGACCACCGCGCGCACGGTCAAAACTAGGCCGTTACTCATGGCACTGCAGACCTGTCCGACATCCGTTATGCGAAGAATGGCTCAACCTTCTCGCAATACATCTCCACCTGAACATAGCGCGGGTTCGTGGGCAGTCTGGTGACGCTCAAAATACCAAGATGTTGCAGTTGCATCGAGAACAACGTCGTGCTCGGGTTGGTCGGAAGAAACCAGCGGAGTTCTCCGGTCCGTTCCAGGTCGTTGCCGTTCTGTCCCTTCAACACAAATTCTGCGTGCCAGGCATAGAACAGGGCCGCCTTGGATTCCGGAAGCTGGAGACGAACGGTGGACAGCGCTCGAGGCAAGGTCCCTTGATATCCCCGCCCCTTCACGGCCGGTATCAGCGAAGAGACAAGCTCGAGAGATTCCACCCGAACGACGTCAGAAACGGGAGAACCGATGGCCTGAATGCTCATGCTGAATAGGCCCTTGACGGGAGCATTCGTCATGGATACTTGGGTGATCGGCTGATTTGGATTGCCCGCCGCATCGCGCTGGGTCTGCTGAACCGCCAGCGTGATGCGGAAGGGTGCCGGTTGATAGCCGAGCTCCTGATCGGCCTCCGGGAACTTGATTTCACGGACAAGCGCATTCGTGAATGACATTTCACCTACCAGAGTCGAACCGAGGGAGCGGTCACGAAAGTACAGGCTCCCGTTCACCGGCGGAGCGGTTCCTTTCATGCTGTCGACCAGCCAGGCGTTCATGGCCGCTCCGGGAACCGGAAGGTAATACAAGATGATGTCCTGATACTGGTAGGAGGAAAGGCTCTTGGGAAGACTGCCGTCCGGCAGAATCGCACCGGCACTGAACTGCGCAACCGGCTCGCCTCCCTGCACCCCGAATACTTCCACATACGGCCCACTCCCCAGTCGAAGGCCGTAGATCAAGGGAGATTGAAACAACAAGTCCTGCGGTGGCCCGCCAAGTGGCGATGCCGGTTGTGGGAGGATGGCAGGGACCGTGAGTTCTTTGATGGCCACCGCGGCGAGTGCCGAAGACGACCATTGCGTCAGCAACCAGGGAAGACTGGCCGCTGCGATTCCCAACGAACGAGCCTGCCTCAAGACGTCACGTCGAGAGAGTTGCGTCTTGGGCGATGACGGCAGTCGGATTGAGTCATGCATGTTCATCCCCTCACGTGAACCGCCGAAGAGAGCCGGCGCCGGCGCAACTGATACGTCGGCTGAGGTGAGCCCCGATTAAGATGGGATCCCTCAGCCGCCCCACGTATCCTTCGTCTCGCTTCTTTGACCTGCCTGCTTCCGTCGAAAGCCGGTCATCTGCCGTTGTTACGGTCTCTTGGCCACGGCCCAGACGGTATCCCATCCGATCGCGTTGTGGTTGTACTTCACCCAGGCGTTCCCGTTCTCTCCCCACCCGGTTCCCCATGAGTTCCGTACACGCCAGGCGCCCTTCGCATCGTCCCATCCGACGATCACGATTGCATGGTTGACGCCGGGAATCGGTCCGTAGCTGGAATTGGGCTTTTGCTGAAACACCCCGCCCGTATAGTCCAGGAAGAGATTCGTGGCTTCGATGGAGGTGGCCACCGGGCCATACAGACATAAGGCGGTCTTGATCTGTTGCACGTTAGCGATGCCGATGGCGACCCATCCCCAGGTCGTGACCTTGTACCGGTATGCGGGATTCGAACAGGTGCCTCGGTCCTTGGCCTGATAAGCCGGATACACGCTTTCCCGAGCCACTCCGTCAAATTGCATGTGGAGCATCGTGTCTTCCACAAAAAATCCGTTGCAGCCATCGATCAATCCGTTGGCCAACCCTCCCGCACAATCGATCAGCTCCTGCTCGGAGATATTTGCCACCCCCCCATATCGAATCCGCTTGCTGCTCTCCACGATCGAGGCTCCAGCGAACGACCAACAACTGCCGCATTGCTTCTGGTCTCTGATCGGCGAGAGCGCCTGTCCGTTCCCCTGTTGATACACGAAGGAGGATCTGGATGCACAGGGGGCAGCCACCGCACGCGAGCCGACCTCCCCATCCACCGAAGGGGCTGTTTGGCTTTCTTCACCGGGAATTCCCCGCGGCCTGATTTGAAGCTGAGGATTGATTTGCAGCGGCGGCGACATGGGCTGCAGCTGTCGTTGCAACATGATCTGTTCGACGGAGGGAATATTCTCAGCCTGCAACACTCGCAACGCCTCTTCATTTTGGCGCTGCATGCTTTGGAGTGTTCTGGTTTTGACGTCCGGCGCCATACGGATCGGGGGCAACGGCCGGTCCGTCGCCGAGGTCACACCGATGGAGAACGGGAGATTGTTTTGCTGAATGAATTGGCGCTGCTGCAGGAGCCTGGCCTTGATATTCGGGGGAGCAATCGCTTCCCGGCCGCCAAAGGCCTCGCTCGGTGATTCCGTGTCCGTATCGTCCGCCAGGTCAACCGAACGATCCGCGCCGAACGATGGTATGGCGCACAACGAAAATGCGATGCCGAACGCTAAGGCGCAAGTACGTATGACAGGTAGCTGAGTCATCGGAGCACTCCTTTCTCTGTGCAGGTGAGTACGTAATAGAGAATTGTCTCGCCATCATGTTCTCAACCGTGATGCGCATGAAGATAACCTTGAGGAATGTCCCCATTCCTCAGCGCGAGATCCTGAGAATGTGTCGTCGGCCTTCAGACAAAGGTTCACAAAGTCCGTCGGGTTGTTGATTGCGCCGATGTGGCTTAGCATTAGTTCCCGAGGACTGACTGGCTACCGGTAGCAACATGTCCGATTGGTTGTCCTGGAACCTGCACCTGACTTCCCACGGTTGCAAGGGGTTTGGTGCCGCCGTTGAGTTTGATTAACGCGCCTTTGAGGTCCAATGTACCGCCCGCCTCAACCGATGCGGTCGATCCTGCTCTGATGCGAGTACCGGCCGCGCTTTTCATGTCGATCGAATTGCCTGCCTCGACCGCGATCCCCTTGCTGGAGCGAATGGTGGTGCCGTCGATGCTCAACAAGGACAACGTCGGGGCCTGCAGCGTCGCGCCGGTCGGGGTGACGATCAACACCGATTGCAATGCAGCCACCTGCGCGATCAATGTCTGCACCTGTTGTTGAAGGAATGCCACATGTTGTTCGAGAGAAGCTGTTCCTGCACCGACGCCAGTGAATGAGCCGGCAACACCGGCCATCGCGCCAGCACCTATAACAGACGTACCCATCGAATTCTGTGTTGCTGGTCCTTGAAAAGCAGCAACGGCCCCCTTCGACTGAATGACGCCGGCGATGATACCTAGCAGCATTTGGTTTGTCGCCGCATGAGTTGCCTGCTGCGCTTTGGCACGTGCCTCCTCCATGCCACGACTGATGGCCTCGGATTCATTGGCGAGCTTATTGGCCTGCTCCTCTAATTGGAGTTGTGTTTCGGCTCTTGCAAGGGCACGTGTAGAACGGGCTTCGGTGCCGATCATACGAGCGAGTGCGGCGAGTTGTGGAAATCTAGTCGTCACGATCTCCGACGGATTGATTCCCGGCTGGTTCAGCGCGGCCTGGGCGGCGCGCACATCTGACTCCAGTTGTCCAAGGTGTTGAACAAGACTGTTCACGATCATGGGAAGCGGGATGACCGGCTGAATCGTTCCAGGCAATGCTGGTACCGCCCGCTCAGTCACGCCTTCTTCGGCAAGTGCCACGCTGACACAAAGGGCCAGAACTGGAAGTATCGCCGTCATCGAGGCTCGCGAGTATGAGGTCTTCATGTCACGCTCCGATCTTGAGAATGATAGATGTCTCGCTGTGATACATCACTTTGGTGATGTATGAAATTTCTGGCAGTATCTGTTGCTGTGCGACGGTGTGCAAATCCGTGTTGCGTGGTGATCTTTCTGAGCCAACCCATAGAATGGAAAATGACAAGAATATGAAGACCGATAGGGCGCGCACAAGACCTCCCAGGAATTCAGCCTATTGAGACACTTACTGTATTTGCCGCTGTGGTTCCCTCGATGATGTGGCCCGCCGATGGGTAAGCTTAGAGTTGAAGTCCTCCGTCACCTTTACGGGGGTAACGTCTCACTCTGACTGGGCGGAGTGTAAATTTCGCCTCTAGGCTTGTCAACGTAGGGCATCTCTATCCTCATGTGGGCCTTAAAATGCCGCCATGACCCGCCGCTCCTCTTCTGCATCGCTCACCCGACAGAGATAGCCATTCGCCACCACATGCAAGCCGTTGTGCAGGGAGATGAGCCGAAAAGAGTCGTCCGGACGTCTCGCATGCTTATCGAAATAGTTAATTTGCATCGATCCCCTCGCCTGTACGGAGAAATAGTTACAGACTTGGCATCCGGCGGCGTGATACCGCTGAAAGGAGAATGAGCCAAGTTGTCTGACCTGTACGTCGAAGCGAGTGATGGATTGGTTCGATGCGATTGGACGAGAGTTTTCTGGTCGGATGCTTACGACACACGGAGCGTATTCAGGCTTATCCCCTGCCTGCCCCTGAAGGCCCTGCAGCACCACTCCCTCAACGGGCGTCGCTTCAGTTTCCAAATATCGTCGGGCTGCCGGTAACGATTTGCCCGATCGGCTGCCCAGGGACTTGTACCGCACTCCCCACGGTTACGAGCGCCTTTGTCCCTCCATTCATCGAAATCATCGACCCTTTCAGAACGAGGGGGGCCGACGCCTGCACCACAGTTCCCGCCCCGCTTCGGAGTGCGAGATTAGATGCGGTTTGGACTGAAGTATTCCGACCAACTGTGGCGGACAGATCTGCCCCGGCCCTCACGTCCACATTCGAGCCCGCAATCAGCCCAAGGTTATTTTGAGCCTGAATGTTTACCGCTCCTCCGGTAATGATCACCGTTGGCCCCTGCAACGTCACGCCCGTGGGCGTCACCTGCACGGCAGCCTGCAGTGCAGCAAGTTGGGCCTGCAGCGTTCTGACCTGCTGCTGGAGAAGGCCCACTTGCTGCTCGATAGAAGCCTGCGCCCCTGCAGCCCCAGCTGCACCACCACCCCCGAAGCCTCCGCCGGCGTTTGCTGCGGCCCCTCCTCCTATCGCTGCTCCTTGTCCTGCCCCGGCTCCGCCCCCGGCTGCTCCACCAGCCGAAGCCCCGCCAACGGCACCCGCTATCCCGGCTACTCCTCCCGCTGCCCCTCCCTGGGCCGCCCCTCCGGCTATCACTCCCCCGACCGCAGTGCTCCCGCCACTGGCAGTACCTGTGAGAGGGGGAACAGGTTGCATCTGAGGGAATATCGGCACCGCGCGATCGGTGACTTCATCCGCCGCCCATACTGAATGGCAGTGAAGTGTGAACAGGACAGCCAGCGTCAACAGCAATGCTCTCATGGGTAGACTCCTCTCTCTTCCCGTTGCATCCATACTGCTTCCCCTGACTGACGCATAATCCATGAATCAGGGTCGTTGAGCATTGTGACCATGGCCATGCTCCGCGACGGTTGCAGGAACCCTTTCTCTTCTGTTCCTGGTACTACCGCGGCATCACCTTAGGCGTGAACCCTCCTGGAAGCGTCAGGCCTGGAGCAGGCACGAGCTGCCCTGGTGGAGGAGCCATGGGCAACGGCGGTGGTGGTGGCTGCGTGCTGACGATCCCACCTTGGGCCAATGTAAGACGCTCACAGTACATCTCGACTTTCACGCGCCGGATCGCGTCTCCGCCTACCATCTGCTTGTCAGGGGTGAAACCGAATATGCCTAAATTGCTGAAGTTCACGGTGAGCAGGACCTCTTTGAGATCGGGTGCCAACAGCTCCAGAACGCCCGGCCGTTCGCGATCCTGACCGTTGTTGCCTTTGACCACAAAATCCTCGAACCACGCATAGAACGGACCGGCCTGAGATTCAGACAGGAACAGGACAAGGTTGGGGAATTCCATCTTGGCCGGTTCCTTTTGGTAGTCACGTGTCGCCCCCACCTGATCCTGTACGATGATTTGCTTGAACACCAGCGCCTCGATCTTGCTGGCAGATTTACAGGCATCCTCAAGGCCTTGAATTCGGAGCCTGAAATTATTCTGGATCCAGGGTTTTTGCTGCTTTGACGCGACTGCACCAACCACATTCCCACCCTTGCCGGCCAACGGCATGGTGAATTCCGGGGCGAACTTGACCGTCAGGAGACCCGCATCCTTTGAAGCCGCATCGCAGGCAGGAAGGCCAATCTCCGTGATCAAAGCATGGTTGAATTGCAATCGGCTCCGCTCCACGCGATTGAAGTCTGCGGTAATGATGGCACCATTTTTTCTGACATGAGACCCGTTCAGTTCGGCAGCGATCCAGTCAAAGAGCGGTTTAGGCATCACCGGATCACATTGGATGACGATGTCTTGATACTTGATCGATGCAAGATGCTTTAACGGAAAGGGCGATGTACTACCTATCGGCGTCGTCACGACTTCGCCTTTCGCGAAACCTCCATCGGCCGACTTCAGAAAATCGACGAACTGGCCATCGAGTTCCAGCGCAACATTTCCAGAGGAATATGCCCGTGCATCGACCACCGCCTGCGCCATAGTGCGGAAGCCGGGTATGCTCAAGAGGGCCATCCCGCCAGCCAGCAATCCAGCCTGGGTGAGAAAATCTCGCCGTGATGGTGCTGAATGGAGCCTGGATTCTGCCTCGGCATCATTCTGTTTCTTGTTCATGGCATGACTCCTTGAACGAGGTGAATAACACTTGTTAGCTACGTTCCAGTGCCCGTGCAACCTCACGTCTCAAGGTTGCTTGCCTCTTTGTCGCACTGCCGGCATGGGAGGTTCAACCGTCTTCCGCGGAAGTGTAAAAGCCGACTCTCGGCTTGTCAACGCAGCGAATCATCATGCTCTTGTGGCTTCTGGAATGTAGCCATCACCCGCCGCCCTTCTTCTGCATCGGCCACTCGACAGAGATATCCATTGGCCACCACATGCCAGCCGCTGTGCAGGCGCATGAGACGGAACGAGTCCACTGGTCGAATCGCATGCTTGTCGAAATAGAGTATCTGCATCAATCGTCTCGCGCATGAAGGGGAAAGAGTCATAGTCTCAAACTCCGACGGCTTGGTGCCCCGGATACTGCAATTGAGACCAGCTGTCTTACCGGTACGTCGAAGCGAGTAGCGGATTAGTTCACGCGGATTGAACGAGATGTTCTCGATCAGAAAAAGTAGCGGACTCGTTGACTGGCGGTGCGGACACACGAGTCAGCATACTCGCCTGCCAGACCAGGGAGAAAAACACAAATTCAAGTGATTAATGGCCGCCTTTTTTTTCTGCCTTCCGGATAGGCTTCTCCTTCTGCGCGAGGGCCTTCTCGACCAACTCAAGCAATGCGGGTGTCGGGTCCCATCCGCGTGGCCGAATCTCGCTGTACGAACCAACGGCGTCCAACCCTTGCCCCTGGGGAAGGAGAAGTACGACATGGTGGCTATCCTCCTTCGCGAGAATGGACAAGGCGACAGGCTCGGCAACCGTATCCGGATGGTGCATCACGAGCGCCTCGATCAGGAAAGCGCCTCCTCCATCGGGAGCCAGTTGCATCGTTGTCGCGCCGGTGGCGCTCACCGTATAGGCTCCGACCGGAATAACCACTGGTCCACCCTCTGGGCTCATGAAATGCACGGGGCGGTCCAACTGAATCACCGATAGCGTACGATCTGCCGGGGTCGAAGCCGGTGCCGTCACCGCGCTCGTAGCCGGTTCGGACTCAGGGGGTACTGTCTGTTCACCGTATGCAGCCTGGCCAACCGGCGTGAACAGGAGCAGCGCCACGATGACTCCCCCTCGCTTCCAATTTGAGCCGATCCATTCACTTCTCATCGCATCCTCCATCCGTAGACCCAACCTGCACCAGAGATCGCATGCCAGCCAAGCCATGCGAGAAATTTCAAGACTATTCTCACCAGGTAAGTCGACATTGGTTAAAAAAAGTTCGAAACAACTTCGGGCGAAATAGTAGACCTCGAGATGAGCGAAAGCAACGGCGACAGAGCTCGCGGCAGCAACGTGCGATCCAACAAGTTTTCTATCTATCCATGAGGGAGGTTTTCGATTGAGAGTCGACTCAACATCTTAGATCACCCCCCGAGTTCCTGTAGCAGGAGGTGTTTGGTCTGTACGGTGCATGTGTCTGTTTTCCCTGGAAGAGGCGGAATTGAGTACGCGGATGACGCAGTTTGCAAAAGGCCTGTTCGTGCTGGTCTTGGTCACAAGATGTCCGGCGCCGTTGTTTGGAATCATGGATCACAAGATTGAGACGGGCACTGAAGCCCCGGTGACGAGTGAGCAGATCAAGACTCGTTATGGTTGCCTATCGCTTCAAAGGGGGAAATTGTTCACGTTTGCCGTGGAGAGCGATCGAGTCTTCCCAACTCTCGCTATCGGTAATCTATAGCGCCTTTGGCACGAAGATAAAATCGCCCAGGCTCTCATGGCCGGCCATGTGAATGGGGTCGTAGGTGGGGACCTGCTCGGCGTTGAGTTTCTGTGAGGTACTGACGACTCTGGTGCGGACGGCCCAGAAGAGGCGTTCGGCTTCCAGGACGGTGGCATTCTCTTCCAGCACACCAAGGAAAGCATCGGCAAAGACTGAGTGGCCGCTGCCACCGGCATCGAGCACCGGCTTCACGCCGCCGGAGGTCATGGCGGTGCGCACGCGCTTTTGCGCGAGGGTTTTCAAGAGACCGAACCGTTCGTCGTCGGTCAAACCCGGCTTCAACTGGGCCAGTGAGCTCCGCGTCAACTTGCCGCCAAAGCAGGAATCCGCCACTACCATCACATGTTTCGCAGAGATGAGTTGCAGCATATCGGTCACGCCCGGTAACAGGATCCACTCGGAGTTGTCGTTGATCTCCGCATCCACTGGAATCCAATAGCCGCGGTCGATCCCCTGCTCCAAATGGCCGTGCCCGGCGTAGTAAATGAGCAGATTGTCTTTCTCCGTGAGAACCTTCCGATATTGATTGAGCGCTTTCATGATCTGTCCGCGACTCGCATCCTTCAGCAGCGTGACCTGAAAGCCATATTGCTCCTTGAGAACTTTTGCAATGGCGGTGGCATCCGAGATGGCGTTCATCAATTGAGGCCAATGTTTATAATGGTCGTTGCCGATCACGAGCGCATGATACCGTCCGAACCCTGACGTGTCCTGCTTTGTGGCCCGGGCGCTGACCACCATCGTGCCCCGCCCCTTCAAGAAGAACTTCAACGCCGCGCGTTTGTTCTGCATGTCCACGGCGAGAATCTGGACCGCTAGTTCGTCGGCTCCTGACCGAAGGACCGGGAGGGTGGCGGTAAACACGCCGTCGTCGTTGACCTTCATGCTCTCCCCGTTCACCGTGATCGTCCGGAGTCCGGCCGGAGCTAACACGCGACCTGTGACGGATCTGCGAGTGCCAGTGCTGACGGGAATGGCCAATTCGTCCTTGGTCACCTGGACGCCGCGGGTCTTGGCGAGCGGTGGATCGATGATTTCCAGCGAGGGACCATCGAAGCCGATATCGTTGATGGACGAGGCTTGAAGCTCCTTGGCCTGTTTCTCTGCGTCGGCTTCAAGCGAGGCAATTTTCTGCTGGAGTTGCGCGACCCCACTATTCCGATCCTCGATCTCTTTCTTCGCCCGGCCCATTTCTTCCTGGAGCTTCTTGACTGTCGTTTCATAGGTGGCCACGGCTGCGGACTGATCGGGCTTCGTGCGAAGTTGTTCCAACTGTGCCTGCGCAGCCTGGTAACGCTGGTCGGCGTCCTGACTCTTACGCCGTTCGTCGGCTGCCAGCCGTTGGCGTTCCAGGAGCTGGCCCTCCAGCCGTTTAAACTCCTGGTTCGCGGCGGCAACCTGCGCGCGCAGCGTCTGCGCCTCGCTGTCACGGCGGGCGACGGTTTGCTCAAGAACCTGAATGCGATCGGCATTTCTTTCGAGGCCGTTGATGCGAGCCTGCAACTGGACAATCTCCGCATTCCGGTTGGTCAGCTGGTTCTTTTCAAGCGTGATCTCTGCCTGAAGTTTTTGAATCTGCAGTCCGAGGGCAGCGGTCTGCTGAGTCTTGTCCGGTTGCGCACGGAGGAGAGCGAGGTCGGCCTGCAATGTCTGATACCGCTGCTCATTTTGAGTGAGCGTTGTCCGCTCTTGCTGCATCTGGCTGGTGCGTTCCTTCACCGTGGTCTGCAGGGCGGCGACCTCTTTCTGCACGTCACGCAGCTCGCCACTCAATTTCTTAATTTCTTGATCCTTCCCCGCAAGTGCCTGCTCGAGTTCACGAGTGCGTTTCGTGGCCTGTGCAGTGGGCGCTTGTTTGTGGACGAGCAGGGCCAAGGCCCCGTCGTTGAGGCCGGAGGCTTTCGCAAACCATGTGAAGGCTTGCGCCGGATCTTTCTGCACTCCAAGCCCCTGTTCATAGAGGCGACCGAGACCGATGGCGGCGCGCTTGTCGTTCTGCTCGGCAGCTTTGCGGTACCACTCGGCCGCCTGTTGATAATCCGGAGCTGTGCCTTGGCCTTTTTCGTATATCGTCGCGGTGTAATATTGGGCGTCAGCCAATCCCTTCTGAGCTTCGCTGAGCCATACTTTAAGGGCGGATTGATAATCGGCGCGATCGACTGCCACATATTCGCCGCCACGAATGACACAATCCTCCTTGGTCGTCCGGGCTGGCCGACGTTCCGTCACATAGGTCGTTCTCGTACCGAGCTGTCGAATCTGTCCTGGCAGAAGACAATCAACCACCTCATAGGCGTCCGGACTCCCCGGTCCATTCACCGCTCCGGTCACAGCAGATACCGAATCAACAGGGGGCGGATCCGAGGCGCAAGCCGACAGCACGACCATAAGAAGAATCGCCACCGATAGGAAGGAGATGGGTATTCCCTTAAACATGGTGCTCATCTCGTAGGATCGCCCCAGAAGCTTCGTTAGTGGTTCGTCGTGGAGTTGTGCGGAAATGTTCATTGAAGAAGCAAGTTCCTTAACCAAAAACAAGGACATCCCATTGCAGGCGGCTGACAGTGTACCTATAATGGGCCGCCGCGCCAAGGGGTCTTCAGGGGAAAGACTGTCTGGCCAATACCTGAACTACGTCAGCATAGCAAGCGACTTAACGAACACATTAGGCAGATGGGTTGATGGAGCAGGACCGATGAGGACTGATCTAGTACCAACGCAAGGAGGAATGAGCATGGTGAGATGGATCGAGCGAGTACTACTTGTGCTGGTAGCTATTGTCCTCATGCAAAGCCCTGCGTATGCGCAAACACTGAATCAACAGAACCGAGGCCTGCTGGCAGGGAATTGCGCAGGACTTTCTGGAGGAGGCCCCTATGGAGCGAACCTCAATGCGATCTGTACGGCCGGCGGGGTGGCCCAGGGAGCTGGCGGCGGTGGAGCTGCCTCTGTCCAGGCCTCAGCAGCATCAATCTTGAACCGTTCAATTTTGCAGCGCCTGGACGAGACCAGGGATGAGGATCAGTCTTCCGGACAGAAGCATGCGTCCGCGATGGTGGCGAACCCTTTCGGAGCGCTTATGCCCGGTCTGCTTGGGGGCATGGGGATGACCTCTCCTTCACAACCGATGGGGGGCCAGTCCGGTGGAATGTTCGGCATGAGCAGCGAACGGTGGAAGGGATTGGGCCTGTTTGCCTCAGGCCTCGTTGAGTCGCTCAGCCGCAACGATGGGAACTTTCAGGAAGGATACCGGTCGTCCATCTTGGGATTTACTGTGGGCGGTGATTATCGTTTCTCCAGGCAGTTTACTGCCGGGGTCGCGTATTCATACTCGAACACGACCGGGGATTTTCGGCAGGGCGGAAACTTCAGCACGAACGGTTCCGACTGGACATTTTTCGGCCAATACCTCCCGACCGATCGCACCTTCGTCCAGGTGACCGGAGGATATGGGCGCAACAGCTACTTGGTCGATCGCCGGAACAGTTTGACCCTGTCTAATATCGCCGTGGCAGGCTTTTCATCCAGCAATTCGAATAGTGATGTCTTCAGGATGGGCATGGTCACCGGATATGACCATCCGATCGGAATGTTCACTGTCGGGCCTCGCCTAGGTATCAACTACAGTCACACGCATATTCACAATTTTGAAGAACGTGGTTCAACCGGGCTTGAACTCAAATACGACGATCAATATGTGAACTCACTCCAGAGTGTGGTCGGTATGCAAGGCCAGGCTGCAATCAGCACAGGGATGGGCGTGCTGGTGCCGCAGGTCAATGCTGATTTCATCCATGAATTCGCAAATTCCCAACGCTTCCTGAATGTGCAGTATGTTGAAGACCTCAGTCCTACTCCCACCAAGTTTCGCTTTCAGAACGATGTTCCTGTCAGAAACTATTTCAATGTCGGGACCGGGCTTATGATGGTCTTGCCCAATGGCTGGCAACCGTTCGTGAATTTTCGCGCCATGGTCGGGAACAACCAGTTCAACAACTACGCTGGTATGTTTGGGTTACGAGTGGAGATGTAGAACTATGACAACCGTTTTGTGCTGACGCTCAAGGTCGCTCCCCTGCCGCGACTCGGACGTGACCGCCTGCCAGACTGTCACGCCCTGCGTTCGCCCATCGAGTATGGCCCCTCCTCGGATGAGCACAGCTGACTCTCACTTCAAGGAGCGAATCCGTGACGCCAGTGCCACCCACCTCATTCCGTCATATCTTCCCCCGAACATTCTTCCATGCTGATTTGAACTTACCGAGGTCTCGTCACGACTACCCTGCTAGAACCCAGCCATTAATATCTATGGCGCCTGAGAATACGGCTAATCTGTCCATACCATGGTCTGCTCTGCCCCATGGATGGTCATTGAGCCAGCCGCAGCGAAGGGAGAGGAGTTCATGACAGCAGCCCGGAATGATCACATCAGACCTGCGATTCTCTCGACGCATGGCCCTGTACCGTTTCCATGGGCACAGCACTGCACGACTGGATGCACGGCATCGCGACTGGTCATTATTCTCTCCCTCGGATTATCCGCTTGCTCGATGCACGAAGCCCCGCACCCTACCCTTAACGCCGATCGCTCGCAGACCACGATTCAACTCGACAAGACCGTACATTTCTCTGCTCCGGACGGTGCGCCAGTCCTCGCGACCCCGAATGAATATCTGGTTGAGCGGACGGCGGACGAGCAACTGCGGCTTATGCCGGACAAGGGGGGAGCGCCGCTGATTGTCACCGCAGACAGAGGCACCCATGACCTCGAAGTATCCGCGCCGTTTCCCCTGGTCCTTGCCATGAACGACGATGCGCGCAACGTGGTGCTGCTCATGCCAGATGGGACAGCGCTGGATGCAAGCGGTTCGCTGAGCGGGATGCAGACGCGAGACATCGTTCGACCGCGCCGCCACTATCAATTGGCCTACCACGTGAATCCGGTCACCGGGCAGGTTCAGTTCGGCGACGGCGCGACTGGCCTGCGGCCTCCGGCAGCCTCGGCAAGCCTGTCTCCGAACTATCGTGCCGGAGCCGGATCATCAGGAAATCCCGGCGTCTCACCGCCAGGCGATAGTGAAACCTCGATGATTCAACTCCAGTCGATCCTGTCCCAACGCCAGGTTGCGCTCGCCATTACCACTGCGATCACGGCCGCGCAGTCGGAGCATTTCCGCCTGGAGTATGACACCAACCGCCCTGGTGGAGACTATGCGCAGCGGACTGAAATCAGTCCTGCGTCCTGTCGCGCCGTATGCGCAGGCGATGGAAGCTGTCAGGCCTTCACCTTTGTGAAACCACCTCCTGGAGTGACACACGGGCAATGTTACCTCAAGCGAACCGTACCGGCTCCCGTCGGCGACCGCTGCTGCATCTCCGCTAAACAAAAGAATGCACAGCAAGAGCTAATCGGGAATATCGGACGATAGGGTGACTACGGCTGACGAACCGCGCGACAATGAGGAAGCCGGCCTCAGCCGGCAGAGAACCGCGAAGCTGTTTTGAAGAAAGAATATCCTATGCACAAACGTATGCTCATCGGTGTGATCGGCATCCTGGCTTTCCTGCTTCCTTCGATGAGATCGGCCGGAGAGCCTTTCCTCCCTCCAATCGTCGAAGTACCAGGCATGCTCCATTTCACCGCAGCGGACGGTACCGATGTGACAGTCCCTCCCGGCACGTATCACCTGACCGCATCCGGCACATCGCTCCTGCAACTCACTCCCCCTGAAACTGGGCCATCGCTCCTGATTCAGGCATCGCCCACGACTCATGATGAAACGATCGTGTCACCCACTGCACTGGTCGTGGTGATACATGAGGACGAGCAGCATCTCCTCTTGTTGCTACCGGATCACACCGCCCTCGACGCCAGGGGAAGTCACAGCGGCGTTCGGTCACGTGCAGGCGATTTCTCGGCCCTGGCCCTCAGCCCGAGGCAAATCAACCGTGCAATCACGCTGCAGCCCCTCGGAGCGAACGGGCCGAGTGCGCCGATCCCGATCAGTCCGTCGCAGGGAGCGATCTTCACCAACCCTACACTGCGTATCCAATGGCAAATGGGGCCTGGCTCACCAGACCCCACACGTTATGAAATATGCGTGAGCGAAGCCACTCAACCATGCCCTGGCCCCACCGCCGTGCTATTCAAGTCTGTGGGTGCCCCCTTGCGCGAACCCCTGCTCCAACCGCAACTGGGACTCGGCTCACAGCCTGGCGCGCCCGGCTTTCAGCCGCCACCGGGAGCGCCAGGTCCCGCTCCGTTTTTTCACACCGTCACGCTGCCCTATCAATTTCAGGGCAAACGGCTCCGATGGTCCGTGACGACATGCGTGCCCTATAGCGTACCGGGCACGGTCAGCCGGCTTGCGCAAAATGAAACCTGTGTGGCCTCCGAGCCACGAGCTCTCACCTGGATGCTCCCTGCCCCCACGCTCACGCTTCCCCTGGACAATACGGCCCTCGCAACGACAGACAGACAGAGGCTCCTCGCCCAGCCTTCATTCGCTTGGAACTACGCCAGTCCGCAGGGAGTCGATTACTTCCTGGTCTGCATTTTCAAGCCGGGAATGCCCTGCCCCACCCAACCGGGCGTCCAACCCTTCACCCTCGTCGCCCAGGTGCAGGGCCCAGGCCCATTCACCCTCCTCCAGGATTTGACTCCCTTCTTAGGACAACCGCTACATTGGACAGTGGCTGCCTGCAACGCAACCCTGGGCTGCACGTATCAGCCCCAATACTGGCGTATTCACATTCCCGTCACGGACGGCTCATTTGAGGCCCTCTATCAAATAACGCAACAACCCAAATGCCTCAATTGCCATCAGTTCCATCGAGAAAACGACACCTATCTCCGCCACATCCAGTTGGGCCGTTTCACCCGCGCGCAAGTCCCAGCCTCATCGATGCCAAACGGTGCTGCTATCTGCAGCACCTGTCATACTGCGGCAACTGGTTTTGTGAACAATTGGATCGCACCAAATTCCCGCAAAAGCTTTGAGCGGTCGCTTCAGGACGTCTGCAGCACCATCGTATCGAGTTTTAATGTCGGCTTATCCACCACAACCGAGGAGCATCTGCTCAAAGACCCCATTATCATGTGGGCAGCCGACAGGATCCCGGGCCTCGGCCAGAGTCGATGGAGAGAATTGGCTCAACGCTGGATGGATGGGTACAACTGGAGGGGCGGCTACAAAACGAGAAGCAGGAGCAGCGATTGCTCCGCCGATCGGGGAACGTTCACACCAAGGAAATGATGGGAAGTGACTGTGCCACCATACGATATCTGTTGACCACGATCCTGCTCGGTGTGCTCGTGAGTCTACCCTTCGCCGCGATGGCTGCAGAGGGTGGAACGGAGACGCTCCTGACCACAGTTCGACTCGACCGCCCCCTGCATTTTGCGACACCGTCCGGAGATCCCCTCCTTCTCACTCCCGGTGATTATGTCGTTGAAGTCCTGGGCACGCAAGGTCTCCAGTTGAGGAGAAAGGATCAACCACCCCTCGTGATCTCTGCCACAGCCGACAGACATGAGGAAGAATTGGAAAGCCCCTTTGCCCTGGCTGTGGCCGATGAATCGGCACCGACGCTGACGCATCTGCTCCTGCTGCTGCCGGACGGTCGCACCTTTCAATCGACCGGGAGTGACGACGGGGTCATGCCGCGGATGATCCCCACCCACATCGTGGTCGCGGTACTCAAATCCTTTGCAACTGGTTCACCGGTGAAACAGTCGCTCCAGATAGAGAGCAAGAGCAGTCGGTTCGGCACAACATATCGAACTTCCACGCTCTTCGCCGGGATGTGCGCGCTCCTCTGCCAGCGCGATGAAGACTGTCGCGCGTTTACCTGGAAACGCAACCTGGCAAAACCGGTGCAGGGAATCTGTCACTTGATGCAGGATGCCCCGCCTAAGCAGGAGGACGACTGCTGCCTGTCCGGTGTGAAACCGTCCGTCGCGGCAAAGTAACCGTTCACGCCCAATCCATCCGGCCAGCCTGTAGGGCTCGGAGAGACAACGCCCTCCTCAGCATGAGCGCCATTGCGGCCGACGAGCCTGGCGCCCGATCTACTTACAGTTCCGGGGACTCCTTTGCCATACACCCTCCCCTATTTCCGGTTACTCGCACACATCACTGGCAATTTCCTACCGGACTTCGAACGAGATCTCTTTGGTCGAGGTCTTGCCCTGCGCATCCGACAACGAGATGCGGATTCGATAGGTCCCCGTCGGGACCTTGGCATCCTTCAAGGCGATTCCCTCGAGATTGACATAGGGCTTGAGGCGATCAGTCAAATCGATCGAAATGAACTTGAGGAGCGTAACCTTTAAACTCGTCAAGTCGATCGTCACGGTTTTGGACAGGAACCGAATAAGAAATTCGGCGGCACCGGAAGTGACCGATCCGTCTTCCGGCTTCACAATATCGATCACGGGTCCGGCATCGCTCAGTCCGCGAGACCGGATTCCATCATCCGGAGCAGGGGCCAGCGCGGCTTCGCCAGGACTAATCAACCAATTCGCTTCCATCGACCCGGCAAACGCCGTCCCGCACATCAGGACACCGATCACCAGCCCAATGGGTATAGTCAGCCAACGGTCTTTCCCTGTCTGCATCACGTGACATCTCCTTTTTTTTCAGATAAGAATATTCAAGACCAATCAACATGCCCCACTCATACGCGTTTCATCTTCATAAACCACCTTCTTGATGAGACCGCGTAGGTAGTGCTGGCCCAAGGTGAATCAGATCGATGAACTACAGCGTGACCTCTTCACCTATGTCAAAACAGTTCCGCTTCATGGTGCCATGATCCCGACTGAACTGCGGACAGACTTTGGATAATCGGGAGCATGCGGCTGAGTCCTTTCGGCTAACCTCTCAATACGTTTTCCGCTTCCATTCCCGATATCTCCCCCCTTACGATACTGCCTTCACAGTGAGGAGCTTTCTCATATGTCAGGTGTATCACAGGACCAACTCGAACAACTCGTTCAGGGTCAGCATTGGGATCCCCTCGCGATTCTTGGCCCCCACCCGATCGTCCAGGGGAATTCCCAGACTGTTGTAGTTCGCTGCTTCCTGCCAGAGGCCATCGATGTTGCCCTGCTTCTCGACGGGCAAGATCGGCAGCCCATTCCGATGACGCGCGCCCATGAAGCCGGTCTGTTTGAAGCGATCGTTCCTGGACCGCTCGGGCCGGTCCCTTATCGTCTTCGCATCACTGGCCATGCGGGCCAGGTCTCGGAGCGGCATGATCCCTATGCCTTTCCTCCCCTTCTCAGCGACTTTGAGCTGCATCTCTTTGCCGAGGGCACCTTCTTCAAAGCCTACGAGACAATGGGCGCCCATCTCAGGACCGTGCAGGGGATCGTGGGAGTTCATTTTGTCGTCTGGGCACCGAATGCCCTACGAGTCAGTATCGTAGGCGACTTTAACCAATGGGATGGCCGACGCCACCCCATGACAAATCGCGGAGCCACCGGCCTCTGGGAACTCTTCATTCCCAACCTCGCTGACGGCACACTCTATAAATATGAAATCCGTTCTCGCCATCATGCCGCCCCACTCCTAAAAGCCGATCCTTATGCGGTGGCATCGGAGCTGCGCCCCAAGACCGCGTCGATTGTCCACGCGCGCGCTCCCTACCGCTGGAAAGACCAGTCCTGGATGGCGACTCGGGCACAGCAAGGCCCACTCGCCATGCCCCTCTCAATTTACGAGGCCCATCTCGGATCCTGGATGCGTATCCCTGAGGAAGGGAATCGCTGGCTCACGTATTCAGAGCTTGCAGAGAAGCTGATCCCTTACGTGAAGAATATGGGATATACCCACGTCGAGCTGCTCCCAATCACCGAGCATCCCTTCGACGGATCCTGGGGCTATCAGTCCACCGGTTACTTCGCCGCAACCAGCCGGCACGGGTGTCCCGAAGACTTCATGGCCTTCGTTGACAGGGCGCATCAGGCCGGAATCGGTGTACTCATGGACTGGACTCCCGCGCATTTCCCAGACGATCCGCATGGGCTGTCCCAATTTGACGGCACACACCTCTACGACCATGCCGACCCGAGACTCGGCTACCATCCTGACTGGCATAGCCGCATCTTCAATTACGATCGCGTTGAGGTCCGGAACTTCCTGATGAACAGCGCCCTCTTTTGGCTGGATCGCTACCACATCGATGGTCTGCGCGTGGATGCCGTCGCTTCGATGCTCTATCTCGATTACGGGCGAAAAGAAGGAGAATGGATTCCCAATCAGTTCGGCGGGCACGAAAACCTCGGTGCCGTCACGTTACTCAAAGACTTGAATGTCCTGGTCCACCGTGACTTCCCCGGCGCCATCACCATCGCCGAAGAGTCCACGTCCTGGCCCGGAGTCTCACGCCCAACCTATACCGGAGGACTCGGCTTCACGTTTAAGTGGAACATGGGCTGGATGCACGACATGCTGGAATATTTCAGCCGCGATGCCGTCCACCGCCCCTCCCACCAGAATCAGCTGACGTTTGGTCTGCTCTACGCCTTCAATGAAAACTTTGTCCTGGTGCTCTCGCACGATGAAGTCGTGCATGGAAAACGAGCGCTGCTCGACAAGATGCCCGGGGACGAGTGGCAACGCTTTGCCAACCTCCGCGCGCTCTACAGCTTCATGTACGGGCATCCCGGCAAAAAAATGCTGTTTATGGGTGGGGAGTTCGGACAGTGGCGTGAGTGGAACCATGATACCAGCCTGGCATGGCATCTCTGCGCGCTGGATCGCCATGTGGGGATCCAGCGGTTCGTGCGGGATCTTAACTGGCTCTACCGCCAGGAACCGGCGCTGCACGAACTCGACCATGACTGGACCGGCTTCCAATGGGTCGACTTTCGCGATGCAGACCATTCCGTCATCGCCTTCCTGAGAAAAGCCAAGGACCAGGACAACCAGATATTGTGTGTCTGTAACTTCACCCCGGTTCCCCGCTACAACTATCGAATCGGCGTACCTCGCGAAGGCTACTACCGTGAGCTACTAAACAGCGATGCCTCGGCCTACGGCGGGAGCAACCTGGGCAATGCAGGAGGACTCCAGACACAGGCCCTCCCCTCTCATGGTCTACCCCATTCACTCGCAGTGACCTTACCGCCCTTATCGGCATTGTTTCTCAAGCGAGCCTGATCGAGCAGCGCGCTGGGAAAACCCTCCAACGCAAAAACCATGAAACGTTTCTCGGGAAACGCATCAGGCTTCCGGAATACGAGCTGATGGCTGAATGCTGACGGCTGACAACATGAGTTGCGAGAGACGGTCGCCTTACGAGCGACGAACAAAGAGGACTACCAGGTGCGGAACGGCCCGCAATCGAGATGGATGAAGTGCTTACGCGGATAGTACCCGACCCCACCGTACTGAAGCTTCATCGCAGCATGCCGCAGCTCACGAGGAGTGACGCCAGGAATATAGAAATCGAGCGCCTGCCCTTCCATATGTAAGCTGTGCCGAGCCACTCTCCGGCTCCGTTTCACGAGCTGTGCATTGAACTCGGGTGACCGATAGCCGGAAATGACGTGGATCTCCCCGGCGCCATCGACCGACTTCTGCACGAGATTCACATGTTCCAGCATCCGCACGTCGATGGCAGCCACTTCTCCCGTGTGATGGCAGCGAAGAATATGGTTCACCTCATCCAACGCCGTCAGATCATAGTTCCCCGCCTCGTCTCGGTAACGGACTCGCAGCCGTTCGTCGGTGTGCACGTTGAAGAACGTCAACTCCCCATCGGGGAGTTCGTCCGCACGTGCGACCGAGGGACACAACAGCCTGCTGCCGAGTAACAAAAGCCCGACAACGGACGTTTTCAAGAGAGACCGACGAGTCCAGGACCAGGGATCTTGATGTAGCAAAGAGGGGCTCCAGGAGAAAATGCACTGCAAGTTGCAGAACAACTCTTTCGCTTGTATCAAACACAGGCGAGTCCGTCAACCATTTCCTCTACTGGCCCATGTGCGTGGCATCAATGAGAACTGCCACGTACAGCAATATTCGTACTATCAGCCCTATCCTATCGCCGTGAACGCATGATGTCGGGAATTGTGAATTGATCGTTCTACCCTAAACTTTCAGCGGTCGGACTCTGGTATGATCGAGCATACTAGGACCATTGATCATGGCACAACATACGCGGCCTGCTTCATCTTGTCGTGATACGTCCCCTGTAGGAATGGCGTTGCTCACCTCTGGGCTTCTACTCTTCGGCAATGCCGACGCGGCCCTCGCCGGTCGCATCCTCATCGCAGGGTATGGCGCTGAATTATCTGTCGTACAAGCTCTGGCAAAAGCCTATGAGCGGCTACATCCAGGCACGGCGATCGACCTCGAATGGGAGAGCACCGTGCGGGCCGCTCATCTGGTGAAAACCGGAGAAGCACAGATCGCCGTCACCGACCAACCAGATCCTGCACTCAAATCCACGCAGATTGCATGGGATGGCATCGCGGTCATTGTCAATTTCTCAAACCCTGTCAAATCCCTGTCCAGCGCCCAAGTCAGAAGGTTATTCTCTGCACAGATCATCAGCTGGTCTGAGTTGGATGGCGCCGCAACCAACATAGAAGTGATTCCTCGCACAGCAGCAAACAATCTCACGATCGGCTTCAAGGATTCATTGGGCCTCACGGAGCGGATGGTGGCAGCGGCGGCCCCGGTTCGTTCTGATCAGAATCTATTGAGTCTGGTATCCGGACGTGACGCCACGATCAGCTATATTTCCCTAGCCACAGCGTTGAAAGCGCAAGAGGATGGCATTTCGATTCAGATCCTCACGATCGATCAGGTCGATCCAGGAGACGCCACCGTAAAAAATGGGCGATACCGTCTGCGGCGACCGGTCCTCATGCTCACCGGAACACAACCGGACCCACTCACCGAATCATTCCTCGCCTTCGTCCGGTCGGTCAACGGGCAAGAGTTGCTCCGTAGCATGTTCGTTCCCCTTGAACCATCAGATCCCACGACTATTCCTTCAACGGTGCAACAACTCGACCGATCCTCACCGAGATCGTGATAGCCGCGGCTCCCCATCAACTTCTCCCTGGACAGGAGAACCCAACATAGGTAAGATCCAAAACATTACGGATACCTCTGACGCTATGCCTACAATTCTTGTTATCGACGACGAAGAATCGATCCGAAGCCTTCTGAAGGAAGTCCTTCAGAGAGCCAACCACCGTGTGCTCGAAGCCCGCGATGGTCGTGAGGGATTGACGCTCTACCAGCAGAACAAAGTGGATCTGGTCCTCATGGACATTCTGATGCCCGGAACCGACGGCCTGGAAACCACCTTACAGCTCACACGAGAATATCTCGACGCGAAAGTCATCGCCATGACCGGAGCCCAGGGGGATAAAAACTTCCTCGATGTGGCCAAGCTATTTGGAGCCAGGCGCGTCTTCGAAAAGCCTTTCGACCTCGATAAACTCATGCAAGCTATCGACGAAGAACTCGCCAAGTAGCCAGACGTATCACTCCCATCCTACCGGGTCGTAGCCACGCTCATTTAGACAACGCTGAACGAACTGTTTATAGGCATTGCTCGGGGGAGAGCGCCGAAAAAGGCCACGGAGAAATCCTCCGGTTGCACCGGCGGCAGCCCCCACCATCGCACCACGGCCAGGATGGCCAACGACCGCTCCGCCGACCGCTCCACTCGCCGACCCAATCGCTCCACCAGTGGTCGTACTGCCGGCAACCTGTCCACTCTTGCTGCTGCTAGCGGTTGCGCCTGCGTCTTGGGCCATCTCCCGGCACTCGTCGATGTCTCGATCAGCCACATCCGCGCCGACTTCCTTCAAATGTGCATTGGGATAGAGAATCGGTTTGGGAGCTGCACAGCCCAAGACGAGAAACAGGATGATCAGAAAACTCCATGATCGAGCCATCACGACCTCCACATGTCACCAGCAACGCGATTGGACGAGCCGCGTTGACTTATCGGCCCCCACTGAGCTCCTTCCTGACTAAGGAACGCATCATCACTGGATCGTTGTAGGCCACTTCACTCAAGGCATCCATAATATGGAGCCCTTTCGTCGCGACGAACTCCTTGGCCTTGGCATAGTTCTTTACCGTAAATCGCGCCACCGCCGGCTGACCATTCACAATCTGACAAGCCAGGATCTCGCCGTTCACTTCCAGCGTGCCCCCCTGCTCGACCAGGGTCTTCGCCTGCGCCGGCGTGATGCCATGGAGTTGCGCAAACTCCTCTAACCCACCTGTTTCAACTAATCGTCCATCCGGCATGATGCAAAGCCGTTTAAAATGCGGAGACCAATCCTTGCGGAAGTCGATAAACTTGATGTCGCCACCTTTCGCCACCGCACGATCCAGCGTTCGATAATCGAGTCCAAGATTCTTCTGTTCAAGCTTCGTTTTCAATTCATCCGGCAAGGTGCGAGTGAACACCTCGAATGCGGCGGCAGGAAGAACCAGCGATCGTGCGCGGGCCAATTGCTCCGCCTCGGCAAACTGCATCAGATCCAGCACGAAGGTCTGCTTGGGCACAACACCGGTCTGGTCGATGACACAGGCAAACAGTCCTCGTGTCAGGACCCCCCCGATCTGCGGATAGACATAGACCCCGCCCTCGGTCAGCAAGGTGGTCATCGTCTCCAGCGGAACCTCATAACTTTCCGACAAAACCTTCGCATGACCTGGAAGGTCTTCCTGATGCGTCATGGCGCAGGCGGTCACATTCCCCGGTGCGTCGAACTCAGAATAGTCCTCAATGACGTTATAGAGAACGGTGGGCTTTGGCTTGTCCGATTTTTTCTTAATTTTAAACATGATAGAGACAGCTCCAAGTGGCTAATATACAATCAATATTACGAATCTATCGTTTCAGGTGATGATAGGGTGGCAACGTCATCAATCGTCCATCCTCAACCGGTCCGCCCATTGTAAAATGATACAACGATTGAAACGAGCGCCCCTTCATCCCGACGATCTCATGGACCGGGTCATCAAAGAAGCAGCCGATCCCTGTTCCTCGCACCCCTGCTGCCTCAGCTTCAAGATACAACACTTGCCCCACCAAGCCCGCCTCCCAGAATAAGCGTGGATACCACCAAGCCCCACCCTCCCGCAAGCGACCTTCAAACTCAGCAATCATCCCCAGCGAAAAGGCGCTGTCTCCTGCAATCTCTTGATGACAACTCACTTGCACTGCCGCCTTCTTCGCATCGCCCTCCAGCAGCCAATAGAGCGGCAACGTTTCAGGACATCCGGGGACCGGATTCCAGACCAACTCCTCGTTCATCGACTGCTGGAGCAGCGGCCCCATGCTCCGATCACGGACCAGGAGATAGAGCCCCGGAATCAATCCATCCACGCGATGCACAAACAACAAGAGATGAATCGCAGGCTTCCACGGCAAGACATCCCACGGCATCGGCCTGTCCAGCTGTGGCAACTCTGCCGCAGGCATGAGGCGACTCAATATCCGAAAGAATGTGCCGGATGTAATGGATGTCTTCCCGTCGAAGGAAACAGCGCTCCGCCTTTGCCGAATAAGCTGGCCAGCAGTGGGACCAACGTCGACCGCCTCTCGCGAAGCCTCGTTCGTAAACCACCGTCGCGGCGCAGCCTTCTGTTGTTCCGCGCTCGACTTCCAGGACGCCTCGGCCACTTCGTCGATAATCTCCCAATGTACTCCATGCTCGCCGCTTAATTTGTTCGCCTTGCCATGCCAGATCCCGCTCACAAGAGCCGTTACCGTCGCTGTATCGACCTGTACGGGGATCTCGCAATCTTGCCCCTTCGCCGCAGGCCAGAGTAGACAGAGACAGTCCGGATGCTCCCGTTCCGTCTGAGCAAAATCCTCTATTCGATCGGTACCTAATAGTGCCGCAACAGTATCTTGCGATACACCATCCAGCAGCACCATATTCCAGCCGAGCGTGGCAGCCGCAATCCGTGCGGTACCGATCGCATGCCCCACATCGTGATTACAGTAGCGAAAGGCCCGCTCACCGTACTTCCAGGCTTCACGCCAATGAATCGAGGTGAGTCCGACCAGAAACGACTGTTGTGGAAAGGGGGCGAGGAGTCGGGCAATACCCTCCGCATCGAACGCCGCCCGTAGCTCAATTCCATGCTCCTTGGGCGCATAGTGATAGAGGCCGGCCTTCAGGTCTACGCCGTCCATCTGCGGCAACAGGAGATAACCCTCCGTTGGATGGAGATTCCCCGACGAGGGATTATTGCGCAACGCCCACTGCATATCTCCGGCTTTTTTCCAGGCAGATAAGCCGAGAGAATATTCCAAAAACCGTGAGAGTGCGGTCAACGTGACCGGCTTGGCAGCCACTCCTTCTCGCTTATAAATCGCATCGTAGGATGGAGACAGCGGCTCTTCCTCGGGCGTCAACAATGGAAGGGACCTTAGCTCGGCCCCATCAAATCGCCGAAAGGGATCGGGCTGGTTCGCCCAGTCCAGATGCCCGAGCGAACGGGCATACCGGTTGAAATGATGCTTGGTCTGAACGTGGTAACGAATCACGCGATCGATGGGATCGGTCGGCGCAGTCTCGACTGGTTCACGGTACAGGGGAATTTCTGTGGCCATCGCAATGGGTTATAGTCTACAGAGCGGGGAGAAGGAAAGTAAACGCGACGAGATCGGACAGGACCGATGAGCGCTAAACAGGCACCGGCAACATGACTCTCATCATGAAACGCAAGGATGGATATGGTACTGAGGCGGGCGCTACGACCGCGCGGGCGCGACAGCCGATTCGGCTGTCTGGGAATGGCCTGCCGCTTTGCACCAGCGAGGCAGTTGCTCTGCCAGACCGCAGGCAGTCAGGTACTCACGATCAATGGGAGTGGGGATACCGCTCGTCGTCGCAGGATCGCTCGTCTCCTCCAACGCGTTGGCCACATGGACAGCCGCCAAGAGACTAAATCCATCTTGAAAGCGTTCCCCCGGATGATGATGATACGCCACGGCTTCCACGATGGCATCACTCACCCCCCAAAGCCCCAGCAAATAGGCCCCTACATCTTCATGCGACGCCTTGAACACCGCCCGTTCGGCGTCGCAGACCGACAGACGGTCGTGACGCAAATTCGCCAGCACTTCGCTGTACTGCTCAGGAAAATTCGTACTGAGAATCAAGAGACCGATGTCATGGAGCAATCCGGCCATGAAGGCCCCCTCCACACCGAGCGAGCCGATATCCTGACTCTTCGCAATATCCCGCGCAGTCGTACCGGTAATGAGGCCATGTTTCCACATGGTCTCCAGCGGAATTGGTGCCCGTTTACTGCCTTCAAACTGTGCAAATACTTGTACGGAGAGCACCAGCGCCTTCACCGAGTCGATTCCCAGAAGGGCTATCGCATGGGCCGGACTGGAGATCGTACGTCGAAGCCCGAAAAAAGAAGAATTCACGACTTGAAGCAATTTAGACACCATGGCCATGTCTTGGGAGATAATGCGAGTGGCCACGTCGGCCGAGGCGGTGGAAGAACCCATCGCAGCCACCAGCTCCTGATACAGATGCGGAAGACTCGGCAAGGTACGGATCCCGGCAATCAACGTGCGCAGGGATTCATTCGTCAGGCGAGCCCCCAGCGCACCGCCCCGTGCAATGGTTGACGTCAACACCTCCGCCGTAAATGGCATCGGAATGAACTGGTGTGCGACTTCCAACGCCGACACGATCGTGGCACGGTGGGCACAGCTTGAAGATGCAATGCGAATGACATGAGGAGCTCGAATTTTCACTTCCGCCAATAGTTGAAGCCCTCCCATTCCCGTGAGGTGGACATCCGAAAGGATCACGTCAACCGGCGACTGCGCAACAATCGCCAAAGCCTCTTCTTCCTTCGCGACAAACTCCATTTCCCACTCGTTCGACGATGGGGAGAGCAAGGACTGTAGCGACGCGAGCGCTTCTGATTCCGCCATCACGAATACAACCCGCTTTTTCATAGAACCTCATGATTTGACGAACCGTGCAGACCCCGTCGTTTTCTCTGTCGGAACAACCGGCAGCTGACTTGAGAGACCGGCAGGCCCCGACGAACTGACGAATGACCCGCTGTTGACAATCTGCCTCATTGACCTCCTTTTCTCTCCACGCGTATGCTGCAGTCAGCATCACCAAAGAGGGACCCATGCAACACGACCCAGCTCTCGCCGCTCAACTCTCGTTCAGTCGCGCAGAAACCAACCAGGAACTCGGTGCCGACTGGGACGATGCCGCCGAGGCCGAAGCCATTTTCTCCTCGAATGCCGGTTCCACAGCCCGAGCGGCCTACGAGCAGCTGCTTACACTCGCGGCTCGTTACCCGAAAGCCTACTCCTTCCAGGCCTTCTGTATCTTCATCACCTGGCAGCAGGTGACGGAGGAGACCATCGCGCATCATTTCCAGACCGGCCTCCGGCTCTGCGAAACCTTTCTCGCCTCTCCTGACGGAAAACATCCAGACGACTTCGAGCAGATCACCGAACTCTATGGGTCATTTCGCGATGGGTTAGGACTCGATGAAGAGGATGAGATTCAAGTCGAGTTCAGAAAAGATACGCCGAAGGGGGGAGACTAGCGGACGCGTATCCCATGAAACGTCGTTCGTGAAGCAATTCCGGAATCTGTCGGCCTGTTAATCTGTTGAGTGTCCGACCCATCATCAGATCGTCTACGGTCTTCCCCTTCACGCTTCACGAAACAATGGCTGAGAACGACAAACATCGGGCACGCATTTTTCTCCACCGCGGCCAACTCACGCAGGCCAAAGCTGCATATGAGCAGGCCATTGCAGATGATCGCCTGGCCAATGACCTCCGCGCCCTCTCCGATTCACTCGGCAATCTAGGCAACGTCTGCGCGCAATCGGGCGACCTGGATCAGGCAGAATCCTGTTACCGGGAAGTGCTCACCATTCAGCGCACAGAACGGAACCAGCATGCCATCGCCCACACCTTGGTCAATCTCGGCAATCTTCACATCGGCGCCGACCATCCAGAGAAAGCCCGCCCCTACTACCTTGAAGCCTTGGATCTGCTGCGTGACCTCAAAGACGACCGCGCACTCGGCATTCTCTACAATAACTTGGCACTACAGGAAGCTCGTGAGCAGCAATGGGAGCAGGCTGTCGCATCGTTCAAACAGGCCCTCGACTGCCATCGGATTGTCGGAAACGAAGAAGGGCTGGCGGTGACCTATAGTCAACTGGGCAAGTGTTTTCTGGATCAGGGCGACCTGACCCATGCCGAACGATGCCTGAACAATGCCTCGGAACATTACATCAAGCTCGGCAATGAGCCGGCCGAAGCCGCCGTACTTCGGCTCCTTGCTACCCTATACGGCACTCGTCGGGATCTAATATCTGCGAGGCGCTGCCTTGAGCGAGTCGTCTCTCTCGACCAACGATACGGCTTGCCTGAACTTTCCACCGACTCGGCCCATCTCTCCACGCTCAAACTATCCAGCTAGCCCCTTCTCCCTGTACCACTCGTTCTGAATCGTTTTTACCCGCTGTCCAGTACTTCCTCAATATGCGCGAGATCGAATACGACGCCTTTCTGGACAGAATCTAGTCCTCTGCTATCTTTGAGGAGTCGCCGCTGTTGCTTCAAGCTTTACCCTGAAATGGCCGACAGGACATTAGATGTGGAGTCGCATGCCATTTCTTACTCGGGTTCTCACGACATTCGTTCTTGGCGCGGTCATGACCGCGCCCGGCGCCTACGCCGCAGAGGGCTCACCCGCGATCACCGTCGGGACGCAGGAGGTCGGACTCACCGCCGGCTACATGCTTCCCCATCGACTGACCGCAGACCACACAACCAAGCAAAAGGGGCCTGCCTTCATGCCCTCTTGGATGATGACCCTCACGGACCCCGTCGGTGACGGATGGTACCGGGGCCAGGTGTCGATCGGGGCGGAAGTCGTCTACATCCAGTTTAATGAACCGGTACTCACACATGGCATCGGATTTACGCCCAAGATCAAATACTCCTTTGTCGCTCTCGATCAAGTCCGTCCCTATGTCGAATTTGCCGGCGGCCCCTTCTGGACCGATCTTGGAGGGAAGATCCCCGAAGAGTCCTCACGATTCAACTTCGTGCTGACGGCGGGATTCGGCCTGTCCTGGTTCATCACGCCGCAGACATCGCTCAACGTCGGCTACCGCTTTCATCACATCTCGAACGCCGGCACGCGCTATCCAAACTTGGGATTGAACGCGAGCCTCCCGTTCGGTGGGTTCTCATTCTATTTTTAAGGAGAGAGTCACCATGAGGCAGCACCTATTCCGCTGGACGCTCGTAGGGGTGATGGGAATCGCCAGCACGACCATCGGCTGTAGCAGATGGATCGACGTCATGCCTTCCTCGACGCTGCAGGAAGAATCCGTCACCCGTTCCATCTCCAACGACGAGCGCGTGCCGCTCGTGATGGATGGGATCCGGATGATGCAGAACGGTGCTCCTCAAAATCCTTCGGCCGAGATCGAACGCCGCATCATGAACACGGTACAGGAAACCCGTCTCTTTTCGACGCTGCTTCCACTTGGAGAGAATGTGGCCTCGCTCGGCAAGAAAGCGGTGACCGCCCGGATCACGTTCGATGAAACCGTCGAACCCCATTCCGGAGCAGCGGCCTGGAAGGGGTTTGTCATTGGCGCCTCTATGTTCCTGCTCTCCCCCGTCATCGAACTGCACTACGACTATGCCGCAACAGCCACACTGGAACTCGAACGGTGGGATGGACAGGTGAAACGCTACGAGGCACAGTCGTCCGGCAGGGCTCACTACAATCTGTTCGGCGCCTCGCCGATTATGATCAGCGAACTGAAGGGAGAAGTCGCTGAAGCCTGCCTGACCGAACTGATGGATCAACTCGTTCGCGATACCCCCTTCTACATGGCCAGCAGCAGCCCCCTCCCGGACTCCCCCATTCTCACTGTGACCGTGAAGTCACGGAAACCGCTCCGTTCCGCCTCATCGCGTTCTGCTGTTCCCGTCTCAACCACACCAACCCCATAAAGAGGATCTGTCTCCTCCCTCAACTCCGCTCAGGCCGACCAGCTCCACGCACCCACATCTCTCACGCCAGGTGAGCGAGCCTGAAGACGCTGATCAGGCCGATACCAGACAGACCACTGCCTGCCAACAACGAAGCCTCCCTCAAGGTCAAAATCGTCGCCTTCTTCCTGCCGGCGTCTACTCGTAGTACGGAAATGGAATCACTGCGATCAGCGAATGGGCATTGTGTACCCCTGCAGCTCAGGGGATGGTCCGGGCGGCCACTCTTGGCCACCCAGACAGACTGACAATGCCTCGGCTTATCGTGAGGCATTGTTGATATTGGGGTTGTAGCTAGCAGTACGCATCAGTCTGATGGCGATGGAGATGGCGATTTCTCAACTGATGGCATCATTCAGGAAGGAAATGATCATGTCCATACGCAGGAAAAGCGATCCTGGGTCAGGCCGCATGAACGAGGACCTCGCCCTTACGCTTAGGACGCAGGCGCCGATTGCCCTGGTCCCTTTTTCTCCTCACAGGATTTCTTCACCGCCCCAAAGAAATCGTTATAGAACTGTGGGCTCCGAACGGTATCCCGCTCAACAACCACGGTCGTATACTCCGTCCCGGTCGGGAAGACGGGAATAATCCAGAGGAGATGCCACCAGGTATACGATTTCTTATGGAGTTCGGTGGTCTGGTTCGCTGCAACCATGACGCGGGTCAGCTGATCGCTGGAAGGAAGTAACGTGACGGTCGCGGAGACCGTATGGGACAGGTCCTTATCCTCCTTCGATCGCATCTCACGATTCGCCAGGATAATATGACTTTTCGCGTCAGCCTGCTGAATCAGAAATCCTTGCTGCGAAAGAATCTCAAGAACAGCGCCCCAGGCCATATCTATCGGAGCAGAAATCGACTCCGAATTGCCTTTGACTTGCTGACTCGCTGAAAACGCCCCCTCATAATGCGCTGGCTCTGAACTACAGCCCACCAGCAGCAGAACAACAACAAGAACAGCCCAGCGGGCCCCATCTTTCAGACAGAACACGTACTTCTGCTTGGCTGCATCGTTCATCAATTCCTCCTCTCAAGTAAAGGTTAGCCCCAAATTTCAAGGTCTCATGATCTGTTGCGTCCCGCGACGCGTTGCCTATCTCAGGTCTGGATCCATCACACAATAGAGAGCTCGGTTGTCAATTCCCTGCCCAAGACCTCATCAGCACCAAGGGGATGCCTCTTATCAGGCCCGCCAGGTCATTGAGACCTGGCGGGCTTCATGTCCAGTTCACCAGACCGATCCCCTCACTTAGTTTCCTCCGACCTCCTCCCACTCGGCCGGCAAGCCAGGCGTGATGATCTTCGTCAAGGAAGTAAACGTCGCATCGACAAAGAAGGGCTGCGTCGTATTAGGATTGGCCAAGAAACGCGAGAACCCCAACAATGCCACGCTGTCCAACTCCTGGACGTACGGCGGGCTTTGTAAGAGATTCGTCGGATCGGACACCGTTCCGATTGTCACCCGCGTGCCGGTGGGTGAGGTCACCACCTGACCCAGTGGAAATGAACTAGCGCAATTCGTGGTGTTAAGGTTCGAGGTACAAGCCAGCCCTGCGGGATTGGAACTGACCGTGCCAGTTCCGGCGTTTAATCCTGATGCCAGAGTCACGGTCAGCGCAGCCGGTGGAGTTGTTCCGCTATCCCCTCCGCTGCTGCATGCTGTCAGCAGCAGCGCCGCACCGAACATGAGCACGGTGTTCATCTTCCATGACGCCATCGTACACACCACTTTAAGTGTGACACCCTCTGCGCATAACGAGCCTACCAACACCTAAGCAATCGGCAGGCCAGATTGTCCTGGAAATATTTTCAACTACGCTCGATTCACAAACCCCTCTCAGCTTCTCGTCCTGCCATCCTCGAGTAAGAATCTCCCCCCCGACCCAGACTTCATCCTCACTGGCCCATGAATCGAATCTGATTCTTAGTGAATCGAATCTGATTCGCAGTGAATTAGAAAGAATTCTGAAAGCGATTGTCTCAACGCTGCATGTACAACAGAGCTTCTAAAGATATTGACTCTGAGCCACTGGGTGATGATCGCCGGATTTCCTCCTACAATCTCAGAGTCAGCGAGCCACTTCATTTGAAACGTCGCCTGGTCCAATCACATTCATGTTGTCCCTCTGAGTCATAATTCATAAATACCAAGGGGCGAGTGACGGAGTAGTGCACTGTCATCCTCACAAAATGTCTCGCAGCCATGTGTTGCCTGAAAATGTGACAATTGAAGAATTGTCGATGGGCGCGAAGGAGATCGCGATGTGACGCCTCACCCATGACCGTGATTTACAAGATATTCCGCAGGCATCAGAGGTCTGGCTCTCTTCCAGGGCGCGGTGGTAACATGCGCCCTATACTCACGAGGAGGCACCTGTGGATCTTGAAGCATTTCGGCAAATGGTCGCCAAAAATCCGAAAGGATTTCTCGGTCGTTATGGGCTGGGGAACAAGATCCTCCAGGAACGAGGCAATCTTGAGGAAGCGGTCGAACATCTGACCGTCGCGACGCAACTCGATCCCACCCACGTCGCATCGCATCTCGGCCTCGGACGCGCCCTCGTCTCCTTGGGCCGTAAGGACGACGCCAAACCGGTCCTACGGGCCGGCATCGACGCGGCTCGCTCAGGCCGATCCAACGGAGGCGTGGACTTGGTCCCTGAGATGGAAGCATTGCTGAGGACATTGGGATAACATCGTGATCGAGCGAGGAGGGCTCTATGAAGATTGAAGATGCCAGACAGCGGATCGAGTCGGCCATGACACAGTATGGGATGCAGGCCGGGATGGCGATCGACCTGGTGATCAACGAAGTCCGTTCCGATCTCGGGGCAGACACGGCCAACGAATTGATCGACGAATTCGACCTCGAGCTGCAATACAACATCGCACCGATCGAGTCGGATTATTCCAACAGCTAAGCCTAGGGCCTAGGGCTTCACGCATCGTAGTCAGGGTGCTCAAAAAGCTTCTTTAACTAGGCCGGAGGCGAGTCGAAACCGGAGGCGTACCCTCTGGATTTCGATGAGCCGAAAACGACGTTGAGGAGCTTTTTCAGCACCCTACTATGCCACTACTCTGGTGTGCGATCTCGGGACATGGCTACGGTCACGCGGCGCAAGTCGTACCGGTCCTCAACGCACTGGGCGCCCTCGTACCGGATCTGACCGTCGTGCTCCGCACCACAGTCCCCGCCTCGTTTTTTCGCGACCGTCTGACCGTCCCCTGGGAGCTGCAATCGGTGCAGCAAGATGTCGGCTGTATCCAGGATGGCCCCCTCACGATCGACACCGAGAAAACCTGGGCGGCACACGAGCGCTTCCATGCAACTTGGGAGACACGCCTGTCCGATGAAGTCGCTGCGATGCAGATGGCATCACCGGCACTGATCATCGCGGACACACCCTACCTGGCCATCGAGGCTGGCTTTCGCGCGCAGATCCCGACCGTCGCCTTGGCCAACTTTACCTGGGACCTCGTGCTAAAAGACTACTGCCAGGCGTCTGACCAGTCACATCAGCCATTGATTCAAAGCATTCGCGACTCCTATGCAAAAGCCGACAGGGCCCTTCGTATTACCCCTGCGCCAGACATCAATGCCTTCTCGCAGCTGAGAGATATTGACCCCATCGCCAGCCCCTCCTCTCCAGAACGGAGCCGACTAGCCTCAGCACTCGATCTAAAGCCCAACGAACGAACCGTCTTAGTAGGGTTCGGAGGTATTCCTCTCAAATCTCTTCCTCTTGAACAGATGGAACAGCTGCACCCCTATCGCTTTCTCTTCGATGGTCCAGTCCCTCATGGGTATTCACGCATTCATTCCACCACGACGCTTCCGCTTACCTTTAAGTCCCTGCTGGCCTCTGTCGATGTCATCATGACCAAACCAGGCTACGGCACCATCGTTGAGGCGGTCGCCCTTCAACAGCCAGTCGTCTATGTCCGCCGACATAACTTTGCCGACGAGCCGCCGCTGGTCGACTACCTCCATCGCCATGGACGAGGTATCGAACTCTGCCTCGACGACTTCACCCTGGGCCGTTGGAAACAGGCCCTACAGCAGGCCCTGATCGCGCCATTCCCCGCATTGCCTCCACCGGCTCCAACCGGAGCAGCTGAGGCCGCGAACTTCATCGCGCAACAACTCAACAACGATGTGTCGCATGACATCACCCGTACTGGCCCTCTTCGCACATAAGGAATTCAGACCCTGCGCCTCATTGCTCGCATCTTCAGCATGCTCATCCTTCTCTGCGAACAGCTCGCGGGGATCCTGTTTCGGATTCAACAACTCCTCACCGGAATCCTCCCGGCATTGCTGTCTCCAAAGGAAATGATCGAACTCATCCGCGCCCACTACAATCGCAGCTACCACGACGCCGCAGCTCGTGCACCCGAGAGCTGGTACAAATGGACGTTGGAGAGCTGGGAAGCAGCGGTACTCGCAGACCACCGGATAAAGACGGGAACCATCCTGGTGCTGGGAGCCGGTGGGGGGCGCGAGTCCTTCGCGCTGGCACAACGAGGCTTTTCCGTCGTGGGCCTGGATATCAACCGGGAAAGCTTGCACGTCGCCGCTCGGCATGCCAAGGCCAACCACCTCCGCCCCCTCTTCGCACAGGCGGACTTTCTGGCTCTCCCCATTAGCCCAGGTCGCCTGGACTATGTCTTCATGTCCGGGATCATGTACAGCTCTATCCCCGGTCGGCCACATCGGCAGGCTTGGCTCCGAGGCCTCCGTCCATGCTTAAAGGACCAGGGTCTGCTGGTGCTCAACTTTCTCATCGCCCGAGAAATTGAAACAAAAACGCACCGGCTCATTCACCGACTCAACCGTTGGCTCACAACCTTGCCGGGCACTAATCAGTCGTACCAATTGGGCGACACCTGTTCCCAGCACCACTTCCTCCATGCCTTCATCGATAAAGAAGAGATCAGATCAGAACTTCTGGAGGCAGGAGCCACGGTCCACCAATTACACTGGCATGAGGGATATGCCGTGCTCTCATGGCCCGCAAATGGCCTCACCCCTCCACGTGCGACGGGAGCCTGATCGGCCCCCAAAATAGCCCTAGAAGGCCTGCGCAGGATTTGCTATCCTTCCGCTACCGATGACACCCACTGCGATCTACAGTAAAAATCCAGACTATGTGCAGCGCGATGTCGCAGGGGAATGCCTTCTGGTCCCTATTCGACGGACCTTGACCGAAGCCAATAGCATCTATGTCTTGAACGAAACTGGATCGGCACTCTGGCATCGAATCGACGGACAACGGACGGCGCAGGACATCGTGTCAGACTTCTGCCACGAGTATGAGGTGGCGGCAGACCAGCTGGCGCAGGATTTCACGTCATTACTCGACGACCTCCTCTCCATCCAGGCAGTCGAGGAGGTGGCCAGATGACTCATGATTGCGCAGGATAAACTCACCCACCTTCCCGAGCGTTTCCCCTACTCCTGCCAATGGGAGATCACCTGTCGTTGTAATCTGCATTGTGTGATGTGTTACACCGATTGCTTCAATCGTCCCGAAGCCATCCGTCAGGAACTCAGCACCCCCGACATCCTTCGCATTATGGATGAGCTGGCCGAGGCCGGCACCTTGGAGCTCTGTCTCACCGGAGGCGAACCGCTCGCTCGTCCCGACTTTTTCCAACTGTATGAACATGCCATCCGTTGTGGATTCCTGGTGACGGTCTTTTCGAACGGAACCCTGATCACAGAGGCGCATGCAGATCGTTTTGCCGCGCTGCGGCCCCATCGCATTGAAATCAGCCTGCACGGACGTACCCGCGAAACCTTCGAACAGATTACGCTCGGGCAGGGCTCCTACGACCGCTGCGTCCAGGCCATCACGCTCCTCCTCGATCGCCAGATTCCCCTGGTGTTGAAGAGCACCGCGATGACCCTGAATCGACAGGAGATCCTCGACATCAAACGATACGTCGAATCGCTGAAAACGGTATCCTATAAGCTCGGCGAGGAAATGAGACCGTCACTCGACGGCGGTGCTGGCCCATTCCACTATGCCCTGTCAGCACAAAGTCTTGCCGAGCTGAATCGGCAAGACTCCGATCTCGAACAAGAGGCAGGTCGGCAGGATTCAGCAGACCAGCCGCCTTGCCGAAGCGGCATGCATTCCTTCCATATCGATGCCTATGGCCGCCTGCAGCTCTGCTCCGGCAATCGCCGGCAGAGTTATGATTTACGAACCGGCCCGTTCGCTGCAGGGTTTTTCGAAGCCCTGCCGACCTTTGCCTGCGACTGGAAAGTCCCCAGTACACCGGCCCTCCTCCAACCGGGGATGCACCACCATGCCTAACGAGAGAGCCATCCCAACGATTCAATATGGTGCATTCAGCCAACGCGTCCACGAGCAGGCCGCTGCCACCGGATCCGTGATCAAGGCGCAACTGGAACTGACCTATCGCTGCAATCTCCATTGCCGCCATTGCTACACCGATCCCTACAACCACAAGGACTTCTTCCCACGCGAACTGACGCTCGAAGAAATCCATCGCCTGCTCGACGACATGCAGCAGCTGGGCGTCGTGTGGCTCAATCTCACCGGTGGCGATATCTTCATGCACCCTCATTTCTTTGAGATCTATGAAGCCGCCGTTCACAAAGGTTTCCTGCTCCAGCTCTACACCAACGGCACCCTCTTCACGAAGGCCACCATTGAGCGGCTGCAGCAGATGCCGCCGTTCACCATCGATATCTCCTGCCACTCGGTGACAGAAGCCCCGTTCGACTGGTTCACCCAGGTCCCGGGATCCTTCCGTTCCTTCTTCCGCGGCATGGAGATGTTGAGAGACAGCGGCCTGCCATTCACGTTGAAAACGAAAGCCATGAACTGGAACAGAGACGAAATACCGGCCATCAAGCAATTCGTGGAATCGTTCGGGCAGGAGTTCGGACTCACGACCTCTCTCTCTCCACGTCTGAACGGCGATCTGTCGTCGCTCGCCTATCGAATCGCTCCCGAAGACATCGTGACACTGCAAGGAGATCAGCCGGCAACTGAGGTGGAGGAGGAACGCTGCAACAGCGCTAGCCACTTGCTCACGCCAGACACCGACCGGCTCTACCGCTGTGGTTGTGGCACCGATACCATCCACATCAATGCCTGGGGCGAACTCGGCACCTGTACACTGCAATATGAGCGGCGGGTGTCGCTGCGAACTCACCCGCTTGCTGACGCCATCGAGATGCTGTTCCGGGAGATCCGAAGCATGCGATACCAAGGCGAGTCGCCTTGCCGCACCTGCGAGATCCATACATTTTGCGACAAGAAGCCTTCCGATGCGCGTTGGGAATCTGGCTCAGCCGAAGCCCCCATTCCCTATGATTGCGACGTCGCGCATGTTCGTGCACAATCGACCCTGCGCCACACATTGCTGCATCCTTTGCATCGGCCGCACAAGGAAGTGGAGACCCATCATGACTGAGAAAAAACCGTATAGTGCTCCGCAGCTCTTCCGGGTCGAGCTGAACCAGGAGCAGGCCATCCTTTCCGCCTGCAGCCTGACGACCATGAGCGCACTTGCGAATTCACTCCTGAATGGTTGTCGCGCCAATGGACAATGCCAACCACCAGGCTCGCCAGGAGGCTGTAAAAAATCGAACGTCACCGGTGGCGCCTGCCGCGATAGCGGTCCACGTCTTTCGTAGCGAGAAGGAAGAGCACGATGCGGATTGACCTTCAGATTGGCGGTTACCGGATCAGCCTGAATGAACCGGATAGCCATCCTCAACTCGCCTGGCCGCTGCGCCCCTTCGATTCTTTCCTCGCTCAACCAGGCTCACAACCGGATCTAGACGTGACGGTCACGGTGGCTCCACATCTTCCCCCATTGGCTAAAGGCCCCATCAAGTTCGACGCCGCGCATGGCCTCTGGACAATCTTCGAGTCCGACGCAGGACTCGTCATCGAAAGTGTGAGCCCTCACACGCATCAGCCACGGGCCTCTGCACTGGTCTCTGCAGACTACCGGACCGTATCGGCCTGGGTGTTGCCTGAGCTACAGATGGGCCAAGTCGGGTGGTGTCCGATGCATCTCTTCAATCCCCTCATTGAAGTCTGCCTCCTATCTCGCATGGCCCGGGAAGGCACCATCCTCCTCCATGCCGCGGGCCTTTCCAGTCACGAACAGGGTTATCTCTTCACCGGTGCCTCGGGAGCCGGCAAATCGACGATTGCAGACTTCTTCGCGGAACGGGGCGCGCGCGTCCTCAGCGACGAACGGATCATCATCCGCAAGATCGAGGGCCGCTTCATCATCCACGGCACGCCCTGGGTCGGTTCCGGCAACTATGCCGCCAATGATTGGAGCCCTCTCACCCACCTCTACTGCATCAGCCATGGAACCGGCGCACATACCTCGGCCTCGATGTCTCCACGCGCCGTCACACAAGAACTCCTACGCCAGAGCTTCCTGCCGCTCTGGGATCGCGAGGGCCTGGATCGAACCATGGGGCTGATGGCGGATCTTACCGAGCAAGTGGACTGCCGGGCGCTCGCCCCGCTGAAATCTCCCGACATCGTGGATTACATCCTGGCGGAAGGGCAGGCCCATCCGCTTGTATCCTTATGAAGACGATCGCGTCGGAAAATTTCCTCGAAGCCATCTCCCGCAAGGCGGCGAAGATCCGCACACCGGAGGGCGTCACCTTTGAACTGACCTACGGCTGCAACCTGCGCTGTGTCCATTGCTATAACCCCACGCATCGTGCGCTCCCTCACGAACTGACGACCGATGAAATCTGCGCGCTCCTGAAACAAATCGCCGATCTCGGCGTACTCACCGTAACCTTCACCGGGGGCGAACCGAGCGTGCGGCCCGACATCGGGGAGATCCTTCGCGCGGCGCGGCGGCAGGGGCTGATGATCCACCTCATGACCAACGCCACCCGTATCACCGCCGCCTTCACCGACCTCCTCCAAGAAGTCGGCGTCAGCCAAATCAATGTCTCCATCTACGGTGCGACCGAAGCGGTCTATGAAGGAATGACGGCAGTTCCTGGATCCTATCGGCAATTCCGGCAGGGCTTGCTCAATCTCGCCGCGGCTTCAGTACCAGTCCTTGTCCGCATGCCCGTCACGACCATCAATCGCGATGAAATCCAGGCCTGCCGGCAACTGGTGGAATCGCTGCAGATGCGATTCCAATATTGTCTAGAAATCATGACCGGCATCACCGGCGATCGAACGCCACTGCACTATCGCCTCGCCCCTGAAGAGAAAGTCAGGATCGATCAAGAGATGCGTCCTCACCGGTCAACGACCCCACCCGAGGAAATCTGTGCACCCAACCAGGCCTTCATCGAATGTGCATGCGGTCAGAGCCGATTTGCCATTACGCCCTATGGCGAGATGAATCTGTGCACGGGATTCCCTCTCCCTCGTTATGATCTCCGCGCCGGCACCGTGAAAGAAGGCTGGGAGCTTCTCAAGCAGACGGTCGACCAGGCGCAACCGAGTCATCGATACGAATGTCCCACCTGCGAGGTGCGGACCCACTGCCGCCAAGGCCGGAGCGATGCCTGGCTCGAAACCGGGGACTTGAGTTCCTGCCTCCCGCATTTCAAAGAATGGGCACAACTGGAGCATCGCACCTATGCCCTCCTCGACCCTCGCCGACCTCGCTGACGCCTATAGCCAGGTCAGCCTGATCAACAAACGTCTACTCGATGAATGTGAGATCGTCGGCCAGACATTTCACCGGAATGGTATTGAGTGCCTCCTTCTGAAAGGGGCCGATCTGCTCTCACGCCTCTATGGAATACGCGGGACGAGGCCCCTCTCGGACGTAGACCTCTTAGTCCATGCGCAAGACCTGCCCGCTATTCATCGCCTGCTGATGGGGAACGGATTCTCTCAACAGCTCGACGGCAACCCCGCCTATCTCTCGTCCCAATCGACCCTCACGCTGGATCTCATCTCCGAACTCTGGTATCTCGATGAACAAGGACTTGCGGGACTGTGGGCACGGGCTCGAAGCAGGCCGCTCGGGCAGATCATGGTCAAGCAACTGGCGTCTAACGACCTCTTGCTCTATTTGGTCGCCTACACCGTCGTGCACCGGGGACATTTCACGCCATCATTCCTCACCGATCTCAGATTGCTGATCGAGAAGGAGGCCCTCCATTGGCCGACCATTGTCGAAGAGGCGGCCAGGCATCATCTGAAAATCCCTCTCTACCACGGTCTACGGCAGCTCACATTGGGAGATGCACGAACAGGAATTCCCTCAGCCGTACTACAACAACTCGCCCCATCGACCCTGTCTCAACGGGTCCTGAACGTCCTCTTCCGACGATTGGTGACAACCCAGCCCCTCCCAGAACTCGGACATTTTTTATTGTGGGTCACACAAGCACCGGGGCACAGAATTGCTTGGCTCCGGCGTACCCTCTTCCCCTCCTCGCGCTTCCTGGCCTATCGGTATGGGAATGAGAGTGCAACACGACCCTGGCACACCAGAATCACTCGCTGGTGGCAACTGGTCAATGCTGGAGGGCTCTTGATCTCCCGCATGCTGATCCGGCTCGTGATCGGAAGAGAAACGCCCGGGAAGGTATCATGATCCACCTCCTGCCCACGCACACCGTCGATGGCCGTTTCTCCTTGCAGGACGTGCCGGATGCACTGCATTGGCCTCTCCTGAATAGCCTGGTTGTGCCTCGCATCATGTCATCGAGCATGACTCCGACCATTCAAGCGGACGACAGGCTTGAACTCAGCCCTCCGTCCCCCCTCACCGTCGGCGCGATCGTCGTCTTTCGGACTGAGAACATGTTTATCTGCCATCGCATCGCCGCCATGGACGCGCAGGGGATCCTGACCACAAAAGGCGATGCGGCTAATGGCCCGGGCGAAGCCGTTCCGTCAGCGTCGGTGATCGGAGTCGTCAGGGGCGTGATGCGGAAGGGTCGATACATCGCCGTGGGTGAATGCCCGGACAAGTCCTTCACTTCAACCGAATCGCCCAGCTCCAGAAATCGCGTTCGAGCAGCGGTCGTCCGGTCAGCGATCCGGATTACTTGTATCGGTGCAACATACCCACTCATTCAGAATATGTTGCTTCGTCTCCTCAGGAAAACAGCCATGGTGGATGCGTTCGCTCCTGCACCACTCCGCTCCCTCCCCTCCCATGTCAGGATCGGCTCGTTCAGACTCCAAGCGTTCCCAGATTTCAATGCCTCGAGGAAGGAACCACAACCGACTCATTACGTTTTACGCCTAGGGCCCTGGCGATTGGCGCAATATGAGCCGGCTACGGAATCGCTGCTGCTCCGACAATCGCTCCAAGACGCCGGTCTAGAGCCTTTCGTTCGTCGATGCATCAGCCCCCTACAAATAGACCGAGAATACGGCACTAACCCCCTATAGCGCTGTTCAGCCTCCGCAATGTCTCGCCATTCCAAAGAAGCCGATAGCCCTGTTTTTCCCAAACCTAGCAGGCTGCAGGGAAACCATGTTGGAACGAGAGAGCTTCGATGGCCGCTCGCCTTGCTCAAATACAAAACGTCTCCGCAGGATGCTGAAACAGACCATCCAGCAAGGCCGTAGCGAACTATCCTTTTAAGGGGTGGCTGGGATGATCCCAACTGCGCGCGTCCAACGAGGGCCTTCTGAGGCCGCGCGTTGCGCGAGCAGTTGGGATCGTCCCAGCCACCCCGCCTCTTTTCAGCATCCTGCGAGAATACACATCCTTTTGCCCGTTCCCACCGTAGAATGGTATAGTCGAGGCGGACATGAGGGGGTCCGGATTTCCCTCCAATCACGCGTTCGTTTTATGGATACACCCTCTCGACAGGCCACCTCGACAATCGATCCAAGTCTAATGGCCCGCGTGGTTAAAGGCGATCAGCAGGCCTTCAGCCAGCTCTATGACCATTCGAGCGCGCTCTTGTTCACGTTGGCGGTCAGGATCCTGGGCAATCACGAGGAGGCGGCGGAGCTCTTGCAGGATGTCTATTTGGAAGTCTGGCGAAAAGTCTCCCGCTATGATGTCGGGCGCGGAACTCCGGTGGCATGGCTGGTCACCCTCACCAGAAGTCGGGCCATCGACCGGCTACGGGCCAGGGCAACAAGGGGCTATCGAGCCACTCAGTCGCTGGAAACCGGAGCCGCCGATCAGGTGGCCGATCTGGGCCTTAATCCCTTTGATACACAGGCCGATCAAGAACTCCGTCTCAGCATCGGTACGGCGGTGGCGGGCTTGCCCCAAGCGCAGCGACAAGCGATCGAACTCGCCTATTACGAAGGACTCTCCCACGCCGAGATCGCCGCGCGGCTCAACCAGCCGCTCGGGACCGTCAAGACTAGGATTAAACTTGGCATGTCCAAACTCCGTGATGGGCTGCAACAGTGGTGGAACCATGGTGAGCTCCAATGACGCATGAAGAACTTGAAGAATCGGTTCCGTTGTACGCAGCAGGGGCGTTGGACCGAACCGAACGACAGGCGCTGGAAGCCCATCTCCTCTCCGGTTGCGCCTCGTGCCACGCTGGGCTCAAAGACTATCAATCCGTTGCTGCGCTTCTTCCACTCGGGCTCAGTCAGACCAGTCCTCCACGAGCCCTCAAAGCCATCATCATGGCCGGACGAAATCCTGCCCCGATACCAGAAGTAGCAGCCCAGCAAGAGCCGGCCAGACCGAGTCTGGAGCCTGGCGAATGGATGAATCACCTCTTTCCGCCCATCGCCCCTGCCCGCTCATGGTCGCTTCCCTGGGCGGTTGGATTGGCCACGTTCGTCATCGTAGCGGTCGTCGGTTCTCTCTCCTGGAACGTGGTCACCAAACGTTCCGAGGATACCTCGAACATTCAACAGCTCGAATCCTCGCTCCAGGACAAATCGACGACGCTTACCAAACTGCAGCGTGAGATCGGCGAACAGGCGAACATCCTCGCCGAATTACGCAACCAAATACAGCAACGAACGAACGAAGCCACAGAAGCGAAGGAACAACTGGCCAAACGCGAGGCTGACCTTGAAGAGACTCGCGTGCAACTCAGCCAGCGAAGCGGCGTGCGCGCCGGCGGGACTCCGCAAGACGAATTAGCCACACTCCTGCGAATCCCCAACATCAAAGCCGTCTCTCTTGCCGGATCGGACGTGGCGAAACAGGCTGCGGGATTCCTCCTCTACGACGCGCGAACCCAAAAGGTCTGGCTCTATTCCGTGAACCTTCCGGAATGTCCCACCGGCACAACCTATCAACTCTGGGCCATTCAGGCCAAACCCGTGAGCCTCGGGACCTTTCATATGGATCGCGGAGATACCACCAACCTCTTGGTGAAAAAGGTGTCGAACTTCACCGATGCGAAAACATTTGCTCTGAGCCTCGAACCGTCAGGCGGCCGCCCCCAACCGACCGGCCCCATCTACCTCTTAAGCCGATCCTAACGGACTCGACACTCAACGCTTGACCTCTCTCTGCTGGCCCGCTACAACCTCCGTATCAACCACGTCTCGAGTGCCCATCTCACTCGACGTACGCATCAAGCCGGCAGAGAGGAATCATGCGAGCCCTACATGCTCTGACCATCGCAGCCCTGTTCTGGGGATTCTGCCTGATGTCCCCGCCTGAACTCTGGGCGCTGGAAAAATATGGACGTCCTCTGCCGGAAATGGAAGGGGCCCATGACAACAGCGAAGAGCATTGGGTTCGAGGCTACCTCCTCTCCGGCGCCTTCATGAGCAACCCCAGCTTTGCCGCGAGACCGGACAACAGCGGCTTGGTCGGTCTTCGCCATATGATCCATTTGGAAACGGATCTCTATAAAGAATATCTCCAGTTCTACACCGACCAGAACTTCTTTTCAGACCGGCAAGCCGGCTGGGTGAGTCTCTCGGAATGGGACTCCGTCTATGCCTTCACCGGCACCGTCCAGAACTGGGGATGGCGCCTGCAATATGAACGAGATGCTCCCTTGGATCGAAGCGGCATCATACAGGCCTATGCCGATACACTCGTCACCTATCGGCCGGCCGATGCCCGCAGCCTCAGCTGGTGGCGCTCGGCGTTTCCCGAGCAGAATCTGACAGTCTATGCCGGCGGCGGATGGTTCTTTCACAACCAATCCTACTTTGCCAGACCAGACAACAGCGGACGCGCGTTGTTCCGATATGTGGCACATGCCGACCTCGACCTCTATCGCAATCGTGTCGTCCTCTTCGTCGACGGCAACCTCTTTACGGACCGGAGCGCGTCCAATGTCATGCGGCCCAGTGAATTCGACTTGGTCATGGGGCTTGCCGTCCGTTACCACGAGATGGAGATTGCCCTGATCCATGAGCGAGACCTGCCTTTGGATCGAGGAGGGCTCGTGCAACGGTACGTCGCCTTGCAGTTGCGGTACGAGTTCGAATGGACCAAATCGTCAAGTCCTGCGGGCAAACAACTCTCGCTCCACCGCTAGGCCCCTTTCTGCCCTGTCTCCTGCTGCAGGGACCATGCTACGATATCGGCCTGAACAAGGTCCTACAGCGCAGTTATCCGGGAGAACAGCCACTGTGCCGACAGATGAACTGAATGAAAGCTTCATGCGAGTCGCACTGGAGGAAGCCGCCCGCGCGCCGGCGATCGGCGAGGTGCCGATTGCCGCAGTGGTAGTGCGTGAGGGGAAAATCCTGTCCCAGGCTCACAATTACCGCGAGCTCTGGCAAGACCCCACGGCCCATGCGGAAGTCATTGCCATCCGCGCCGCAGCGACGGCCCTCGGCACATGGCGATTAACCGAGACCACGCTCTACGTGACCGTCGAGCCCTGTACCATGTGTCTCGGTGCGATTATCCTGGCGAGAATTCCGCGAGTCGTCTTTGGAGCAACAGATCCGAAAGCCGGCGCCTGCGGATCGGTATTCGACCTGTCGTCTGAGCCGAAGCTAAATCACCGGGTCACCGTCACCGGCGGGGTCCTCGAACAGGAGTGTCAGGCCCTCATTCAGAAGTTTTTCAAGGAACTCCGAGAGGCATCATCGGCCACAAAGCCGCATTCCACTCAATAGCAGCGGGACGGCTTTTATCCCACGAACCCGCTCTGCACGACCCAATCCTTTCCCTGCGCGGCCACCGCGGCTTCCCATCCCTCTCCGCAAGAAAGGAGCCGGACCCTCCAGTTCGCTTGGAGCGGAGAATCGACCGGGACCCGAATCTCTGCGCCGACTCCGTCCGCTCCCAAAAGGACCTCACATTGGCTCAAGGCCTGGAGCCCGACACCTTGTGCCTTGACCACCGCTTCTTTTGAAACCCAGTAGCGGAAGAATCTCGCGGCACGTTGCTCCTGAATCGCCTGCATAATCGTGGCATGTTCGGAAGGAGCAAAGTAACGCTCGGACAGTTTCACGACATCTACGTCAGCGCGTACTCGTTCGAGATCCACTCCGACCTCTTGTCCCTTTGAAACCGCAATCAGCGCACGGCCATGCGCATGGGACATATTGAATGTGATCGCATGTCGACCTCCTACGGCTCCGACCAAGGAGGGCTTACCTGCCTCACGACGATACATCGCGACCACATCGGGGCCAATCCCAAGATACCGGCTGAGCACGGCTCTAAGACCTCCGTGCGCAAATACGTAACTCCGCCGGTCCTCTTCTCGAATCAAGCGCGCGGCTCGTTGCTGTTCCTCTTCGTCCAACCACTGCGCGCATCGCTCCAGACAGCGTGGCGACCCGTCGAGCTCAATCCCCCAGACATGCACGGCATTCGGCGCCAGGCCACTGTGGTCTGGCCACTCAGGACCCGTAAGATATTCAATCGACTGAAAGGCAATCACCACATCGCCATCCTGGATACAGACCTTCACCATCATAGAGCCATCGGCAGGGTCAACGGCCGACTGCCCCGGACTTCAAACATTCCACTACCTTGCCGTCTTCTAATTTAATGACCTGATTGCCGAGATGAAAGTACCGGTCATCGTGCGTGATGACGACCACCAGTTTCCCCCGCGCACGCAGGTCCGGAAGCAACGTCTTGTAAAATATCTCCTTATACTGCGGATCTTGATCCGCCGCCCATTCATCGAACACATAAATCGGGCGATCCTCCAAATAGGCCGTGACAAGGGCCAATCGTTTTCGCTCCCCCTGTGAGAGATCGAGAGTCGAGAACGTGCGTTCACGCACCGTCACTTTCTGATCCATGTGCAGCAACCGTAAGTATTCCGGCACCAACCTCTCGGTCTGAGAATCCGACAAACCCAAGAGCTTAGCGAAAACGTGAAAGTCTGAAAATACAACCGAGAAATGTTCACGGTACCATTCTCGATTGGCATCGATGATCGCCGTACCTGCCAACGTCACCTGTCCTTGTTGTGGCTGATACAACCCCGAAAGCACCTTCACGAAAGTAGACTTCCCGCTTCCATTCCCTCCGACAAGGAACACCAGTTCGCCAGGGTGCAGGTCTAGACTGATGGGACCCAGCGTGAAGGGCGCTTCCTGCCCATTCACCTCACCGTACGAAAACACGACATCCTTCCACCGCACAATGGGCAGGATCTCCATTTCACGGTCTGTCGATTCTACCGTCAGGGCATCATCCTCATCCTTCACGTCCAGGGTTATGCCTAATCGCTCGATATTCTCTAATGCCACCTGACCTCGCTCGATAGTCGGGATCGCGCCGATAATGCCCCAGATGGGACCCATCATATAGAGGACGGCCACCACGTACCCGGTCAAGGCTTCGGGGGACACCGTGACCATAGAGGGAAACAGAAAAACGATGACACCGATGAGGGAGTAAAACGAGACTTGCATCCAGGCTCCTGCCAGATCTTGCCTCCGCGTGGCTTCCAAGTTCGTCTGCCGGTGCCATTCAGCAGCTCTTCGCAATTCCTCATTCACAAACTCCATTCGGCGTGCCCGATGCATCAACAACTCTTTCAGTCCATCCGTGAGAGAACGAAAGTGCCGAAACAACTCAACCCTGGCCGCACGAGCTGCAGAGACGACGCTGAACGTGCTGCTGTATAGCCATTGATACCCCAAGGCGCCAAGCAGGGTGGCTCCAACCACTCCCAGAAACATACCCCACGATAGCCACGCGAGGTAGAGCCCGCAGCCCAGCACCACGGCCATATTCATGATCAACTGGGGAAAACTTTGAATCGCCCACGTGACACAACTGACGTCATCTGTCAGGGCGACGAGAATATTGGCGGCGCCTCGCTGCTCGGAACGACGCAACGAAGCCCGGACGATCTTCGCACAGAGCGATAAGGAGAGATCTAAAACCGTGTCTTGTGAGAATCGGACGAGCAGACGCTGAGACCACAGGCTTGACAGGAGCTTTCCGGCGACGAGGACGATAAACCCCAGCATCACGATGCGGGAAGGATCTGAGGGATGATGGAGCACATGATTAATGAGAGCCAACACCCCGGCGCTCAAAAGACCGGACAGGACGCCGACACTGACCATGAGCCAGGCCATGGCTCTCGAACGCTGCACAATAAATCTGAGAAATCGTTTAAGTGGCATCGTCGACCAGCCTCATGCTCGCAACAACAACAGCAGGAAATAGAAATTACGCCATCACATCGCGAGTGCGGCGGTCGCACGCCATCGTATCCTGAGCATCAACGGCAAGGAAGGCCTGAACATGAGCGGACAATTCTTCGACATGTGGCGAAGCGAGGAGGAACCCTGCGTGAGCGGCGGCGACATGCACAGTCTGGCACCCTCCACCGGCAAGCTGGTCCCAGACATACCTGGTATCTTGTACCGTCTCGGCCACGTGATGGGTTGAAGCCACAATATTGAGAATACGCCCGGGATAGTTACGCAATACATAACGGGCCACCGCGTGAAATGTCGATTGCTTCATTCGTTCGACCTGAAACTCAATAAACAGTTTATCCTCCGTGGATCTTCTTGCTACAAATGAGAAGAGCGTCTCATATTTGCGCCGTACGAACGGCCTCCAGTCTTTCATCGGCATGCGGAGGAGCACGTCGAAATTCCGCAGGGTCCTCCAGAGAATAAAGAGCGGCAACCACATTCGCATCGGCCACTTATGACGATGAGGGCGATACGAAGAAGGGTGCCAGGTATCCATCACGACCAAGGTGACGGATTCCCCCTGCGCGAGTAATTGCTGCGCCATCTCATAGGCGATCAACCCACCGGTACAAGAACCAAGAATGACGTAGGGCCCTTGCGGGCGACAGGTGCGGATCTCAGCGATGTAATGGCATGCCATGTCCGGCACCGAGGTAAACGGAATCGCATTCCCATCCAACCCTCTCGTCTGGAGCCCATAGACCGGCTGGTCAGCACCCAACAGCCTTGCCAATTGCGCAAATACCAACACGTTGCCGCCCACCCCCGGCACCATGAACATCGGGATGGCCGACCCGCTCGGCTGGATCGCAACCAAAGATTGCCACGGCGGCACCCACTGTTCGTGTGAAAGAACCGACGCGAGAGCGGCAATGGTCGGCGCTTGAAACAGCGTGGCGAGCGGAAGGTGCCTTCCATACACCTGTTCGAGAAGGAAAAAGAGCTGAGCCGCTTTGAGCGAATGACCACCGAGATCGAAAAAGTTGTCATGGATCCCGATCTTTGACAGTCCCAGTACCTGCTGCCATAGAGCGGCCAGCTGCACTTCCATCCCATTACGTGGACCGACATAGATCTTCTCACTTGACGCGGCTTCTACGGCAGGAGGTGGCAACGCATTCACGTTGACTTTATTATTCGCTGTCAGAGGCAACGCCTCTAAAAAGACAAAAAATGACGGCATCATATAATCGGGAAGCGTCCTATGCACAAATGCGCGAAGGTCTGTCGAGCTGGGTGCTTGCCCTTCGTGAGAGACCAGATAGGCCACCAGTTGCTTGAGACCTTGTTGGTCGTCCCGCGCAGTCACCACGACCTGACGGACGGCGGGATGGCGGCTCAGCACTGCCTCGATCTCACCCAACTCTATTCTGAATCCACGGATCTTCACCTGATGATCCAGCCGACCGAGATGCAGGATACGCCCATCTGAGCGATACCGCGCGAGGTCTCCCGTACGATAGAGCCTCGCGTGAGGATCCGAAGAGAACGGGTGGGCAATAAACCGTTCAGCGGTTAAATCTGGACGACGATGATATCCTCTGGCCAGACCATGCCCACCAATATATAGCTCCCCCGGCACGCCGACGGGAACCGGTCGCATATGACGATCCAAGATATAGATTTCCGTATTGGCAATCGGGCGCCCGATGGTGATGTCCCGTTTCTCTCGCGCGATGTTCGAGATCGTAGACCAAATGGTCGTTTCCGTAGGCCCATACATATTCCACACGGCTTTCGAGCGCTCGCGTAGTTTCTCCGCAAGATCAGCCGACAGGGCTTCTCCCCCACAGAGCGCGGTCAACGATTGGCTACCGGTCCAGCCGGCATCCAGCAGCAGATGCCACGTCGCCGGCGTGGCTTGCATGATCGTCGGCTGAACTGCCTCAAATAGTTCACGTAATTGATGCCCCTCCATCGCGACAGCCCGACGTACAAGCTCGACTCGCGCGCCGGTCAGCAACGGCAGATACAACTCCAATGCCGCAATGTCGAACGACAATGTCGTCACCGACATGAAGATATCCTGCGCCGAACAGCCAGGCTCATCCTTCATAGACCACAAAAAATTCACCAGGGAACGGTGTGTAATCTCAACGCCTTTGGGTTGTCCGGTCGACCCGGAGGTATACAGAATGTAGGCAAGATCGGAAACGCCGGCGATCGGCGGCATATTGTGGTCCGCCTCCTGCGTGAAAGAGTCCCTCATCCGATCAAGGCACAGCACTCGGGACGCTTGAAATCCGAATCGATCGGACAGAGCAGTCGTCGTCACCACCAGAGTGGCCCTCGCATCGTCGAGCATGAAGCGAACCCGATCTCGCGGGTAGTCCGGGTCGAGCGGGAGATAACAACCTCCGGCTTTCCAGACGGCCAAGAGTGTGACGAGCTTCTCGATCGATCGGTCGAGACAAATCCCGACGGTCACGTCCCGCGTGACGCCCAGAGCGGAGAGCGCACGAGCCATTTGATTTGCCTGCGCATTCAATACTCGATAGCTTAAGGCCCGACCTTCCATAGACACGGCAATGGCATCTGGTCCCCGCTCGACTTGCGCCTCGAAGAGATCCGGGAAACATTGGCTATGCGGGTAGTCTGACGTGGTTCTATTCCATTCAATGAGCAGCCGCTGTTCTTCTACAGAACTCAGCATGGATAACTCGGACACGCGAAGCCCTGGATGCGCGAGTGCCTGCTGAAGCAGCGCACCAAAATGGTCGAGCATTCGTTCAGCCGTCTGACGGGTAAAGAGATCTGTACTGTATGACAGGTACACTTTTTTCGCGATTTCCGTTTCGACCGTGAGACTCATGTCGAACTGTGCAGAGCCGGCATCGACGTGCAGCGGAACCCACGACAGCCCGTGAAGGTCCACCTCACCGATCGGGGCATTGGCGACGTTGAACAGTACCTGAATCAGTGGCGAGTGGCTCGAATCGCGATTCACGTGGAGCACGTCGACCAGTTTTTCGAAGGGAAAGTCTTGATTCTCATAGGCCCCCAGGGCCGTGTCACGAACCCGCCTCAGGAGCTCATCAAACGTCGGATCCTCCGACAGATCCGCCCTCAGCACCAAGGTATTCACGAACGTCCCGACCAACGACTCCGTCATGACCTGGGTGCGGTTTGCGATCGGAGCGCCCACGGCAAAATCCGTCTGACCCGACCAACGACTTAACAAAACCTGGAAACAGGCCAGGAGGGTCATGAACGATGAGACGCGGCGATGCGCGCTGAACATTTTCAGCCGCTCAATGAGGGAACTCGGCAGATCCCACGCACAATAGGATCCCGTATACGTGTTCATGGGAGGTCGCGGAAGGTCGGTCGGCAGCGATAAGACCGGGAGATTCGCCAGTGTATCGCGCCAATACTCCAATTGAGGGCGAAGGGTATCATCGGTAAGGCACCGCCGCTGCCACATCGCGAAGTCAACGTATTGGATCGGGAACGAAACATCCGGAACTGAATGGCCTTGACTGAGCGCGTTATAGTACGCGGCAAATTCCTGACCGATCACTCCGAACGACCACTGATCCCCAATAATGTGATGCATGCTCAATACAAGAATATGGTCTTCCGTATCGAGCGTAATCAAAAAGAACCGGGCAACAGGTCCCCGTTCAAGATCAAACGGCGTGCGAGCCTCTTCTTCGACAAGCCGAATAGCCTCTGCCAGTCGTTCATGGCGCGGCAGATTTTGCAGATCAATTTCAACCCAATGCGGAGGCTGCCAATCCGCGACAACCTGAACCGGCCCGCTTTCGGTCATCCGAAACGTCGTACGAAACGAGTCATGCCGACGTGTGACGGCCTGAATCGTCTGACGCAACCATCGTTTATTCAATGGGCCGGTCTGCCGCGAGGCAAACGGCATGTTATACGCAGTCCCCTTGGGGGCAAGTTGGTACATGACCCACATACGTTGTTGAGAATACGACAGTGGGAGCGGCTCGGTGCGGGACACGGCAACGATGGGAGGCAGCGCGGCACGTCCACCCCCCCGTCGCTGTTCGGCTCGGATATGTTCGGCCAGCTGCGCAATGGTCGGCGTATCAAAAATGGTCCTGAGTGGGAGGTTGAGCGAAAAAAGTTCCTGGATTCGCGAGAGGACCTGTGTGGCAAGCAGCGAATGTCCGCTCACATCGAAGAAGCTGTCATGGACGCTGGAAACGGGCACACCGAGCACATCCACCCACATGTCCATGAGGCTCTGCTCAATGTGATCTCGCGGAGCCACACGGGCAACCGCCTGATCGATCGAGCCCAGAGCCGGCATAGGCAACGCCCGCCGATCGACTTTCCCACTTGGTCCATAGGGCAATGATTCAAGCAGGACACAGGCGGCCGGCACCATGTAATGCGGCAAAACCCGTCTCAGTCCGCTCAAGATTTCTCGGCCAGACAAACCTGCATGCGCATCGGTGGTCACGTAGGCCGCGATCAACGGGCCGCGGGGAGGAATCTCGCGCAGTACCACCGTCGCCTCTCGAACACCGGGAACAGCCATGAGCGCCGCCTCGATCTCGCCTGGTTCGATCCGGAAGCCTCTCAGCTTGATCTGCTGATCGACTCGTCCGAGACAGAGGAGCTGCCCGTCTCGGCGGAACCTCCCAAGATCGCCGGTCTTGTACATTCGATCTCCCGGAACAAAGGGATCGGCCATGAACGAGTCTGCTGTCAGGCCAGGATCGTGGAGATACCCCAGCCCGACTCCAAGACCGGCAATATAGAGTTCGCCGACTGCTCCGACGGGAACGGGATTCCGATGACGATCCAACACATAGACCCGCATGTTTCGCAGAGGACGGCCGATCGGAACCTCCGAACCAAGCGAATGGTCTTCCCAGAGGGCGGAAAGATTCACCATCGTCGCCGCAACCGTCGCTTCCGTCGGTCCGTAGGCATTCAGTAACTGCACACGCATTCCTGCTAGCGCAAACCAACGCACGCAGACAGGCTCTGACGCCTTCTCGCCCCCGATGATGATCCTCCTGAGCGAGGCCGGAATGCTCACACGATCGCCAGCCCACTCCTGCACAAGATGATGCCAGTACGCGGTAGGTAGGAATGCCATTGTGACGGAGCCCTGCGCGCAACTCTGCATGAATTCGGCAGGAGTTCCGGGGGGCAAGTTCTCACGAAGCACCAACGTGGAGCCCGTTACCAAGCACGGAAAAATCTCGAGGACAGCTGCGTCAAAACTGATCGTGGCCATGTGCAACACACAATCGTGTGAGGACATCCGGCACTCAACCGCAAAGGCGAGGGCGAAGTTTACCAACGAGCGGTGGGAAATCATGGCACCCTTCGGACGGCCTGTGGACCCCGAGGTATAGATCACATAGGCCAGCGCATCTGCCGCAACCTGAACTGGCGCACCGTCCTCTGCACTCAACTCGACCATCGACTGATCGGCATCCAGACAGACCATCGTCGGCTGCTCGGCTCGTAACCGACTGCGTAGCCGGCTATTGGTTACCACCACCGTGAGTTGGCTGTCGCGCACCATGAACGCCAGACGCTCCTCCGTATAGTCTGGATCGAGGGGCACATAGGCTGCGCCGGCCTTGAGAATTCCGAGCATGCCCACCACCATTTCGAGCGACCGCTCAAGGAGCAACCCGACAAGGCTTCCAGGCTGAACCCCCTGCCGCCGAAGGTCCTGCGCGACATGATTCGATCGCTCCGAAAGCTGCCGATACGTGAGCGTACCGCTCTCCGAGACCACAGCCAATGCATCAGGCGCATGGGCCGCCTGTGCATCGATGAGGGCATGGATGCTAGAACCGCTCGGATCGTCCGCACGAGTGCGATTCCACTCCACAAGGACTTTCTGCCGTTCCCGATCCGTGAGCAGGGGGAGCTCGGACAACGGCAGATCGAGAGATGCGGCCATCTCGGCGAGCAATGACCGCAAGTGGTCCAGCATCTGCGTGATGGTCGCCTCTTCGAACAGAAAGGTGTTGTACTCGATCGCCAACTGAATATGGTCCTGCTGCCGACGAGAGAATACCGTCGCATCAAAAGGAGTGGCGAGCCGTTCGATCTGAACTCGCTCAGCGCTCACACCGGCTAAGCGAAGTGCTGCCACCGCATCTTCTTCCCAAGCCACCATCAGCCGGAAGAGCGGAGCGCGTGCTTCATCGTAGCCTGGAGAGACCGCCCGAACGACTTCATCGAAGGGAAGATCCTGATGATTAGTCGCATCGACCACCACTCGTCTGACCTGCGCGAGCAGCGCACGGGCCGTCGGATTCTTGGAGCAGTCGACTCGAAGCGCAACCGTATTCACCATGCAGCCGAGAACCTGTTCGAATTGTGTTGCCACTCGATTGCTCACCGGCGCTCCAACGACAAGATCCGTCTGACCCGTATATCGATAGAGCAATGTCGCCAATCCAGCCACGGTGGCCATGAAGGGCGTCATCCCCGTCTGCAGGCAGAAGCGGTCGAACGCATCGGATTCGGCGGTCGAGAACGCGAGTGTCACGGTCCGACTGCCTTGCCGTACCTCTCCCGACCGAGGGAAATCCCTGGGCAATTCACACGGCGCCGGGAGATTCTTCAGCTGCTTCTGCCAATAGCGCCGTTGCCTGTCATGTCGTCCCCGGTCGAGACTTGTCTGCTCCCACGCGACATAGTCGCGGTACGACACCGCGGGGTTCGTCCATACAACCGGCTCTCCGGAGCAGGCTGCCTCATAGACGACGCTCAGCTCCTGACACAACAATCTGATGGACCATCCGTCCATAATTAAATGATGAAACGTGGCAATCAACACATGCTCGTGCTCGTCCACACGCAGTAACGAAGTCCTCATCAGCGGACCATGACGAAGATCGAAACGACTGGCTGCCTCTTGTTTGAGCAGGCGCTGCAGATCTGCCCCACGTCTCTCTGCACCCGTCCCTCGATAATCGTAGATCCTGAATGCGATAGCCTGGTCGCCAGACAGCCTGTGAAACGGCACCCCTGACTGCTCTTCGATGGTTACCCGTAACAGGTCGTGACGATGAACCATCGCGTGAACACTCGCTTCCAACGCCGGAACATTGAGCGGGCCACGCAACCGGACAGCTACCGGGATATTATTGAGCGGCGAATCAGGACTCAGTCGTTCAGCAAACCACATGCGCCGCTGTGACGAAGACAACGGAAATGTGGGAGACGTAACTGTCACAGGAAGAAGGGCCGGCATATCGACAGCCCTCGCCCCCGCGCTCGGTAAGACCTGGTGTTGATGGGTGAGGAGATGCTCTGCCAGATCGCGAATACTCCAGTCGATCAGTAAATGCTGAAATGACAGCTCGGTTCCGAACTCTTCCTCCAGGCGGTTTTTCATAATCCCTGCCTTGAGCGAGTCGATGCCGACCGTTCCAATCGGCTGCGTGAGCGTAATACAACTCGGGTCGACAGAGAGGTGCCCGGCGACCATCAGCTGTAGGTACACCTCTAGCGACGTCAGGTCCGCGCCCGACGCGCCCCCCTTGTCGACGATCAGGTCGCCCTCTGCTGCCAGAGTGTCGCTGACCTGGATCCCGTAGCGACTGATCCCCACGATCGGCAAGGTACCGGTTATGAATGCCTCCTTGGAGGCCCCCCGCTGAATCTTGCCACTGGAGGTCTTGGGCAACCCGCCGCTGCGGACCAAGACCACGGAAGAAACCGGCACTTCATGTTCATCCATCACCGCCTGGCGAATGGCCATGGCAATCGCGTCCACGTCAACCGACTGTGCCCGTTCGACTTCCTGCAGGACCACCACCGACTCCTCACGATTTTCCTGGATAGAAAAGGCAGCTCCTCCATGAAGCCGTAATCCTGAATGGCTCCGCTCAACCGTCCGTTCAATGTCACCGGGATAGAGATTCCGTCCATGGACAATGATTAAATCTTTGAGGCGTCCGGTAACAAACAGTTGCCCGTCATGCAGAAATCCCAGGTCGCCGGTCCGCATGAATGCCCGCTGCCTATCCCCTTCGAGCGACGCTCGAAAGGTCACATCCTCAGCTGTTTCACGATTCCAATAACCCTGCGCGACACTGGGACTGGCAACCCACACTTCCCCGATGCGGTCGGCTTCACAGCCTGCGAGGGTGACAGGATCCACGATGCGAACAGTGGTGCCGGAGAGCGGTGGCCCGCACCCGACCAACGTCCGTGCTCCCAGGGCATCAGGCGAAACTCGAGTCACTTGGTGCGCAGCAAGGGCCTCACCAGCCACATGCAGGAGGAGCGGCTCCTCAGCCCGTCGTTTTGAGGTCACCACCAACGTGGATTCCGCTAACCCATAGGCCGGCGTGAAGGCCTGGCGTGTAAAGCCATGGGCATGGAACGCCTCTGCAAACTCCTCGATCGTCTCCACATGAATCGGCTCTGCACCACAACTCGCCACAACCCAATGCTGAAGATGGCCTATCCAGCCCTTCTGTTGCCGGAGCGCCTTGGTACAGGATTCATAGGCGAAGTTCGGGGCTCCACTGTGCGTAATGCTCCAGCGATCCATCGCCTCCAGCCACCGGAGAGGTCTTCTCAGGAACGTCACGGGGGACATGAGATATGCCGGAATACCTGCATAAAACGGTGCGATGATGCCATGCACAAGCCCGTAATCGTGAAAGTATGGCAGCCAGCAGAGGGACCGGCTGTTGAGATCGACCCCTGCAACCAGATGAAGGGCCTCGCACTGCGCCAAAACATTCTGGTGGCTGATCATCACGCCACGAGGAGTGGCGGTCGACCCGGACGTATATTGCAAGTAGGCAAGGGAGGGTTCACCTAGAACCGGCAGATCAATCTCATGAGTTTGATCGTACAATTGATCCGTCGCCACCCATTCGACCTGACTCCCGTCTTTGACGATCGAAAGTTCCGAGGAGAAAGGCGCAATAGCAGAAGTGGTCAGGACCAAAGATACCTGAGCATCCTCGACGATGGCGCGGAGCCTCGGCACACTATGCTTCCGCCTCACGGGATCCAGCGCGGGGGCAGGAACTGGCACGAGTCCGGCACAGATACAGGCCCAGAACGCAGAGACGACATCGAGCCCCGGTGGGAAGAGGAGCAGGACTCTCGCTCCCGGTCGAACTCTACGTGCAAGATGGCCGGTCAGTGAGCGCACCCTGCGGTCGAGTTCTCCGTAGGTCAGCTGACTCTCAATGTCGAGGCTGTCGCGAACAAAGGCGTAGGCGAGTTCCTGACTCTTTCCCTGGCAACGAAATGTGAAGAGGTCAGAAAGGTAGCGTAGAGTTGGAGGGACAGGCGTTGGCATCACCAATTAAACCCCTACCGCAGGAAAAAGGCCAGCACCCAAAGTATTAACGACGTGCTGTGCAGAGTACCCCCTAGCAAACATCATCGGAACTCAGAAGAAGAGATTTCAGATTCTATCCGTAGACAGGATAGTACTTCCGGTGGAAACTCGAAAGAATGTTTTGCTTTTATCCGGCAACAATTTTCTCGTAAATAATCTGAAATTTCATGGACACAGGGTTACAACCGAGACAACTGAATACCTATACTGCGAGCCAATTTACGCCTGCAACATCGCTCACGGCTGGTCAATATTGAACAGTTTTAAAAGATTCAGATTGCTGAAAGTAGCGGAGTCGTGACCGCAACTACCATAGACGGAATTGAGTGGCATGGTCTTGTCGGCCATCCATTGGAATCCAAGGTGACCTATTCTGGATTGTAAACCCAAGCCTCCCCTTGGATAGAGAGAACACGATAAAAATCAAGAAAACCGATTGAAATATCACCCTCCCCAGAGTAAGCTTCCCCCAGCCCATCGCAACGACGATACATACGCCAAACCCTACCCCGACATCAGGCGAGTTTTACGAAGCGGAGAGGTGCGAGAGTGGCCGAATCGGGCAGTCTCGAAAACTGCTGTCCTGGCAACGGGACCGTGGGTTCGATCCCCACCCTCTCCGCCAAAACACACGGGTGCAGACCGCCGGCCTTATCGTCTAAGGCCGGCGGATCAGGACCTCAATCAGCTTTTCCCTGTGCCTTTTCCTGCAACGCTCGTCTCAGTTCGACCATCGCCAAGGTATCTCGCTCGCAATACCGCAGCAGACTTTCCTCAATCGTCGCCCGCTCGATCCAATCGGTTTCGACAAAGACCATGCGGTAGTACTGACTGGCGGCATGCCCTCCCTCTTTGATCGCCAAATCGTCATAGGCAAGTGCAGGTACCATCGCCGGCAGCACCGACTTGATGGAGTACGACCCGCCGAACGATGGATGGTAGTAATGATCTCGTATGATCGGGAAGAGGTCCCAGAGCCTGGCAATGATGCGAGACAAGGCAGGTTTGAGAGACGGAATAGCCACAGAGAGTTGTTCCAGGATGGACCGTTCGTAGGGTGAATACACGCAGATACTTCCCTTCTCCCCCAGAGACTCCAGCAAGGATTCGACCAGTACCTTCCGAGGATCGCTGACATCCTTGTGGAGAAACTCCTCGTGGCGTAACTCACCGGTTTTCTGTTCAATGTGATTCGACCACTGAACCGGAAGAGCTTGATAGGGTCTCGTTTCAGTAAACCGGGGCACCGCCATCATGACCGTCTCGAAATCGAGGTGATGCACGGGATACTTCACCGCCTGTAGCATGGTGCCGAGTTTCGCAGATACCCACTCGACATTCTCTTTCACGCGGCGCTGAACCGGCGACAATTTCGTACCGGCAGGAATCTCATCGATCGTCGTCACGCCCTGTTGCGTCAACTGACCGACCACCTGCTTCGATCCCGGCAAGTAATGAATCCACCGATCCGGCTTGTCTTTGGTGCAATGGTCCCAGAAGGGGCAATCGTAGGGTGTATGACAATGCCGATCCGGCTCAATCGCAGGGGCGTGAGGCTGGAGCAACATACGAGTCATTTCAGCCAACCGACCCGGCACCTCAGCCCTGCGTTGCGCGACCGCCTCGGATAGATCCTCAATCGCAAACAGCGCTGTCAGATCGATAGCCCCCTCACGATAGAGATAACCTGTATTGATATGCATGAGACCGACAGAGGCGAGCATCAGCCCTGCACCGACGATTACTTCGCTTTGCACCGCGAGATCTTCGAGATGGATATCTTTGACCCTGGTGGAAGACTTGACCTCGATCAGACGCCAACCACAGGGCTGTCCCTCTTCGGCTGGAATACGCTCCAGCACATCTGCACGAATTAAGACCCCGGCATGCAAAAATGCCGCTTCGAAAATGGCCGGCACCGCGGGATCCTGAATCAGGGCCGCCGTCTGCGCCAGCGCAGCCTCGCTCTGGCGATAGCCAGCTGTGACCAACACACCGCCTGGGAAGCGGCTCCTGGCCAACTCTCCGACTTCTGTGCCCATCTCAAACATCGCCTGAGTCGCCGCATCCGGCTTCGTCGCCAGATAAGGCTGGTGAATTTCGAGATACAGCCGCTTATGACATTGAAGGCCGGACAGAAATTTCGACTTCGACAGGCGCGGAGCCTTCGAAGAAGAAGCTGGTACGGGATCGTTCAGTTCATTCATCGTATGTGACCCTAATCGGACGGGCACGCATTTGTCCAGCAGGCAGAATATTCAACCAGCATCAGTCGCAGGCTGTTCAGAACGGCCGAGCAGCAAGGCCGCAGTCGGTGAATGCACCGGAGGTCTACCCTCGGGGTACGTTGAGGATGCGTTCGAGGCGAGAACGAAGCTGGCGGCCTTTCTCAACAGCCTGCTAGGATGGCCACACATGGCATCCCGCATCGCACAAATCAGAAAGTCCGTCCTGACCCTTGCATTACCGGTCACGGTCAGCAGCCTGCTCCAACGGACCGAGGGCATCGCCGCCGTCTTCCTCGTAGGCGGACTCGGTGCCACATCCATTGCCGCAGTTGGGCTTGGCCAACTACTGGCCTTCATGTCCACCACGCTCGTCTCAGGACTATCGGTAGGCGCCAACGTCCTTATCGCGCAACTATCGGGGGCTCGCCGCACCAAAGACGTCGGGGAAGCTGCCACCCACCTCCTCGGACTGGCCGCCATCGTCTCTTGCGCCCTCGTGGTACTCGGATTGTCCTTGAATCGTCTCACCATGGAACTCTTGGGCGCAGAGCACCATGTAATCGCATTGGCCCTTCCCTACTCGAATCTGATCTTCCTGGTCATTCCCTGTACGATCTTCCTGCAAGTCCTCTCCTCGATCATGCAAGGTACCGGGAATACCAAGACTCCGATGTATGCTTTGATCGCCGTGAATCTTCTCTATTTGTCGATTGCCTATCCGCTGATCTATGGACTCTGGGGCTTCCCTGCCTGGGGCCTCACCGGAGCAGCCCTGGCCACCGGTCTTGCAGAAGGAACCGGCGTGCTCTATCTCCTTTGGGCCAATCGAACAGTCTTCAGGAAGTCGCTCAAGCCACGATATGATCTCCTGCGCTCCACCTGGCAGATCGGCGCACCGGTTTCCGGCGAACGGATGTTTCAACAGGCAGGGATTATCCTCTATACCAAGATCGTGCTGCTCTACGGAACCGTAACCTACGCAGCCCATCAAGTGGGCCTGTCGATCGAGTCCCTCTCGTTCCTGCCTGGATACGGTTTCGCGATCGCCGCGGCCACGATGGTGGGACAGAGTATCGGCGCAGGAAAATATGTCCGGGCCAAACTTGAAAACTGGGAGGCGAACCGGTTAGCCACCATCGCGATGGCTTCGATGGGCGTCTTATTCTTCTTCTTTCCCTACGTGCTACTCCGCGCATTTACGAATGACGAAGCGGTGGTCGAACTCGGAACTGTTTTCCTCCGCATCGTCGCCATCCTCCAAGTGCCGCTCGCCCTCACCATGGTCCTGGCAGGGTCGCTACGTGGAGCGGGCGATACCAGGTTCATCATGTGGGCAACCACGATCGGCATGTGGGGAATCCGCGTACCACTGGCAGTCATCGCAGGCCCCTGGCTCGCGCTGGATGTACTCTATGTCTGGAGCGCGATGATTGCAGATTGGACGGTCAGAATGGGGCTACTACTCTGGCGCTACAGATCGGAACGATGGAAGGCGATTCGGGTCTTTCGATGAAAATATCATCAGCAATTCGTCCGGACTGATGGCCGCGTATCTGTGCCGGTTCCGATCGTGACTTCGATCCGCGCGACCCCCTTCACATTGGCACACAGATCTCCCAGCCCGGGAGTCACCAAGCGATAGGGCCCGCCTTTCGATTCCGACAGTGCCTCTCCATCTACTTCGTACAGCAGAATCCCCCATTCCAAGGCTTGCGCGAGCGTGAGACAGGCTGAATATTTTCCGTCTGCCGAATACACCGTGACGTGATCGGCCTTGATCGCCAAGGCCGGCACATCCAGCAAGGCTTTCAGGCGAATCCCCTTGCCTTTCATGTTGGGCATCACCGTCGAAATATCGAGCTGCTGTTCCGCCGGCAAGGCCGCGATCGCCGCACGATCCAGCGAGACAGGCTGCACCACCGCCCCGTCGATCCGCACGATACCTGGACCGGTCTTTTCCTTTTCCGTAATCGTCTTGATCATCGCCGTCAGCGCTTCATTGACCGGTGTCGGGATGCCGAACTCACGTCCCTTTTGCACAATGTACCCGTTCAAGTAATCGATTTCGGTCGGACGTCCGGCCTTCCAATCGTCATACATGGAGGTATGGATGTCGCGAATCTCCTGCGTCCAACGCACGACTTTCTCGGCCATATCCGGCGACAGCGGCACCTTGACCGAGGCGGCAACGGCTGAGACTTCCTCGACAATCTGATGAATGACGCGAAGCATCTCCGGATGCTCCAGGGTCTTCGCCACTTTATCATCGACAATGACCGTGAGCGGATTGAAGACACAGTTCCAGCACATCTTCTCCCACTTGCTCTTCCGCACGTCCTCTGTGAGTTGACAGGGAATCCCCGCCTGCTTAAACAAATCCGCGATAGCCAACAGACGAGGACTCTGATGTCCCATCATCTCGCCGATGGCCACAGCCCCCTTCTTATAATGATCGATGACGCCGGGTGACGCGATCTTGGAATAGATGAAGGCCACGCCACCAATGACGCAATCCCGTTGAAGGCGCGCCACGATGCGATCTTCCGTGTCGACTCCGTTCTGGAGGGTCAGGATGACGGTCTGATTGGTCAGGACCGGTTCGATTTGTGTCAGCACCTCGTCCAGATCGTAGGATTTGACGGAGAGGATGATCAGGTCTGGCTTCGGCAGCTCTCGCAGATCTGAAGCGGCTGGAGGATGCACGGTAAAGGTGCCCTTGGCACTCCGGATCGTGAGGCCATTCTGCTTCACGGCTGCGAGCGTCTTGGGCCGCAGCAGGAAGGACACATTAGGATTATTTTTCGCCAGATGCGCCCCGAAAAACCCGCCCACCGACCCGGCACCGACCATCAGGATATTTTTCATAACAATACTCCTCCAACAAGTCGCCTACTATAGCAGGGCACCAAACTAGGGTAACATAGTCCACCATGAGCCTTGTAGAAGCACGTTCACGCATTGCCTCCGCGCGAGCCATCACGATCCTGACCGGCGCGGGTATTTCAGCCGACAGCGGCGTGCCGACGTTTCGCGGGGCCGACGGCCTATGGCACAACTTTCGCGCAGAAGACCTGGCGACGCCCGAGGCCTTTGAGCGAGATTCGCGACTGGTCTGGGAATGGTACAACTGGCGGCGGGAGATCCTCGCCACGAAGCGACCGAATGAGGCGCACCATGCCCTGGTGCGTCTGGAAGAACGTGCAAATAATTTCCACCTCATTACGCAAAACGTCGACGGGCTCCATCGGCTGGCAGGCTCACGAAATTTATCAGAACTACACGGCGACATCTGGAAGGTCCGCTGCACCTCCTGCCGAGTAGTCACCGACAATCGAGAGGTCCCCCTCGCGCTCCTTCCCCACTGCCACACCTGTGGCGGGTTGCTCCGGCCACACATCGTCTGGTTCGGAGAAGCACTCGATGAGCAGGTCCTGGCCAATAGTTTCCAGACCGTGGAATCCTGCGACGTGATGATCATTGTAGGAACATCAGGACTCGTCTACCCGGCTGCCATGCTGACGCCGGCAGCCAAGGCCAATCATGCGTTCGTGATCGAGATCAACCTTGACCCCACTCCCCATTCATCTGTTGTGAGCCTCTCACTCCAAGGAAGGGCGAAAGATATCGTTCCCTTACTCCTGTAGCAGGGAGTTCAGAACCTGCGCGCCCCTTGTGCGCCGGCAGCCCCCCCTGCTATAGGTGAGGAAACTTTCACCTTCGCGGCACACCCAATATGGAACGTCTTCGCATCGCATCGCTCCAATACTTCATCAGACCCGTCCAAACCTTCGATCAATTTCGCGACCAGGTGCAGGCCCTCGTGGAAACGGCGGCCGATTATAAAGCCCAGCTCCTGGTCTTTCCCGAGTACTTCACCGTCCAACTCCTCACGTTAGGCAATGTGAAGCGCCCCATTCGTGAGCAGGTCAGAGATCTGGCCCATCAAGCCGACCGCTTCAGCACACTCATGGCAGAGCTGGCCAAACAGCATGGCTTATACATCGTGGCCGGCACGATTCCCGTAATGGAAGAGGATTCAGACCTGGTGTACAACGAAAGCTTCTTCTTTTCTCCCACCGGCGCGCGCGGGGTCCAGGGGAAACTCCACATGACCCGTTTCGAGAAAGACGAATGGAAGGTGTCGCCCCGCTCGAAGTTTCGCATTTTTGAAACCGACTTCGGACGGGTCGCGATCACTATCTGCTACGACGTCGAGTTTCCTGAAATTGCCAGAGCAGCGGGACGGGAAGGAGCCCATATTCTCGTCGTTCCCAGTTGCACCGACGACCGCCAAGGGTTTCTCCGAGTGCGCTATTGCGCACAAGCCAGAGCCATCGAAAACCAGATGTACGTGGTGCAGTCCTCAACCGTCGGATCGCTCCCCATGGTGCCGGCCGTGAGCCTCAATTATGGCCAAGCATCAATTTTGACTCCGAGCGACTTCGCCTTCTCGCGGGACGGCATCCTGGCAGAAGGGATTCCCAACCAGGAAAGTATGGTGATTGGCGATATCAATCTGACCACCATTCTCCAAGCTCGGTCTCACGGCACCGTCCTGCCCTTACTCGACAGCCATCAAACCAGTGAGATCGTCCGGCAGACCGAAGTCGTTCCCCTCGTATGACTATGACGCCCCCCAGATCCAACATTCTCGTCCGCAATACGCAGCCTGAAGATTTCCCGGCGATTATCGAGCTCTCGAAGGCCGTGTACTCCTTCCCTCCCCACTGGAACGAAACCCTCCTGGCTTCCCACCTTGAGGTCTTCCCTGAAGGCCAGTTTGTCGCGATCGATTCGTCCTCGAAAAAACTTGTAGGGATGGCGGCCAGCTTGATCATCCGATGGGATGACTATAATTTTTGCGGATCATGGAAGGATTTCACAGCCAGAGGCATGCTCACCAACCATGACCCAGGGCGGGGACGAACACTCTACGGAGCAGAGGTCATGGTCTCGCCTGACGTTCAGCGGGGAGGAATCGGCTCTGCTCTCTACGCCGCCAGACGCCGCCTCATCGAAGACCTGAAGCTGCCACGCATTCGCGCTGGCGCTCGGTTACGAGGCTATTACCGCTATGCCGACCGGATGAGCGCTGAAGACTATGCGGTCAAGGTCATCCGAGGGGAACTGGAAGGCATGACGTTGGCCTTTCAACTGAAGCAGGGATTTCGTGTCTTAGCCGTAGTCGCGGACTATCTTCCAGGCGATCCGGAAAGCCTCGGGTATGGCGCGGTCATCGAATGGATCAACAAACAGATTGCGACCCCGTTAGATTATGGAGATCGCGATCCGAAATTCGACCCGCTCATGCCTCTCTAGCTTTCCGCCCCTACGAAAACCGACTGATCGATACCGTACAGTCTCGAATCGATTATTCTGCCGACGCACCCCCTTGCAGCAGAAGGGGCAACTCCGACAACGTAGCAATACGTAACGCACCGGCAGGCAGCACATTCGACGCCCGCGACTCGCGATCGAGGAGGATCCCCGTCAACCCCGCTTTGATGGCCCCCTCCACATCATCCCTCACACTATCTCCTATATGAATCGCTTCATCTGGATCAGCGGCATGTTTGTCCAAGGCAAGCTCAAAGATCTTTGACGCCGGCTTCGCAGCCCGCGCTAGGCTAGATATCGTCACGGTGTCGAAGAGACGGTCGATGCCGAGCCCCCGTATTACGGGAAAGAGGCGAGAGTCGAAATTGGATATGATCCCCAGCTCAAACCCCTCTTCACGCAGTTTGGTCAGTACCGCATGCGTTTCAGGAAACAAGATCCAAGACCGAGGATCCTCAAACGCCTGAAAGACCTGCTCGAAAAATTCATCGAATCGCTCGAACATCCCCACGCGATAAAACACGTTGTGGACGATGTCGAACCACCAGAGCCGCTCGCATTGTTTTAACTTGAGGGGGTCCGTGACCGCAAAAATAGGCGGTGCTGCATCATGGAAGGCGCGCTGAAAGGCCTGTCCGATCGATATCAGGGAGTCGGGTTTCTGTCGAAACCCATACTGAAGCGCATGCTGCAAGTAAATGTCCGCCACCGAGCCGTTAATATGAAAGAGTGTCTCGGCTGCATCAAAAAAAATGACGTGGATGGGGGTCTTCATGGGGGATACCGGTCCTCTTCGTATCGAATTAAAATTAGTCCAAGCCTTCGAAGTCGCAACAGGTACCGATCATGCGATTTCTTGACAAAGAATACCCTCACTGCTAGCTTCGAGATAGTTCAATAACATTGGAGGGTTAGGTGGCTTCTACCATCTTTATCGTCGACAGTAGCCCCGCTGTCCGTCGGTTGGTCGAGCAGATTTCCACGCCGGAAGGCTGTGATGTCGTGGGATTCCAGGATGCCCCCACCGCCTTAGAAGCGGCACGCCGAATGAGCCCCCACCTCATCATTGCCGACTATCATTTAGAGAACATGACATTTTCTGGGTTCTGCAAGGAAATCTACAAGCTGGATAACTTGGCAGAAACCTCTATTGTCTCCCTGATCAGCCAATCAGACCGCATCGATGAAACCCACTTACGTTCATTGGGTGTGAAGCTGTTCCTCAAGAAACCCTTTCAGTCAGAAGACCTCATCGAGGTGATCAAAGATCTGGAAACACAACAGGCATCCAGGACGAATGGAACAAAGAAGAAATCGCGTTCCTGGCCGCCGGTTTCAAGCGCGACAGACTCGGATGATGAGGACGAATTCAACGATGACAGCGCAACCGAAGAAGAAGAACAGGTGATCGCACCCCACCCTCAACCGAAAGAACCCCCTGTGACCACAACCACTGCCGCGCAGGCTTCGATACCCGAACCTGAAGAGGCGATGAAGGGCCTCTTCGGTCAACTTCTTCAGTCTATGTCAGAACGCACGGAAAAAAACATTGCCGACCTGCTTCCCCAGATGGTGGGAAAAGATCTGGCCACTCTCGTGGCCAAGGCCGTGGAGACAGAGGTACAACGCAACATAGGTGCGGCGCTCACGGAAGAGCGGTTGACAGAAGTGCTTGAGCCGATGCTCGTCACGGCACTCCCGAAGATCCTCTCACGGGAAATGGCCCTGCTCGAACCTACCATTCGACAAAGCATTTTCGATATCGCGAGCCCCCTGATCAAGGACCGCATCGATCAACTCGTCCTGGAACAAACCAACACCGTGCGTACCCTCTTGCCCGATATGGTTCGAGAACAAATCGGGTCGATCGAGGAACTCCTGAAGAAGGAAATCCAACAGGCTGCCGCCAAGCAGACTGCCGGAATGGTCGAAGCACTTGTTCTGACAACGGCTCACGAACAGGTGGAAGAGGCTGTTCAGCGTCTGGTCCCCGGCCTGGCTGAAGTGCAGATCAAAACAGAGATCGAACGCCTCACACAAGCCGCATAGGCCCTTCGCCCCCGGTCCGACTTATCCCTTCTTGACCTTCTTGCCTCGTTTGGCTGTCGCCAGAGCCTTCACACGCGCCATGCTCTTCAGATGTTTTTTTCTGGTCTTGCGGTCTTTTTCACGGCCTGTGGCCATAGTCTCTCCAAATCGTCAAAAGTGGAAGCGGAACGAATCCTTCGCCCTCGCCTTGTGCGAGTCTGTATAACATACGGCTCGGCACCCCTCAAGCTATCAGTGCACCCATCATTCCTTGAGAGGGCACCGTTCGCATGTTAAGATGCGCCTCATTTTACGAAAAATGCTGAAAAGTCCGCCAGTCCCGCCCCTCTCGTGCGGCGATTGTGCCAATTGAGTTCATCCACAGCCTAGTAGGACATCGTGACTGAATGAGCACCCCCCAACTCGACAAAATTTATGATCCCAAGGCGGTCGAAGCGCGCTGGTATGAGGTCTGGACCAAACAAGGCTATTTCCACGCCTCGCCGACCCATCCAGGACAGCCGTACTCCATCGTCATTCCACCACCCAATGTCACCGGCTCACTCCACGTCGGCCATGCCCTGAATCACTCCATCCAAGACATCCTGGTACGCTGGCGACGGATGCAGGGCCGTAATGTGCTCTGGCTACCCGGCACCGACCATGCCGGCATTGCCACGCAAAACGTCGTGGAAAAGCAACTCATGACCGAAGGCGCTTCGCGGGAATCTCTGGGACGGGAACGTTTCATCGAGCGCGTCTGGCAATGGAAAGCCACCTCCGGAGATACCATTATCCGTCAACAAAAACGGCTGGGTGAGTCCTGCGACTGGGAGCGCCTTCGTTTTACGATGGACGAAGGACTCTCGAAGGCCGTGCTCGAAGTATTCGTCCGGTTGCATCAGGAGGGACTGATCTATCGGGGAGAACGGCTGATCAACTGGTGCCCTCGCTGCCTGACCGCCCTCTCCGACATCGAAGTCGAGCACGAAGATATCAAAGGCAAACTGTACTCGATTGAATACCAACTGGACCAGGATCCGACGATTCGTCTCACCGTCGCCACGACCAGACCTGAAACCCTGTTTGGCGACACTGCCGTGGCCGTGCATCCTGAAGATCCCCGGTACAATCGCCTGATCGGGCAACGAGTCAGGCTCCCCCTCACCAATCGCACGATTCCCATCGTCGGCGATGCGATCCTCGTCGACCGCGAGTTCGGCACCGGGGCAGTAAAGATTACGCCGGCACACGACTTCAACGACTTTGAAGCGGGCGAACGGCATGCATTGCCGAGACTTCCCATCTTCGACTATCAGGCCTTGCTCGATCGACAAGGGCTGATCGCTGCCGGAGTCGAACCGAGCGTCATCGACGCCATCGCAACTCTTCCCGCCATTAAAGCCCGGGCCAAGACTGAGCAACTGCTGAAAGACCGTGAACTTCTCACGAAAGTCGACGACCACAAGATGGCCATTGGAAAATGTTACCGCTGCAAGACGGTGGTCGAGCCGTACCTGTCGCCGCAATGGTTCGTAAAGGTCAAACCGCTCGCCGAGCCGGCCATCCAGGCCGTGGTGGACGGCCGCATTCGCCTCCTCCCGGAAGGCTGGACGAACAACTACCTCGGCTGGATGAGGGAGATCAAAGACTGGTGCATCTCTCGCCAGATCTGGTGGGGACACCAGATCCCCGCCTGGTATTGTCGGGCATGCAACAAGGACTTAATCGTTGAAGGAGCTGCTGCGACAACTTCAGCCACGCTTGCCCCACGACTGACGATCCTTCAAGGCGCCACACCGATTGTCGGAAAATCTGCTCCCTCGGCCTGCCCGACATGTGGAGGCCTTGAGTTCATCCGCGACCCCGACGTCCTCGACACCTGGTTCTCATCGGCCCTCTGGCCCTTCTCGACCCTGGGATGGCCCGAACAAACGGTGGAGCTCAAAACCTACTACCCGACCTCAACGCTCGTAACCGGACTCGACATACTCTTCTTCTGGGTCGCCCGCATGATCATGATGGGTCTGAAATTCATGGGCGATGTGCCCTTCCGGGATGTCTATATCCATGCGCTCGTGCGAGATGCCGAAGGGCAGAAGATGAGCAAGTCGAAAGGCAATGTGATCGATCCACTCCATGTGATGGAGCAATTCGGCACCGACGCGCTCCGCTTCACTCTGGCCGCAATGGCCTCGCCTGGTCGCGACATCAAGCTGGCAGAAGAACGCATTGAAGGCTATCGCAACTTTGCCAACAAGATCTGGAATGCCGCTCGTTTCAGCCTCATGAATCTGGATGGACCACGAACGGCTAACTCACCGACAGAACGTACCTTCCCCGACCGCTGGATTTTGAGTCGCCTCAATCAGACGATCCAGCTTGTGACATCAGAGTTAGAAGCCTATCGGTTCGATCGCGCGGCCAATGCGCTGTACCAATTCATCTGGCACGAGTACTGCGACTGGTACCTCGAACTGATCAAACCGACATTGCAAAACCCGGCGAGCCCAGACGCCCCAGGGACCAGACAAACACTCGTCGACACGCTCGAAACCACGATGAGGCTCCTGCACCCGTTCATGCCCTTTCTGACGGAAGAGATTTGGCAGACGCTTCCACACCAGGGTGAGAGCATCGTCGTTCAGCAGTACCCCACCTCGGAAGCGACCTGGATTGCGCCGGAAATGGATCGCCGGTTTACGTTGCTCGAACAGACCATCGGTCTGGTCCGCTCGTCCCGCATGCTCTTGAACTATCCACCGGGACAACAGATTACGTTCTATGTCGCGCACGACGAACCGACGCGTCAGGGACAGCTGGATCAACTCCGGAGCTACCTCGCCCATCTCGGCCGCGGCACGGTCGATCTGACACCGACCACGACCTGGCCGACCGACAATCTGCTCCGGCTCATCACCGAGGGCTTATCCGTCGGCATCGTGGTGGCAGGCGACGTGGATCTCAACAAAGCGCTGGACCGTCTGCTCAAGCAACAATCAGAGCAGACGAAGGAGATGGATCGCCTGGAAGGAAAACTGCGCAATCAGGAATTTACCGCCAAGGCTCCACCGGACGTGATTACCGATCACCAGGATCGCCTGGCAAGCCTGCGCCGGGATCAAACCATGCTCGCCAACAGCGAGCAGCAGTTGCGTGCCATGCTGGGAACCTAAACGATGATCAAGGCTCCAGTTGCCGACATCCACCGCGCCGTCAGGCTGGCGCTCCAGGAAGACCTCCCGCAGGGCGACGTCACAACTGCCGTCCTCTTTCCTTCTCCGGTCCCGGCGCGCGCACGCATCGTCGCGCAGCAATCACTGGTGGTTGCAGGCCTCGCCGCAGCCATTCATGTTTTTCGCTCCATCGACCCGACACTCATCCTCTCCATCCATCGCCAGGATGGGGAACGGGCAGAGGATGGAGACTGTCTCCTCCAGATCGAAGGCGATGGACGATCCATCCTCACGGCGGAACGAGTCGCCTTAAACTTTCTCCAACACCTCTCAGGCATCGCCACCCTGACAAGCCAATTTTGCGATGCCGTTCGCGGATACCCCGTCACCATTTTAGACACGAGAAAGACCACCCCTGGGTTACGTGTGCTTCAGAAATGGGCAGTCCTCCTCGGCGGAGGCACGAATCACCGCCCGTCCCTGAGCGACGGCATCCTCATCAAGGACAATCATCTGGCGCTTCTAAGCCGCACGACCATGCCCATCAAAACTGCCTGCCGCAAGGCCAACGCCAAAGCCCCCAGCGGCATGACCGTTATTGTGGAAGTTGAATCCTTGGCGGAGGTGAAACAGGCCCTCGCAGAGCAAGTCGATATCATCCTGCTGGATAACATGACCCCGGCCATGGTGCGTCGCGCCGTCAATCTGATCAAAGGCCATGCACTCGTGGAAGTATCAGGCGGAATCACGTTGAGCAATGTGCGGGCGATGGCGGAATCCGGCCCGGATCGCATCTCCATCGGCGCCCTCACCCATTCGGCTCCCGCCGCAACGCTCAGCCTGGAACTCGAACCATCTCGCCTGCTCCGCAAATCTACCAGGTCAGAAAAAACCCATGTTGCCTCACGAAGGCGCTGAGGGGCCGCACATGCACAGCAACAAGAATCAGCATCCTGCCAGGTAACCAGTGCAACCTTCGCCGCCCCTCACTCGCAATACAATCTACAGTACCCTGTCGACCACCTGGCTGGGGCGTCGCATCGAACTGTTCGACTCCATCGCTTCAACAAATCGAGAAGCGATTCGCCTCGCACAGGCAAACGTGGAGCATGGTACGGTCGTCGTCGCCGATAGCCAGTCCGCTGGCCGCGGGAGGCTCGCCAGAACCTGGTTTTCTCCGCCCGGCTCTAATCTCTATTGCTCCGCCATCCTCAAAGCCACACGCCCACCGGAGCGCCTCACGGAATGGCTCTCCTGGCTCCCGCTCATCTCTGCTCTGGCCGCCGCCGAAGCGATTGAAGCCGTCTCGTCCCTCCACGTCTCTGTGAAATGGCCCAACGATCTCCTCATCTCGGAGAGGAAAGTCGGCGGAATTCTCTGTGAGAGCGGCGCCGGGACAGGATCAACGCCATTCCAGGTGATCGGGATCGGGCTCAACGTCAATGTCGAACAACAGGATTGGCCGGAAGAACTTCGCGAAACCGCCACGTCGATCTGGCGCGAGCAACAACGAGTCGTTGACCGCAATCGGCTCCTCGCCCAACTTCTCCTCGAACTCGAACATTGTATTGAAGAGTTGGCTCTCCACGGAGCCAGTCGGCTTTCATTGGCCTATCACCAGCGCTGCTCGACCATCGGACAGCGAGTCAAGGCCATCTTGGCCAACGGAGACCTCTGCGTGGGAGTCGCCGAAGGAATCGGCCAGGACGGAGCCTTGATGTTACGACCGGACGAGACCAGACCAGGACCAAAGAAACCGGCAATCCTACATCTGCGCGTGGCTGACATTATTCACGTGAGGACCTAACAGGCTACTGAAAGTCGTGTCTCCATATCCATTCATTCATACAATTTATTGAATTTCAGGAAAACCGGCATTGTTTTTTCGCAACCTGCTAGCCAAATCCATTGCCCCAACCGTACAATAGGCCCATGCTTCTTGTCGTCGATATCGGCAACACCAATATTGTCTGGGGGGTCTATGAAGACCGCGCCCTGGCAGCGCATTGGCGAATCGCCACGGACGTCAAAAAAACGTCCGACGAATACGGCATTCTCTTTGCCAATCTCCTCGCGGCAGCAGGAATTCCTACGCAACGTCTTACCGGCGCCATCGTCTCCAGCGTCGTCCCGGCGTTGACCGAGACTGTCGAGCAGATGCTGGAACAATACTTTTATCAACGCGCCTTGGTGGTCTCCTCGAATACGGACACGGGCCTCACCCTCCGTTACGATAATCCAAAAGAAATCGGCAGCGACCGGCTGGTCAACGCCGCCGCCGCCTATCATAAATATCGCCGCGACCTCATCATCGTCGACTTTGGAACCGCCACCACCTTTTGCGTCATCACTGCAGAAGGCCACTATCTCGGAGGCGTCATCGCCCCCGGCCTTGGCATCTCGGCGGAAGCGCTCTTCACACGCGCCGCCAAACTGGCTAAAGTGGAATTGATCAGGCCCAAGACCGTGATCGGCACCGACACCGCCAGCAGCATTCAATCCGGGCTCTTATTCGGCTATGCCGGATTGGTCGATACCGTCGTCCATCGGATGGAGCAGGAACTTGGGCGTTCGACATACGTCATCGGCACCGGAGGACTCAGTTCCATCCTGGCATCCGAAACTACGACGATTCAAAGAATCGAACCCCTCCTGACATTAGAAGGGCTTGAGCTCCTCTACCGACGAGCCCAGGGTGCTTCCTTGCCTTCTCTGCAGGTCTAACCGCATCCCAACCACAAGTAATTAATTTTTCTGGGCCCCGTTGACTTTATGAGGCCTGTGGCTATCTCCAGACGGACAGAGGAGTCTTTCATGGCTGAAGAACAGCAGAACACGAATACAATCGACGACTTCGATCCTTTCTCGGAGGGCACCGCCTCCACCGCGGAGAAACCCATCTCAGTCGCAGAGCTCCAGCAGGCGCTCACGGCGAAGACGGAAGAAGCGAAGGGATTGAATGACAAGTATCTTCGGCTCGCAGCCGAGTTCGACAACTATAAGCGGTTGACCCAGCGGGACCAGCGGGACCAGATCCGATTCGGCCATGAGTCCTTGCTCAAGGAACTCTTACCGGTTGTCGATAATCTGGAACGGGCCATCAAGGCCTCACGAGAGGGGGGCAGTAGTGATGTCCTCATCCAAGGCGTGGAGCTCACGCTCAAGCAGCTAACGGGGGCCTTGACGAGATTTCATGTCTCGCCCATTGAGACGATCGGCAAGCCGTTCGATCCCGCCACGCATCAGTCCGTGACCTCCGTCGCGTCCGAGAAAGTTCCGGAGCACCATGTGGTGGACGAGTTTCAGCGGGGCTACCTCCTGCATGACCGTATTTTACGAGCGGCCATGGTGAGTATCTCAACGGGACGAACCGACAGCTAAGCAGAAACAGACGAGACCATTAGTTCATCGTAACCACATCATCACAGACAGACTTAGTTAGGGAGGAGTAGGCACATGGGCAAAGTGATCGGCATCGACCTTGGAACCACAAACTCCTGCGTTTCTATCATGAGCGGTGGCGAACCGATTGTGATCGCCAACGCAGAAGGCGCCCGCACGACACCGTCCGTCGTCGCCATCACCGAGAAGGGCGAACGTCTCGTCGGACAAATCGCGAAGCGCCAGGCTATTACCAATCCGGAGAACACGATTTTCTCTGTGAAACGTCTGATGGGCCGCAAGTTCAGCAGCAAGCAAGTGGCGGACGCCGCCAAACGCTTGCCCTATAAAGTGATCGAGGGTGACAACGGCGATGCCTACGTCGAATTGCGGGGCAAGCGCTACAGCCCGCCGGAAGTCTCCGCCATGATTTTGCAAAAGATGCGGCAGACCGCAGAAGACTATCTCGGTGAAAAGGTCACCGAAGCGGTCATCACCGTCCCGGCTTATTTCGACGACAGCCAACGCCAGGCCACCAAAGATGCAGGCCAGGTCGCGGGCTTGACCGTCCTCCGCATCATTAACGAACCGACCGCCGCAGCCCTGGCCTACGGTCTGGACAAGAAGAAAGACGAGCGGGTTGCCGTCTACGATTTGGGCGGCGGGACCTTCGACGTCTCCATCCTTGAGATCGGCGACGGTGTCTTCGAAGTCAAGTCCACCAACGGCGACACCTACCTCGGCGGCGACGATTTCGATCAGCGCGTCATGGACTGGTTGGTCGATGAGTTCAAAAAGGATCAAGGCATCGATCTCCGGAAGGATCGGATGGCCCTTCAACGGCTGAAAGAGGCCGCGGAACGCGCCAAGATCGAATTGTCCTCGTCGCAGGACACCGAGATCAACCTCCCGTTCATCACGGCCGACGCGACCGGCCCCAAGCACCTGGTCATGAAGCTGACCCGTGCAAAGCTTGAGCAATTGGTCGACGACCTGATTAAACGGTCCATCGAGCCTTGTAAAAAGGCGCTCTCCGACGCCGGTGTTTCGGCACGCGACATCAACGAAGTCGTCCTCGTCGGCGGCATGACCCGCATGCCCAAGGTCATTCAGGCCGTCAAAGAATTCTTCGGAAAAGAACCACACCGGGGTGTGAACCCTGACGAAGTGGTCGCCATCGGCGCCGGCATTCAAGGCGGCGTGCTCAAAGGCGAAGTGAAGGACGTGCTGCTCCTCGACGTGACGCCGCTCTCGCTGGGCATCGAAACCCTCGGCGGGGTCTTCACGAAGTTAATCGAGCGGAACACGACTGTTCCGACGAAAAAGAGCCAGGTCTTCTCGACGGCGGCCGACAATCAAACGGCGGTGACCATTCGAGTCTTCCAAGGCGAACGCGAGATGGCGAACGACAACAAACTCCTGGGCCAATTCGACTTGGTCGGCCTGCCTCCTGCGCCCCGCGGGATGCCGCAAGTTGAAGTGACCTTCGACATCGATGCGAACGGCATCGTCCATGTCTCGGCCAAAGATTTGGCGACACAGAAGGAACAGTCCATCAAGATTACGGCGTCCAGCGGCTTGAGCAAGGAAGAAGTCGAAAAACTGGTGAAGGATGCCCAGGCCCATACGGATGAGGATAAGAAGCGGCGGAAGACCGCGGAGGCCAAAAACCAGGCCGACACGCTGATCTACCAGACGGAAAAAAACCTGAGCGAACATGGCGACAAAATCGCCGCTGAGGACAAGACCAAAGTCGAGGAAGCCGTGGCCGCGCTGAAGAAAGCGATGGAAGGCACGGATCCCGAGGCGATCGAGTCAGCCACCCAGGCCTTGACGACCGCATCCCACAAGTTGGCTGAGGAAATGTACAAAGCAGCCTCGGCATCAGCGGCAGCCGGAAACGGCGCCAGCGCCGAAGGCGGCGCAGGAGCCGGCGAGACCAAGACGGATGAAAAAGTCGTCGACGCAGAATTTGAAGAAGTAGACAAAGAAAAGAAGTAACTTAGACTATCGTTGGTAAGACCGAGCTTCGTCGAACACGAGGCTCGGTCTTGCTGTACGTTCACCCAGAGAGACCTCGACCGTGTCCAAGCGTGACTACTACGAAACCTTAGGCGTCGAACGAACCGCTTCCGAAGACGAACTCAAGAAGGCCTACCGCAAGATGGCCCGTCAGCATCACCCCGATCTCCAGACGGGTGACGCGCAGAAGAAAACCTCAGAAGAGAAGTTCAAAGAAGTCAACGAGGCCTACGAGACGCTGAGCGACCAAGAAAAACGCAAACGTTATGACATGTTCGGCCATGCCGGGGCACAACAGGGCGGCGGTCCTGAAGGATTTGGCGGAAGCGGATTCGGCGACGCCTTCAACGATATCTTCGAAGATTTCTTCGGCGGCCAGCGAGGCGGCAATCGAGCGGAGCGCGGGAATGACCTCCAGTACAATCTGGAGCTGACCTTCGAAGAAGCCGTCTACGGGAAAGAGGCTAAACTTAAAATCCCCCGTTGGGAAGTCTGCTCAGACTGTAAGGGAAGCGGGGCCAAAAGTGCCGCCTCGGTCAAGACCTGCCCGAGCTGTAAAGGGGCCGGCCAGATGCGGTTCCAGCAAGGCTTCTTCAGCATCAGCCGTCCCTGCGGTCAATGCGAGGGAGCCGGGCGGATCATCACAGAGCCCTGTCCAGCCTGCCAAGGCCGTCAACGCACCTATCGAGAACGCACCATCGCCGTCCATATCCCGGCCGGCATCGAGTCTGGCATGCGCCTACGTCTCTCGAACGAAGGCGAACATGGAGTCAACGCAGGGCCTCCCGGCGACCTCTATGTGGCCATCACCGTCAAGCCACACCCGGTCTTTCAACGCCAAGGGCACGACATCCTCTGCGACGTCCATATCCATGTCGTCACCGCTATGCTCGGAGGAAAGATCGAAGTCCCCACGCTCAAAGGCAATACCATCATCAAGATTCCAGCCGGCACACAGCAGGATAAAATTCTGCGCCTCAAGGGCCTGGGCATTCCCAGCCTCAAGAGCCAAAATACCGGCGACCAGCTTTTTGTCATCAAGATCCAAATCCCCACCAAGCTGACCGCTCGTCAGAAAGAATTACTCACGGAATTTGCCAAAGAGAGCGGCATGACGATGGAAGAAGACGGCGACGGCTTCTTCGACAAGATGAAAACCTTCTTCGAATAGCGCTGGCGGCTTTCGCCACGGCACCTGCACTATGTCCACGTTCTTCGTCGCCCCTGATGCCGTCACTCCCCCCACGATCCGCATGACCGGTGATCTCCTCCATCATCTACGCGATAGTCTCCGTTTACACCCGGGCACCATGCTCACCCTAAACGACGGATGCGGAACCCGCTATCGCGTAGAAGTGACTCAGGTCTCCTCGCAGGCCATCGACAGCCGCATCATCGACCAACAAACCGAATCGGGTCGCAAAACCTCGCCGATCGTGCTCGGACAAGCCTTGATCAAAGGCGACAAGATGGACTGGGTCATTCAGAAGGCGACCGAGCTCGGAGTCGATACGATCGTACCCATCAAAAGCGCACACAGTGTCATCAAGCTCAACCCGGAGCGATTTGAGCATCAACGTTCCAGATGGGAACGCATTGCGCGTGACGCGGCACAACAGTCGGAACGGTGGACGATTCCTACCGTCGCAGACCCTCTCGACCTCACACAGATCTGCCGCCACTACGCCTCAGCATCTGTGAAAGGCCTACTCGCGGAACGTTCCAGCGGCCCTTCGCTCGCCACCATCCCGTTGCCACAGGACCATCTGCGCCCAATTGTGTTGTTGATTGGACCGGAGGGAGGATGGGCGCCAGAGGAGCAACGTCTTGCACAAGAGCAGGGCTTCATCCCGCTCACCCTTGGGCCACGAATCTTGCGGGCCGAGACCGCAGCAATTGCCGCGCTCAGCATTCTCCAATCACGACTCGATGAGCTGGGATAAAAACGGCTGTCAGCGGCCAAGGCGCAGATGAACGATCGTACCTTTTTCTCCACCGGCCCAGCCCTGCGTGCCATCTGAGAACGAGAGGCCGAACAGCGAGGCCTTGGTAATCGCACCCTGCTCGATCCAGGTAAAGCCGCTATCGGTGGTTCGGTAGACCATGCCTCGCTCGCCCACAATCCATCCGGTCTGCGGGTCGGTGAAGCGTACTCGCAAGAGGTCGGTCAGCTTCGTACAGGTGCGGGTGCAGGGTAACGTGCGATCGATCCATTGATTGCCGCCATTAGTCGTTTGGAAGATGGCGCCGGCGTTCCCGACGACCCAGCCGGTCGAAGCATCAGAAAAATACACATCGAATAGAGTGACAGCCCCCTGCATGTCTTGTGCAGTCCAGGTGACTCCCCCATCATCCGTCATCAACACAGTCCCCACCGCTCCGACTGCTGTTCCGTGACGTGATGAGAGAAATTGAACCGCGTACAGGGCAGCGTTCGTCTTGCTCGGTTGATCGATCCAATGGGCTCCGCCGTCCTTCGTATGGAGAATGGTGCCGTTGCCACCAACCACCCACCCTTCGTTGGGCGACACGAACGAGAGAGCGTAGAACGATACTTGTGTGTCCACGAATTGCGCATGCCAAGTATGGCCCCCGTCTTGTGTCTGGCGAATCGTTCCATTGGCACCGACGACCCATCCCAGCTTCTCATTTTGAAAGAAAACACCCGAAAGGGTCGACCTGGTGCCGCTGACGATCTTCTTCCATGTCTTCCCGCCATCGACCGTCTTCAGAATCGTTCCGCCGGCCCCCACCGCCCAGCCAAGCTGAACCGTATGAAAATGAAGCCCCATCAGGGTGACTTCGGTGTGACTCACTTGAGGGGTGATTGTCAGAGGAGGGTCAGTGGCCCATGAGAGGGACGCGCACAGCAATATTCCCACCGCCATGACAACCGCGAGGTAGCCCACACGGGAGGGAAAAAACAGCAGCCATGATCTGGGCAATTTGTATCTCACTGGTTGGTGTTGGCGTCGGGGCGGTTGTTGTTGAAGTAGCCCTGATCCGGCAATCCTTTGGCTTCAATGGTAAAGGAGCCCGCTTCCAACGTCAGCCACTTCTTCCTGGTACAGCAGACTCCGTCCGGCTGCACATCCCAGGATCCGCGCCGCACGATCAGCGGACCGGTCGCCAGTTCATTGAAAAACTCGTTGCGCTTCCCCAGACCGTACAAGTTCCGGTGGGGGACCCGCACAACGATCTCCGTATCTGTCCAGGACATAATCTGTGCCGCGATGCTGCTAAATAACACTTCCGTCCGTGAGACATTGTCACCCAGATCAATATCTTCTTTCCGCTTGTAGGCCCCCTGGTTGAGGCCTAAATACGCATGCTCAGCTGTTTTCAAAAAGGTACCGAACCCCGACCCCTTAATGGTGATCAGTTCATCGAGACCTCCTGATTTCGGACTGTATGAGTCGATCTTCGGCGTCACGAGGGTAAAGACTCCCGCCTCAGTCTTGAGGACTTCCTTGGTGGCACAACAGGAGCCGTCGGCATTGGGCTTCGTCGCCCCTCGATGAATCACAACCGGTCCGCTCTTCGCACTGAAGGGCACCCACACATCGATACGATCGTCTTGCCAGCGATAGATGACGGCGCGAACTCCCCCGATATCGACTCGATTCTCCCCGGTATTGAAATCGGTAAAGGCATAGGGGGTTGCTCCACTCTCCGAATAGAATCCGAAATGTTCGCCGTTGATTCTGAGCAGCGTACCGATCGGAGCAGCCGGAGGAACCAACGTCGTCACCTTCGGCACGTGAACCGTAAAGGTCCCAACCGTTCGATCACGCCCTTGCATCGTCAAGACTACCGGCCCTGTCTCGGCATCCATCGGAAGATGCACGACGATGGCGCTATCGGACCATTGGGCAATGGTGGCCAGGTGCCCACCGAACGTAACCTTATCACCGGCGACCTTGGCTGCACCGAAACCTTGCCCGAAGAAGACAACCTTCGTCCCGACCGGCCCGCTCAGAGGATCGACACGAATACTCGGAATCAGTTTCAGCGGAACCGCATTACTCACTTTATATTGGACCGGAGCGCAACAAGACCCGTCAGGCAAAGGATCGGATGACGCCAATCGAACCACAACATCGCCCGACGCCGCATTCGTGGGAACCTCGACTTCGATGAGCTTGTCTTTCCAACGGCGCGGCCTGACGATGACACCCCCGATCATCACATCATTGACTCCGAACATGGTATTGGGATCGCGGGGACCGGCCGTGGTACCGAAGTGCGCGCCGGTGATCTGCACGGTATGGCCTGGTTCGATCTCTGCCGGCGTCACTGCGGAAATCGTCGGCTGCATCACGGTCAAGGTTCCAGCAGCCAATTTCTTCTTCCCAGTCATGACTTCAACGGGACCGGATTGCGCCTGAAAGGGCACTTTGACTTCGATCAGATCGGATTCCCATCGCTGAATCAACGCAGAGACCCCTCCAACAGTTACGCGATTCACTTGTACCGATCGAAATGCACCGAATCCCGTCCCGCCGATCGACAGAGTGGCGCCAGGAACCGCCGTTGATGGATGGAGTTCGATCGCAGCAGGAGCCGCCGCAAACACCGCAACGCTGAGACTCGCCCATACGGTTATCGTACTCACGCCCGTCACGAACGCATTCATGGATAGACTCCTGTCAGGCAAGTAAAAGGTACGGTCATCCTGCATGTGGCACGAGAACCCCTTGCGCCACGCTCAGAAGAGGTACACCGTGGTGATCACAAAAAACGAAGAACTGGTCGAACTATAGCAAGCGGTTTTTTGGAGAGTCAAGCCGACAAACCCACACCTGTTGGGGATTCTTGACTCATGCTGATGCGCCATCAGGAGACGGATAAAATCACTTCGATTTCGACGGAAGCCCCGCGAGGCAACTCAGCCGCCCCCACCGCTACGCGCGCATGACGACCAGCCTCTCCAAAGATGGCGACCGCTAGGTCCGATGCCCCGTTGAGGACTTGAGGTTGCTGGACGAATCCATCCGCCGACGCCACATGCCCGACGACCTTCACCACTCGCGTAATTCGATCCAACGTCCCGAGTTCCTGCTTGGCAATCGCCAGCGCATTCAGGAGCGCGAGCCTGGCAGCCTCCATCCCCTGTTCAACCGTCAGATCGCGACCGAGCTTACCGGAGAACGCCAACTGCCCGTCTCGCATGGGAAGGACGCCGGATAAGAACAACAGATCACCGGCCCGGACCGCCGGGACATAGGTTGCCAACGGTTGCGGTGGGAGCGGCAACTCCAGATGCAATTCTTTCAGTTTATGTTCATATGACATCGTCTGTACCCAGCTTGCGTTCTGTTACTTATGACGACTCACGCACTACCCAGCACGGAGCGCATCGAGAAAACTCTCACCCACAGGAAGTTGATCCCCTTGCAAGGCCTCCAGAATCGTATGTCCTAAATCGGCAGCAGACGATCTGATCCCAAGATTGACACCCTGTGCCAACTTCGGCCCAGTCGCTAACAGAGGAACATATTCCCGCGTCGGGATCTGATCCGCTCTTGTGATATCCCGCCCATGATCGCCCGTCAACACGAGCAGATCGCCTGGACGAAGTTGCTCCAATAACTCAGAAAGCCGTCGATCAAAGTCATGGAGAGCCGAGGCCGACCGTGCCGCATCCGATTCCAGCACATCAAGCCCGGCGACAATCAATCCACGGGGAACGGTTTTCAACATCCCTGTCACATCGTCAAGCAATGCCGTCCAATGCCCAACGGGAACAGAACGAGTCAGCCCCCGGCCACTAAACAGATCGCCGACGTTGCCGACCCCAACCAGGATCTGGCTCGCACGGTTGAGCACATCGAACATGGTCGTCCCTGGTGGCTCAATCACGAACTCACGGGGTTGAGGGCTGAACTGTACCGCACCGGCATCGCCCACGAGGGGATGGGCTGATATACGCCACACGCCCCAGGGATCCTTGAGCACTTTCCTCGCATCCCGGCAGCGCTGAAAAAAATCATCCCGCCGCATCGCATTCTCATGCGCCGCCACATGGCAGGTCCTTCGTCCATCTGTCCAGACGATCAATGCGCCGGACGACAGATGTTCGGCCTCACATTCGCGCAGCATGGCTGCGCCAGACGAGCGGCGATTGCCGATGCTCTTACGGCCAAAGGCCTGTTCGATCACCGACACCATGTCAGGGGGAAACCCGTCGGGATAGAGCGGCCCGGCATCATCTGTCACATGGCCGGCCATTTCCCAATAGCCAACCATGGAATCCACGCCCTTGGAAAGAAACCCGAGACGACCGAACGATCCCTCAGGCTGCCCCATCACCCGCACACCTTTGATCTCCGTGATGTGGCCAAGCCCGAGCGCTTCGAGCGCGGGGATATTCAGTCCCCCCACGGCATCGGCCAGGTGAGCCAACGTATTGGACCCGGCATCGCCATACTCCGCCGCATCGGGCAACGCCCCGACGCCCAATCCATCAATCACCAATACAATGACGCGATTAATCATGGGCGCACTATAGCAGATGAGCAGGAGAGCGAACAGGCTGTTGTGGATTCATGCAGCCTGGGAAGGCATCGGGTTCGTTGGAGCAGACTTCGCGATAACCGTCTTGAGAAAGCCATCCAGCTTTTCACGTTCAGGTTCAAGTACGATCAAAAACTCCACACCAAACTCTTGGGTTGTCGCCCATCGAACACGACCCATTTCAATACTGATGGTAATGCTGCCTTCGGAGGGGGCGAGACGAAGTGTCACCAGCATATTATCGGACACAGGAGTATCGCTTTGGACAGCGCAGCCCCCGAGGGACAAATTAAAAAGAACCCCGGATCCTGTCACGCCGTCTTCGTGGGTAAACTCCACCGGACAACGGAAGGGAATTCTGGGTGGTCGAGGAACTGCCATAGCAGTACTCTATCGGAAGCCCTAGACCCGGGCTTGAGTACAAACCGGATCCTCTACTCGCGCCGCATCTCCGCAGACACCTTCCACTCCTCAAGAATCTTGAGACTTGCACTGGTCCCGATCCGATCTGCGCCGGCCTCCAGCATCGCCAACGTGGTCTTCCAATCTCGAATTCCGCCGGAAGCTTTGACCTTGGCGCGGCCAGCCACCGTGTCTTTCATCAGCCTGACATCTTCCACGGTCGCGCCGGCAGAGGCGAACCCCGTCGAGGTCTTCACATAGTCCATCCCCGCTTCAACAGCCAAACGGCAGGCTGTGATTTTTTCTTCTCGCGTCAGGCAGCAGGTTTCTAGAATGACTTTATGCTCAACACCCTTGGTCGCTTGCACTACCTCAGCCATGTCTCCCCTGACTAGATCGTAGTCACCGGACTTGAGCCGGCTGACGTTGATGACCATATCCAATACCGTGGCTCCCCGTGCGACCCCTTCAAGGGCTTCTGCAACCTTCGTCGCCGTCGTGTGGCCACCCAGCGGAAACCCGACAGGAATACCGACGCGAATCATCGTGCCGGCCACTGCCTCGACCGCCTCATCGATATAACAGGGCGGCACAAAGATCACGATGAAGCCGAACGCCTTCGCCTCCTGACAGAGCCGCAGCACGTCTGCCTTCGTCGCGTCCGGACGCAATACGGTATGGTCGATCAACGCCGACAGGTTCCAATTCTGTGTTGTCATCATGCCATTCTTATAACAAGTCTTCAGTCGGAGATGAAGAGGGAAAGACTGGGGAAAACAGGACGAGTGGTTACATGTGCGGGAGAGACCGTCTAAACGGCCGCTTTTGATACTTCTCCACGGCCTGATTGTGCTCGATGAGCGTCGCAGAAAACTGGTGGGTTCCATCGTTTCGCGACACAAAATACAAGGAATGTGAATCGGACGGATAGAGTGTCGCGCGAATCGCCTGAATGCCTGGGTTGGCGATCGGCCCAGGCGGCAGCCCTTGGACCCGATAGGTATTGTAGGGACTGGGATACGACAAGTCTTTCTTGTGCAAGTTTCCGTCGAATGCCGGCAACCCATAAATGACGGTCGGATCGCTCTGTAACGGGATATGCTTCTTCAGACGGTTGTGAAACACCGCCGAGATCTCGGGTCGCTCGCCGCCAGACCCGGTCTCCTTTTCAATGACGGACGCAAGCGTCAACACTTCATGCATCGTCATCTTGAGTTCCTGCATTCGCGCAAGAAGGTCCGGTCCAACCACCTGCCGTAGCTGCCCAACCATCGCCACTAAGACCTCGCGCGCCTTCACGGTGCGAGGAAACTTATAGGTATTGGGGTAGAGATACCCTTCCAAGGTTTCGGCCTGAATGCCCAGCGATGCCATGAATGACCGATCTTTTGCAAGCCGGATAAACTCTGCGCGATCCGTCACGCCCTGCTGTGAGAGCAGGTCAGCGATTTGGGTGAGGGTCAGCCCTTCGGGAATCGTAAACGGGTGCAGCACCACCTGACCGCTGAGTAGTTTCGCAAGGATCTCGGCCGGCGTCATGGCCGGGCTCAACTCGTACTCGCCCGCATGGATTTTCCGGTCGACAGCTTGAGATTTCCCAAGGAGCACAAAGGCGGAACGGCTCTTGATCAATCGTTCACGCTCGAGTAGCGACGCCACAAATTGGAACGTCGAGCCATCCGGAATGACGATGATTTTCGTAGAAGGGCGCTCCTGCTCAGGAACGACCGGGCCTTCAGCCCAACGAATCGTCTGATAGGCCGCGACGCCAAGTCCGACCATTGCGACCAGCAGAAATGCGACCACGATCCGTAGATTCATGAGGTGGTTCTACCGTTTCTTGTTCCGACGACCCCTCCGCCCATGCTTCCGGCTCCCTCGTCGGTTCCGGCTCAAGACTCGCCAGGTAACTTTGGAGCAGGATCGATGCGGCGATGCGATCCACCACACCCTTCCGCTTCTTTCGGCTGACATCGGCCGCGATCAAGAGGTCTTCGGCCGACTTCGTCGTCAAGCGTTCGTCCCACAAAATAACGGGAACGGATACGCCCGCTTCTAACCGAGCCTGAAATTCACGCATCGCTTGGATCGCCGGACCTTCACGGCCATCCAACTGAAGGGGAAAACCCAACAACACGTGCCTGACCTCATACATCCCTACGAGGGCGGCGATATGCGCAATGTCCCGATCCAACGTGCGCCGCGTAAGCGTCTCCAGCGGTTGAGCGGTCCAGCCCATCTCATCACTGAGGGCCACGCCGATCCGCACCGTCCCGTAATCGAGTGCGAGCACCCGTTTACCATCTTCCATCAGTCTACCGCTCCAACATCCGTTCGACCAGCCCAAAGACATTTTCCAACGCCGCATCCAGCTTGGCCGGATCTTTCCCGCCGGCCTGCGCCATCTCAGGCCTGCCGCCGCCGGTCCCGCCGACTTCCGCCGCCATCGCCTTGATGAGGTCGCCCGCTTTCAATCGCGCGATCAAATCCTTCGTGACCACGACCAGTAACGACACCTTGCCATCGTTCGCGGCCCCGAGCGCCACGACACCGCTCTTCAACTTGTCTCGCAACTGATCGGCCAACGCCCGCATCCCGTTCACGTCCAGGCCGTCCGTTCGCTGCACGTGCACCTGGACACCAGCGATCGTTTTCGCCGCAGACTCGACGGCTGAACCACTAGCCATTTTCAATTTCAGCTCTTCCAGTTCGCGCTCTTTATCTTTCAACTGCGTGATGACCTTACGAGTTTTGGCCACCAACTCGGACTGGCCAACCTTGAGTAAGTCCGCGAGTTCCCGAATATCCGTTTCCAGTCGCTTCATGTGCGCGAGCGCCCCGCTCCCGGTCTGGGCTTCGATACGGCGCACACCGGCCGCGACGCCGGTCTCCGATTCAATTCTGAACAGACCGATATCACCCGTCTGCCGACAATGGGTGCCGCCGCAGAGCTCTTTGCTGAACGACTCAACCGTCACCACCCTTACTTGTTCCCCATATTTATCGCCAAAGAAAGCCAACGCGCCCTTGGCCACTGCGTCCTGAATACTCATCACCTCGGTTGCGACTCGTTCGTTCTTTCGCACCTCGCGATTCACGACCATTTCGATCTCATCGATGTCGCGAGAGGTCAGCGGCCTGAAATGGGCAAAGTCGAATCGTAAGCGATTTGGTCCAACGAGCGACCCATACTGTTTCACGTGAGGACCGAGCATGTCGCGCAACGCGGCATGGAGCAAATGGGTGGCCGTATGATTTCGCTGAGCGGCCTGCCGCGTCGTCGCATCAACGGTCGTGTGAAGCGCCTCGCCCTCGCGAATCCGCCCTTTCATGACGGTCCCCTTGTGCAGGATCACGGTCGGTACTGGCCTCGTCGTTTCCTGAATCTCTACCTGGCCATCAGGGCCCTTCAGCAGGCCACGGTCACCGACCTGTCCACCACCCTCCGCATAGAACGGGGTCACATCCAGGACCAATTCAACCTCATCCCCTTCTGCCGCTTCCTTGACCAACCGGTCGCCCTTCAAAATCGCAAGGACGACGCTGTCGCTCTCCAGCCGGTCATAGCCGATAAACTTCGTGGCCCCCAGACGACCAGCCAGCTCCGCAACTGCGGGACGGGTGGTTTCCTGTTCAAAGCCCCCTGTTTTGCGCGCGCGAGTCCTCTGCTCCTCAATGGCCCGATCGAACCCCGCCTCATCGAGCGTCATCTCCTGCTCGCGGCAGGCCTCCCCCATCAAGTCCATCGGAAACCCATAGGTATCGTAGAGCTTGAATACGTCGGAGCCCGTGAGAATCTTGCTCCCGGCCGAACGCGCTTTCGCAATCAACTCATTCAGAATCGGCAAGCCTTGATCGAGCGTCGCGATGAACCGCTCCTCTTCGCCTCTGGTCGCCTCAGCAATCGTCGCGGCCGCACCACGGATTTCTGAATAGACCGGGCCCATCTGGGTCACGACCGCCGCCGTCAACTCGTGGAGAAAGGGCTCGACGATGCCCAGCAACCGCCCATGGCGCGCAGCCCGGCGGAGTATCCGGCGCAACACATAGCCGCGTCCTTCATTCGAGGGCAAGACACCATCCGCCATCAAGAACGTGATCGCGCGAAGATGATCCGCCACCACACGCATCGACCGATCGGTTGTCTCCTGCCCCCCGTACTGAACCCCGGCTCTGGCGGCCACGGCGTCGAGCAAGGGCGTAAACACATCGCTGTCATAGTTGCTGTACTTACCCTGAGCGACAGCCGCCAGCCGTTCGAGCCCCATCCCGGTATCGATGCTCGGTTTGGGAAGCGGATGGAGCGTGCCCGCCGCATCCCGGTTGTACTGCATGAAGACGAGATTCCAAATCTCGATGACGCGATCGCCTTCCCCATTCGGCCGATCGTCGCCCGGCACCGACGGCCCCTGGTCAAAATGGAGTTCCGAGCAGGGTCCACAGGGGCCTGTATCCCCCATCTGCCAGAAGTTATCCTTCTCTCCGCACCGCACGATGCGGGAAGGCGACACGCCGATCTTCTTCCAGAGCAGATCGGCTTCGTCGTCGTCGCGAAAAACGGTGACCCACATCCGGTCCTTCTCGAGACCGACCGTCTTGGTCAGAAACTCCCATCCGAACAGGATGGCCTCTTCCTTGAAGTAATCGCCGAAAGAAAAGTTCCCCAACATTTCAAAGAACGTATGGTGGCGGCGCGTGTAGCCGACATTTTCCAGATCGTTGTGCTTGCCTCCGGCACGGAGACACTTCTGGACGGTGACCGCCCGCTTATAGGCGCGCGTTTCCTCGCCGAGAAAGACCCCTTTAAACTGGTTCATCCCGGCATTGGTAAAGAGCAAGGTGGGGTCAGCCTGAGGAATCAAGGCAGAACTCGGCACGGCCTGATGGCCATGCTGTTCGAAATATCGGATGAAGGCCTGTCGCAATTCGTGAGTGCTGTTCTTCATGTTCCCTTAACGTTCCTCTCGCATCAGAGGCCCCATCACCGTCTCAATCGTTTCTTCGTCAAAGCCACGCTGGCTCAACAGTCTCGCGAGACGACCCGGCGTCTGACCCGATGTCGCCCGCGCTGCCTTTTCAATCACTTGTTGCGCGAAATCCAGCTCACTCACCTTGCGGTAGGTAACCCGTAGCCTCGCCTGGACGATATGTTCGGGACAACCGGTAGCGAGCAGCTCTTCTTGCAGGCGAGCGCGCCCCATCGGCATACGGGCGAGTCGTCGGTCCACCCACCGCTCTGCGAAGACCACATCGTCGAGATATCTCAACGAGATCAGCCGTAGAACCGTGGCGCGAACCTGCGAGGGAGATGCCCCCTTCGCCGCGAGCAGTCGTTCGATCTGGGCCGTCGTCCGATCGCTACGGGCCAATGCTCGCACCGCAAGTTCTAACCACTGATCGGGAGACGATGCTGCCGTGCTGATGCCTTGCCGTCTCACCACCATCCGATTGGCAGCCTGTTAGGCGCCAACCTTGTGCGGTCGCCGCTCCTCACGTTTCTCCTCGGTCTTTTTCTCGTCCTTGACGGGCACGACCGGCTTCTCAGACGTGCGTCCTGGCAGACCGGCGATGTCACGCAACTTCCCTTCAATTTCACGCGCCAACGGCTGATTGCTCAAAAGAAAATCCCGGACCGCATCGCGTCCCTGCCCGAGCCGCTCGCCCTGATAGGAATACCAGGCCCCGGACTTCTCCACGACTTTCTTGTCGACTCCGAGATCGACCAACTCGCCGGTTTTCGAAATGCCCTGCGCAAACATGATGTCGAATTCCGCCTGTTTGAACGGAGGCGCCATCTTGTTCTTCACCACCTTCACACGTACGCGGCTGCCGGTGACTTCCTGCCCGTCCTTAATCGACTCGATGCGCCGGATATCCAGACGCACGGACGAGTAGAACTTGAGCGCGTTGCCGCCCGTCGTCGTCTCCGGGTTACCGAACATCACGCCGATCTTCATCCTGATCTGATTGATAAAGACCAAGGTCGTCTGCGACTTGGAAATGGCCGCCGTCAACTTACGCAGCGCCTGCGACATGAGCCTCGCTTGCAGCCCCATATGCGCATCGCCCATTTCGCCTTCGATTTCGGCTCTCGGCACGAGGGCCGCAACAGAGTCCACCACAATGACATCGATCGCGCCGCTCCGGACGAGCGTCTCGGCAATTTCCAACGCTTGTTCGCCGGTATCGGGCTGCGACACCAAGAGATCGTCCACCTGCACACCCAGCTTCTTGGCATAACCCAAATCCAGCGCATGCTCCGCATCGATAAAGGCCGCTGTCCCGCCTGCCTTCTGCGCTTCCGCAATCACATGCAGCGTAAGCGTCGTTTTGCCCGAGGACTCGGGACCAAAAATCTCGATCACCCGGCCGCGAGGGACCCCTCCGACGCCCAGGGCAATATCGAGTCCGAGGGAACCGGTCGAAATTGCGGGGATATCCACCGGCGCATCCGCGCCCCCCAGCTTCATGATCGCCCCCTTCCCATATTGCTTCTCAATTTGGGACAGGGCGAGATCCAGCGCACGCTTCTTGTCGTCTTTTTCTGCCATGGGTACTCCTCTGGTAATAGAGAGATCGGGGGCATTATACCCAAGTTGAGAGACGGAAACCTAGCAGAGAAACTCCGGACAATAGGCCGTACAGACAGGGAGCCGACACCTAATTTGTGCGATTTCATTGACGGACGATGGAGATGGCGCTACAAGATACCCTATGCCTTCGACTCTCGTTCCCGATACCACTGATCAGAAACCGACGGTCTTGATCGTCGACGATGAGGCCGCACCCCGCGCAGCCCTCACACAGATACTCAAACAAGACTTCCACATTCTCACCGCCGACAATGCGCGGACAGCCCTGGCCGTGTTAAACGATCACGGCGTCGACCTCGTCACGCTGGACTTGAAATTGCCCGATCGTTCAGGGTCGGACCTCTTGACAGACATCAAACGCGAGCATGCCGAGATCGAAGTCATCATGGTGACGGCCTACGGCAGTCTGCAGTCGGCCATGGACTGCATCCGCCATGGCGCGGCAGGCTTCCTCCTGAAACCGTTCAATGCCTCTGAGTTATTGGCGATTTCCTTACAGACCGCCCAGAAGAAACAACGGTTGGATCAATTGCGCCCGGCGCTCACCAACTCGACCACTCTCTGGGGCCCGGAACCAGCCTGCACCAAAGCCTGGCAGGCCCTCGTCGATGACTACACCGCCATGAACCGCACAGGGTCGCTGTCCTCGTCGCATAGCGATGAGACCTCGCCCTTGGTCCCCCTGATCTCCGACCTTTTAGAAGCTAAGGACCGCCACCTGCTGAACCATGGAAGCCGCGTGAGTTTTTACTCGACGCTGGTGGCCAACCGTCTCAGCCTTCCCATTGCTGAACAGCAGTCCCTCGCACTCGGCGCACTCGTGCATGATCTCGACTTGATCAGCGCCCCTGGCAGTCACGTACTGAGCATCGAATCCGACCCGCAAATCCATCGACCAGACCTGGGCGCCAGGATGGGCCGCGCGATGGGGCTGTCACCGGATGCCGTCCAGATTATCGCCCTACATCACGAACGATGGGACGGAACGGGATACCCGTTCGGCCTGCGCGAAGAAGGCACGCCCCTGCTCGCTCGCATTGTCGGCATCGCCCAGGCCTTCGACGATCTCACCGCCGAAAAGACAGGACAAACCTCGCTCCCTATCCATGACGCCCTAGAACAGATCGAACAGCAAGCCGGCACCGCCTTCGATCCTGCGCTCACCGAACTCTTCTGCCGGACGATGCGTGAACAGCCCCCCCAACATTGAACGAGACTCCCTCAGCGAGATACGCGCCTCACATCCTGACGCCCTCCCAGTACTAGCGAGTACCTCCAAGTTATTAACGAATGCCGCCTGGATTCATCTATGCTGGATGACTTACTGCTATGCTGTCCCCCACACCACACGTATCAACCCTGGCCAACTCCTTATGACGTTGAATGGACGATGAAGGTCTACGAACACAGCGACCCGGACTCCCTGAGCCCTCGGGCACACCCTTGGGTCGATAGTGAATCCAATCCGGCACATCGGTATTATAATTTTAGAAGCAGTCCGGAACTTATCCGGTCATCGATTGAGGATATGCAGGAATGGAGCAGGTACCCAGCGATCGAGACCTTCTATCTACTCCTTGAATGGCTCAATGGCCCCGAGTCGGTCTTTGAGTCCAACGACTGTGCTTTTAGCGGCCCGACTGCCACGACCCAGTCCTCCAAACGCCTGCAATGTTCCGGTCGCCTGATGATCCTCTACCGAGACCTGGCATTGAATACATCGCCGGGGCAGATACATTGGCTGACCAACGCCGCTGCACATGCCTTGAATCACACCGATCCCGCCTTCGAAGAAGGCGCCATCGGCGCCACAATCATGTCGGTTGGATTTACGACCCTGCCAGGGCCACCGGAGCGGCAGCGAGGTCAGCAACTGATGTTATCGTTCTGGGCTTGGGGAGAAGAGGAAACTGAGGTGATGGCGAACCTTGATCGCACCTTTCGCAATGTGACCCTGGCCCTTCGAGGTCTATCCGATGAAATCCGCTCATCCCCAGGCACCGCAGCGAAGGATTAACCTCGCAACTGCACGTCCCACAGCTTCGTATAGACCGCACCGGTCGGCTTCAATTCACTCTGCATCAGCACAACCGACTCTATCGCCAGGGAGCCCAATGAACGCGGGCGATCCAGCGCGCCGCTTTTAGCAAGCGCAACTCCGATGTGCCGTTCCCCCATCTTGATTCGTGCCAAGGTCAGGTGAGGGCGGAACGGTCTCGGCTCGCGAAGAAACCCGAAGCCTTCACAGGACTGTTCAATTGCGCCACGAATCTCAACAACTCGCTTCGCCTCCTCGCCCCTCTCCCAATGCTCCGACGGTCCGACCCACAACAACCGCGGACTCTGCGGATTAGGAAACATACCGATTCGTTCAATCGGGACAGTCACGGCCGCCTGCCGCTCGATCGATGTTTCAATCGCGCCGCGCAAAGGATCAATGACCTGCTCATCCATGTCGCCAAGAAACTTGAGCGTGAGATGGATCGAGGCAGGCAATGACCAGGAGATACGCGTACCACGCTTGCTCTCCGGTTCAATGCTACGCTTTAATTCCTGCTGGATGGTGGCAAGCTCGGCACGCAGCTCTTGAGATAGTTCGACGGCAAGGAAGGCCCGGATCACTTCGCCCCTTGATCGAGCAACCAGCGGCGAAGGAGATTCAATGCGGCTTGCGAGGATCGCTGCTTGATGACCGTCCGATCACCGTGGAATCGACATTCTTGTGTGATCGGCTGGCCGTCTCCACCATCCAATCCAATAAAGACGAGCCCAACCGGCTTCGTCTCGGTCCCGCCGCCAGGCCCGGCGATACCAGTCACGCTCAGTCCCACCGACACATTAGCACGCTCGCGAATGCCCTTCGCCATGGAGGCGGCGACTTCCTGACTGACCGCGCCATGTTTCGCGATCAGCTCCGCCGGCACGCCCAACATCTCCGTCTTTGCCCGATTGCTGTAACAGACCGCTCCACGATCCAGATAGGCAGATGAACCGGCGACTTGTGTCAGGCGATGGCCGATTAATCCACCGGTGCAAGACTCCGCAATCGCTACCATGAGCCCCTGTCTGGCGAGTTCCCGCCCGACGACCTCTTCCATCGTGTCGCGTCCTTCGGCGAAGAGCCAGTTGCTGAGTCGTACCCGGACATCGTTCGCCAACTGCTGGAGCAGATCATGCTGTTTCTTCGGGACAGATTGGGTCCCTTTCGTCGTCAGGGAAACCAACACTCCCATCGGCGATGCCAGCATCCCCAGGTCGACAGGCGCCCCTTTCGGAATTAGCCCTTTGAGAGCAACATCGACGTCAGCTTCTGCCAGGCCGACCGTATGAAATACCTGACGAACAATCGGCAGACGTGGAGGCTGGCCCGATGATGCCGTTGCTGCGCGGAGCAACGGCACTACTTCCTGCCGCATCATCTCTTCCATCTCCCGCGGCACGCCAGGCAAAGAAATGATCGATGCCTTCTTCCAGATCAGAGAAAATCCCGGCGCAGAGCCAAGTGGATTCTTCAGCACGGTCGCACCGGATGGGATGAGAGCCTGGCGCAACTGGCCGCTGTTCGGGACACGACCCCATTGTGCGAGTCGAGCCGTCAGACCTTCCAACGCCTCCTTGCGACGACCGAGCCGATGTCCGGTCGCCTGGGCCACCGCCTCTCTCGTACAATCATCCACGGTGGGGCCGATCCCACCCGTCATAATGATGACCTGCGCTCGCTTCACAGCTGTCTGAATGGCCGACACAATATCCTGCCGTTCATCGCCGACGACCGATTTGAAGCGAACGGCAATACCCAGACGTCCAAGCTCATCGGCAAGGAATAGAGAATTGGAGTCGGATCGGCCCCCGATCAACAGCTCGGTGCCGATGGCGATGGTTTCTGCATCTAATACTGGGAGGGTGCGGGCCTTAGGCATAGGACTCAATGGGAACGTGACCAACCGGATGAACTACGGGAAGAGTGAAAAGTCGACGGTGAAGCTCGTCTCGCCGCCGTTCGCCGGAAAGACCGTGATAGTCGTCTTGGCGTTCGGGTCGAAATCCGCATAGTTAAATGACGCGATGACTTTGGCTTTGAATCGCGGGCTCTCCGGCCAGGCAGCACTGCGGTTGGCAAACCCATCGAAGCGGATGGTCAGAGGCTTGATGGTTTTTCCGCCCTGATCGAACACCATATAACTGTCCACCGCAAAGCTGGGGACGTTGCCGAAGATGACGGTACTGACCAGCATGGTCTGGCCCTCCAGCACCTGCGTCACATCGGTCTCGCTCGGCAGAATCCCCCGTAGAGCCATATGTGTCGCCATGACCGACAGACCACCGAGCTTCGTGATCAAAAACCCGCTTGGATGGAGCTCATCGGTGGCGCCGAACCGAACATAAAACGTATCCGGAGGACTCTGCTTCTGCGCCGCCTCTTTTCCCTGTTCAAGTGCGGTCTGAATCTGCGCCGCGGTGGGATGCACGTCGATGGCATGGGCCGTCACAGGCAAGACACAACTCACTGCGGCAAGGCCCCCGCACAGCAACAGACGCTTCATCTCATGGAGCGATACAACCCGCATGGACATGCCAGTACCAGATCACTTTTCTCCTGTCAACGAACAGCCCGCGCGCGCGCCTGCCGGTTGACAACTGCAAAGATGAAGTGATAAACAACCAGATCGCTACTTAGTGTGCCTTTTCAAGAAGTTATACGGAGGAGTTTCAATGTCGACCCCTGAACAAACCCCGGCGCCCACCGCGCCCCCAGCACCAAAGCGTCAATATGTAAACTTTGCCTTTTATAAAATCGATCCAGCCTGGCGACGCCTTCCCGCGAGTGAACGGACGAAAGGGAAAGAAGAATTCCAGCGCGCAGTCGAAGAATACGCCGGCAGAGTCCTCGTAGTGGCCTACTCCTCGATCGGCATCAGGGGCGATTGCGACATCATGTTGTGGCGGATCAGCTATGAACTGGAACTCTTCCAGGAAATGACCACGAAAATCCTGGCCTCGGGCTTGGGACAGTACCTCACCACTCCCTATTCCTATCTCGCGATCACCAAACGTTCGGTCTACGTGGATCACCATACCCACGAGAACCAAGAGAGCAAGCGCCTCACTGTCGTGCCAGGTAAAGCCAAGTACATTTTCGTCTACCCGTTCCTCAAGACACGCGAATGGTTCCTGCTGACGAAGGCCGCGCGGCAGGGCATGATGGACGAGCACATCGAAGTCGGCCATCGCTTCCCCTCCGTGAAGCTGAACACGACCTACTCGTTCGGATTGGACGACCAGGAATGGGTGGTGGCGTTTGAAAGCGATAAGCCCGAAGACTTCCTGGACCTCGTGATGGCACTTCGCGAAACCGAAGGCTCACGCTACACGTTGCGCGATACGCCGATCTTCACCTGCATTCGCAAGACCCTCAAGGAAACGCTCGACACACTCGGCGGCTAACGCCACGCCGAAAGAGAATATCGGACAGGGCCTTCGGTCTCACGATCGAAGGCCTTGTTTATTGAGAGAGCTTCCCCGCTCTTAGACAAGAGGGGGGCCCATCCCGACAGAATGCTCAAGCAGTTCTTCCAGCAAGGCCGCATCCGACGAACGCACCGGAGGCGTGCCCTCAGGGGTACGTTGAGGATGCGTTCGAGGCGAGAACGAAGCTGGCGGGCTGTTTCAGCATTCTGCTGCGGATTCACCGCTTTGACAGCAGAATCCCCCATATGATACCTGTATCGAATGAGAGGCGGACATTAGAGGAATCGCGCCTCGACAAGAACCATGGCTGACAATAACGCACTGTACGCAATCCGCTTTCCCGACGGATCGTTGAGCTTGTACATCGACGAAGACTACGCGATTGAGCGCGGGGTAGACCCGGCTACCCTCACGCGCGTGGAAATCCCACGAGACATGTTCGTCAGCGGGACCATTCAAGAGATTCGCGAGTACGTCGCCCTCTATCTGGAATCGCGCCATTCCGGAACCGCATAGGGGCTCCTAATGACCACCACCGCTTCACCAGCTTCTCTTCTGACCGTTGACATCATTCGATCCGTCATCGATGCCATGCCGATGCAAGGCCGGATCATGCTCCGCCTGATCATGCTCCAGTACTTCGACGTGACGGACGAAGAAATCCTCTACATGGTGGCAGACCAACCGGATCCCCGCAACGTCTCCGGCACCAAGCGCATGAACGGCATGACGAAAGAAGCCATTAAGGCTGTGACGGATCGACGAGACCAATACCGCCGACAGATACGACTCAAGCGAGAACGGACCTGGCTGCAATGCGAATCTCTCGGGAGACTTGCGCGACTCCGTGAGGACCTCGCCGCGCGCGCCCGCGTCATCCTGACCGAGCAATTCGCCGTCTCCGCCGACACGCTCGACGCCTTACAGGCCTCCGCTAGAACCGTGCTACCCAGACCGGCAATCCGCCAGCTTGAACAACGGTGGGACGCCGATGAGATCACGGCTGAAGAGTATCAGCGGCAACGGCTGAGTATCGAATACCAAACCCAACTCCGCATGGCCGAGAAATATCACAAGCGGCTCAACCTGGCGGAACGCGAGCGGCAGACCGCCATCTATGCGCCGCTGCAGGACCACGAAATCGGCCACGTGTGGGGCATCCCGGCTGGCAGTCTTGCCGCCCGCAAAGTGAAGTACCTCACGCAATATCTGCAGGCAATCCAGCTGGCGTTACGGGCCAGTGCGCCTGATGCGGCCGCAACGACATCGCCTTTGGATTTGTGGAAAGAAACCTTCACCGTGCTGGCCGAGCAGCCCATTGAACGTTCGCTCTCGACTTACGACGGATTGGAAAAAACAGAATCTGCGCTCATCGACAAACTGACCTTGATGGTCTGGGGCAGCCTGGCCGAGGAAAGTGAAGTAAAATTCTGGACCTCGCTCGTCTTCGGAGCCAGCTCCAACGCCATGCATTCTGAAATCACCAGGAACCTGTTCGGACTGCAGCGGCTCACCGCTATCCTCAACGATATGGACACCTCGCGTGAAGCAGTAGACGAAGAATTACTCAAACGGACCGCGCCAAGACAGAAGCTTGAAGCAGGCGCACTGGAAGATTCTTCCGAACCTGCCGTGAAGGAATTGAGCGAAATGCAGGCTCAAATCCTCAGTAGCATGAGAGGGGAAGACGCGAGCGGCAAAGCCTCCGATAAGTGGTAACGATTGCGCTTTGTCCCCGGTGAGGTATAATACAATCACATCATGGTCACACTGACGAGTCTTCAGCCACCCTGTCAACGCCGTAGCGCCTCATGCGCTCTGGTTCTGCGAGCCATTGCATTCTCTCTCATCCTCATCGCGCTTCCGTTGATGGCCCAAGCCTCCAGTCTTCTGGAAATCGCTGAGCTCCTCACCCATCCCGAACAGTACGACCGCCAGGAAGTCGTAGTTACCGGCCAGGTCACCAACGTCCAGCTCGCGACGAATCGCCAAGGCCAACCGGCCTATGGGTTTCTGTTAAAAGATCAAGCTGGCACGCTGAAAGTCATCAGCCTCGGACAGATCGAAGTACGGGAAGGCGACCAAGTGATTGTTGAAGGAGTCTTCTCTCGCCTTCGCCAAGCAGGCCGCACGATCATCTACAACGAAATCAAAGCGCTCTCGATCAAGTCCATGAATCGGCTCAACCCCGATCTGGTCGGCTAGCAACAGCTCCCCGTTCTCTTTTCGCCTCACCTCACCTTTTCTCCTACCCTCTTCGGGCTGAACCTTTACGCGGATAATGTAGTGCCATGGTTAGCAGGGTATCTTGCATGCGATCGGGCAACCACTTCACCATCCAGGCCCGTAGCTTGGCATCGCTCCCCACGAGGTAACGGGTTTTCGGGCGAGCGGCCGTCAACGCATGATGCACCGCTCGAACCACAGCATCCGGTGAGATCGCCCGCTCAGCAGACTGGGCAACCGCCTCACGAACTCGACTCACCGCGTCACCATACAGGGCCTTTGCCTCATCGCCCGCCAAGGCCTCGAGCTCCTCTGCTGCCTTGCCTGATTTCTCCCATATGGGTGTGGCAATGGCCCCCGGTTCGATAATCGACACCTGGATCCCCCAGGGTTGCAACTCCATGCGTAACGCGTCCGTCAGCGCCTCGAGCGCATACTTCGAGGCCGAATATGGCCCCAACAATGGAATGGTGCCGCGACCGGCAATCGACCCCATGTTCACGATTCGACCGTGGCCCAGTCGGAGCAACGGGAGGAACGCCTGTGTCACGGCGATCTGTCCGATCACGTTGACCTCAAGTTGCGTCCGGAGTTGCGAGAGGGGAATCACTTCGAGCGGACTCCCGACAACGATCCCGGCATTATTGACGAGTCCACCGAGGCCAGCCTCCCCGACGACTCGCTGCACCACGTCGACAGATTGCGCAATCAATGATTCATCGGTGACATCGAGCAGGATCGGAATGAGAGACGGGCCGGCCTTCGCACTCAACGCCTCCCCTGCCCGAGGATCGCGCACCCCGGCAAATACCGTCATTCCACGACTGGCACAATCGAGGGCACAAGCCGCACCAATACCGGTCGAAGCACCGGTCACCACCACCGTCATGGGCGACGAACGATCAGACATAGTACGCTCCGGACAAACTCTATGGGCACGTGAGAACTTTGACTCTCGACACATCTGGCACAATAAGGAATGCGCTCAAGCAGGTTGCTCAAAAAGTCTGTCCGGCAAGGCCGCAGGCAAATCGAAACCGGGGGCGTACCCTTGTGGTACGTTGAGGATTTCGATGAACCGAGAACGAAGCTGGCAGACTTTTTCAGCAACCAGCCAGGCGAGAGTATCATGACGGCCCGCGAGAGAGCAGCGCACCAGAAAGTAATCAAGAATTAAACCGCACAACCTTGACAGGCCACAGCCATTTCATTATGGTTTATGACGCCATTGCAGACCCTACCCCGCTCATTTCATTGGCGAAGAGATAGCCGTCTAGCCGTGTAATGAATACAGGTACATGTGCGGAGGAATACCAGGGGATAGATCTCGTGAATACGTTCATATTAACTATATAGATACTTGTTTAATATACATTATATATAATGGCTAAGATTGCCGTCATCGACATCGGAACGAACTCCATTCATATGGTACTGGCAGAGATCCAGCCGGACGCAAGCTACAAGATCCTCGATCGCTTCAAAGACATGACGAGACTCGGCGATGGCGCCTTCTCGACCCATCGCCTGTCCGATGTGGCCGTCACCCGCGGACTCGACGTCATTCGCCATCTCGTCACCCTGGCTAAAAATAAGGGCTACGATCGCATGATTGCCGTGGCCACCAGCGCCGTGCGTGAGGCCAAAAACGGGGGAGACTTTATCGATCTCGTCGCCGAGCAAACGGGTCTGACCGTTCGCGTCATCAGCGGCACCGAAGAGGCCAGGCTGATCTTCCTGGGCGTTAAAAATAACGTCCCCATGACCGAGCAGCCCACGCTGTCGGTGGATATCGGGGGAGGATCGGTCGAGCTCATGGTCGGCAATAGGGACCAGCTTCTCCATGCCAAAAGCCTTAAACTTGGTGCCATTCGACTGGCGGATGAATTCCTCAAACGCACGCCACCCCCAGAGGGGATGCTCCGCTCTCTCGAAGACCGCGTGACGACGCAGTTACAGGCCGCACTCGATTCGTTCAAGACGAAGCGATTCGACTCGTTGATCGCCACCTCCGGCATGGCAGGCAACCTGGCGGAAGTCATTCATCTACGCCGAACGAATCGCCCGCTTCTCCAAATCAACCTCGCCACGGTTTCACTCAAAGACATCAAAGAAGTCGAGCAGGTACTCCGTCAATCGACCATCAAAGCCAGACTGGCAATCTCCGGGCTCGACCCCAAACGCGTCGACACCCTCCTGCCTGCCACGATCGTCCTGCGCCGGCTCATGGAGCTCTCAGGGCGAGATGAACTCATCCTCTGCGACAAGGCGATCCGTGAAGGTATCATTTACGACTTCATCCATCGCCACCGTGAGCGACTCAAAGCCGAAGCCGAAATCCCAGACTTGCGGCGGCGCAACGTCATCGCCTTGGCTCGTCGCTGCCAGGCTCCGGAAACCCATAGCCTGCACGTCGCCAGCTTGGTCCTCCGCCTCTTCGATCAGACCATCCGCCTCCATCGCCTGGGACCCACTGAGCGAAACTGGCTGGAATATGCCGCCATCCTGCACGACGTCGGCTACCTCATCAACGAACGCCAACACCATAAACATGCCTACTACCTGATCACGAATAGCGACCTCGGCGGATTGTCCGGCGAGGAGATTCAGGTGGTGGCAAATGTGGCACGCTACCACCGGCGAGCCATCCCGCTTTTGAAACACGAGGGCTTCAGCAACCTCTCTCCCAAACACAAACGCATCGTGCAAATTTTGTCCGCGCTGCTTCGAATCGCCGATGGCCTAGACCGAACGCATTTTTCGGTCGTCCGCACCCTGGATGTCAAATACACCACCGCCACCCTGACGATTCACCTCCATGTCACGGGCGATGCCGAGCTAGAAACCTGGGCGGCAGCAGGGCGGGCGGATCTATTTGAACGGGTGTTCCGCCGACGCCTGAAGTTTTCCGTCATGGCACAGGACGATGCCGAATGAGCGACCAACCCCCTCCACTGATGACGCCCCATCCCTACCCAGGCAAACTCATCATCGTCGAGGGCATCGACGGATCCGGCAAGAGCACGCAACTCCTCCTACTGCATAAGTGGCTGGAGTCGAAAGGTCACAAAGTCTTCTTCACGGAATGGAACTCCTCGGAACTCGTCAAGGACACGACCAAACGGGGCAAAAAGAACAAGAGCCTGACGCCGACCACCTTCAGCTTGCTGCACGCAACCGACTTTGCCAGCCGTCTGTACCACGACATCTTGCCCCCGCTCAAAGCCGGCATGATCGTCCTGGCCGACCGCTATATGTACACCGCCTTTGCGCGAGACGTGGTCCGTGGCGTATCGCCAGAATGGGTCCGCAAGCTCTACAGCTTCGCGATCACCCCGGACATGGCCTTCTATTTCAAGGTGCCGATCGAGGTGGCCATCTCGCGGCTCCTCGGAGGCACACGCGGACAATTCAAGTACTACGAAGCCGGGATGGACATGAACTTGAGCCAGGACGTCACCGAAAGCTTCCGCCTCTTCCAATCGAACATCCTGTCGCAGTACGAGAAGATCGTCGACGAGTATCAGCTCATCACGTTGGATGCGACGAAAGACATTGAGGCCCAGCAAAACGACATGCGCCGGCTCGTCGGAGAGGCGCTCACAGACTACAAACCAAGACGGGGCACCCATGGTCGACGCACAGTATTTTGGCGACGGTTTGACGTACCTAAATCCGAGTGACCTCAAGGGGAAACTCATCGCCATCGAAGGCACCGACGGCGTCGGTCGCTCCACGCACATCGAGATGCTGCAGGAATGGCTGGAGGTGCAGGGCTATGGCGTGATCACGACCGGCTGGACCCGTTCCAATCTCATGTCCAAAACGATCGAAATGGCCAAAGAGGGCAACATTCTCGACCGCTGGTCGTTCAGTCTCCTCTACGCCACCGACTTCGCAGACCGCTTAGAACACGAAATCATTCCCGCGCTTCGCTCAGGCTTCATCGTCCTGGCCGACCGGTATATCTACACCGCCCTCGCGCGAGACTTTGTCCGCAGCGGGAACCGCCAATGGGCCAGAGACGTCTTCGGCTTTGCCTTAGTGCCCGACCTCGTCTGTTATATGCGGATCGACGTCGAAACACTCGTGCTGCGCGTCATCGAAACCAAAGGCATGAACTTCTGGGAGTCGGGAATGGACCTCAGGCTGGGCAATGATCTCTACGATAGCTTCAAGAAGTATCAATCGCTCCTGATCGAGGAGTTCGACAAGATGGCGGAAGAGTTCCACTTTGAAGTCATCGATGCCAGAAAATCGCCCGATGAAATTCAAGACGAACTGCGCAGCAAGATTCAGCCGCTGCTCGCCACCAACATGCGAAGCCCTGCCTTGCCGTCCGACCGCCTGATCCATCCGGCATAAGCAGGCGAGTCTCTCTGGTTCGTCTGGATCGTCTGGTCTCTCTGGTACAGCCGAATACACAAAACAGACGAGAGGGCCAGACAGACCATGCCCCATCAGGCTTTGGTCTTCAGCCTTCCCATCGCCCGCAATTGACCAGGCGTCAACCACCAACGGAGCAGGCCCTGTCCTGGCTTCACCGGAATCGACAGCTCGATCAGACAGGCCCCGGCCTTCTTCAGGGGAAACGAGTCGGAGGCTCGCCCGGACAGCAGGACACTCGCTGCCATGCCCAGCTGCGGTTCATGCCCCACGCAGATGACGCAAGATTCCGATGAACATTTTTTGAGCAGGCGGAGCAGGTCTTCCGGGGTTGCCTCAGGCAAGAGTTCCTCGCGGAGTTCCATGCGAGAGGACTTCGCTAAGAGATCACGCAGCAACTGCGCCGTGTCGAGCGCACGTCTCGCAGCACTCGCATAGATCACCGTCGGACGTACCGCCAGTCGGCGCAACCCAGCAGCGACTTGACGAACTCGTCGCACGCCCTCCTCCGTCAGGGGGCGATCGACATCCTGCCCGTCCCATTCCTCTCGCTCAACCGCGATCCCATGCCGAACGAGTAGACAATCCATCGTGACTCCATTCCTACGTCAATAATCAATCACACGCTGCCCGAAGAGTAACTGAACAACACTAGCCGGACAAGCGAGACCGGAAAAATCATAGCTTGCTCGTCGCACCCGTCACGCAAGTCCTGCCCCTCCCGCTAGCTGCTGCACCCAATCCGATTCCATCGCAATCAAAATGGATTCAATCCTTCACCAACCCTCTCATCGACAGAGCGCTTCCTTCATCACCCACACATTCACTTCACACAAAAAAAACAGCTGGTTAGCACGAACAGTTTCAACGCTCCCATGCATCAGCAAACTGGCACACCCCTTGCTCATTAGGATCGATATTAACGGAGCACTCAGAGGGCATCCGAACAAGGAGGGAATCGAGATGGACTTTGCCGCAACATTAATCGTCTCCAACACCCTCATGGCTGCCGTCATCTATTTGGTTGTGACCTGGATCTGGGAGGATTAGGAGGATGCTGAACAGGATGCAGACAATAGTCTCTCAAGAATCTACCTGGTTCCAGTCACAGGAAACATGAAGTAAGACGTAATCTCTCGAAACACTGAACATAGAGATGAAACAGGAACGTCCTAGCAGCCATGACACAACCAAAAACAATGGCGAGATCTGAATCCGGCCTACCCTTCATCTGGCTGCCAACCGACAACAGCCCGATGACCCCTCAGGTGTTGAGGCCTCTCACCCCGAGTACAACGGCCGCCTACAGGTCTCCCCAGCGGGCCGCGTGTTCACCAACCATGAAGACGCGGCCCTTCTTTGATTCTGTGTGATTCACCTGGTTTCACTGGTGTAGTCGATTAGTCCCATTAAACCAAAACACGAGATAAACCAGATGGACCAGAACCCCAGTGAACCGCTGATCGAACAGGGAGGCGGAGAGATGCAGGAAGTAATTTTGGTGGTCGATGACAATGAAGACCTTCGAGAAACCATGCTCATCACGTTGAGCCGACAGGGCTATGAAGTGTGGCTCGCCCCGGACGGCAACAACGCGAAGAAGCTGTTAGATCAGCCGGAACTGGCAAGCGCCGTGTGCACCGTGATCTGCGACCTGGCCATGGCAAACGGAAGTGGAATGGACCTCATCAATTATCTCCGGAAAGATCATCCGGCGATCCCCATCATCGTCTACAGCGGGACCGACGACACCGTCTTTCTCCAGGGGATTCTTCAAGACGGTGTCTGCGACTGGATGCGCAAGCCCGTGTCACGCGACATCATGCTGCAAAAAGTCCGAACCTCCGTCCATCTCTTCACCATCAGGAAGCAGCAGGACTCGGGCAAGGAGCCTCCACCGATGCCATCCACAACACCAAGAACGGTCTCCGCCTCCGATATCGAGACGCTACAGGAATATCACGACAGGAATACCGGACGGTAAAACCTGGCTTCCGGCCTGGTTCCCAACAGCCGTAGCTCCCTAGGCCTGAAAATGCTCCGGACACCTGCGAGCAATACACAAGCCTCCGCCAATCCTCGATCATCCAAGCCGCGCCCTCCTCACCCGCAACAACGCCACCTGAATCGGAATAGATCCATTACTAATCAAAATAGATTCAGCAGTGGCTGCGACTGAGGGGCTTCATCCCTCCACGCTCCCGCTCAACATCGTGAAAACCTACTAAATATGAAAGTATTCTCGAAATGTTCCTCGAATCCGCCTACAGAATCCACTGGCACATCCATTGCGATACACCTCGTCAGGAGCAGGTCGGGCGACAACCAGAGCGTGAGTGACGGCTTCCGCAATACCTGAGTCTTCGCCTCCTCCTACTCCCAGGTCCTGATTGAGAAAAGGATAGGTCAAGCAATGAACGAGCATAGGACCCAGAGAAGGATCCGGCCACAGAGCCACGGTCGATTTTTCTCCCTCACGCCGAGATTGTTGCAATGCGCGGTACCGGACCAGGCAATTGCACTCCGCCACAGAGGGTCCACTCGATCAGAAAAGAGGGAGAAGGCGCTCGACCTGGGAAGCACATGCACCCACGTCATGAGAGGTCCTGTGTCAGGAAGGAACCAGGGACATTAGCGCGAACGCGGCGGGACGGGAACGTCGCAGGAAGGAAACAGAAACGGGAGCAAGGCTGGATCCACCAGAGCTGGGTCGAGTCCATGCAGCAGGGACACAGGGCTACCATCTGAATGGAGAGAGATAGACCCATCACTGTTCCGGGAGAACCGAACCGGAGAAGGTACAAAATCTCTCCCCGATGGGAACATGGAGAGACCGACAACACTTTCAGTCGCTGGAAGTCGGGAAGAGGTAAGGGTCTCTACATCATGAGCGAACGGAATTACATAAGGATCGGAAGAGAGAGCGGGAGATCCGAGAGGCAGCGATACCCCCTGGGACAGGTCGCGTACCCCGACGTTCAGACAGCCTGTGAAGGTGAGGGACACAAACAGGATGAGCGCGCACAGAATACGAAAATCAATCGCCACCGGCTCCCTCCTATCAAAACCTCTACCTGTCTATCGGAAGGGTGCCGGGTTGGCTTAACCAGGAAGAAATGTCCTACTGACGGAATGAGTGTTACAGCGGGCGGTAGAGCGAAAACTTCAACCCACAGCATCTACGTGTATGCAACTAACGAGGTATTGAGAAAATATCATTGGAAGCCTAGCTAGAGGGCATCAATTGGAAGATTGAGCGCACGCTCACGGCTGTAGATGAGATGAAGAGTGACGGGGAAATGCCTAGCATGGTGGATCAGACTCCCATGAAATCCAGCTGCAACCATTCGACTCAGAGACCTATCACTCTACGCGAGAGCGTCGGTGGTAAGCGAGGACTCGTCCAGAACCGCACTTTCATGCCCTGGCCTGTCCTACTAATTCTGTGCGTCAGTTTAACGACCTATGTACTCGAGAATCGCGTCTACAGTGGGGACTTTGCGGTCTCAACATTCTCGCCATGGCCTGGCTATGAAGCCGATGGTCGCTGGCTCCCCGGAGATTTTAACCAGGATGGCAAGACCGACCTGGTACATGCCGTGCAAGACACCGACTACGTCCACGTCTGGACCGCCAAAGGCGACGGCACCTTTGACGTAGCCACCTTCCGTCCTTGGGAGGGCTACGGTATGAATCGCGGCACCTGGCTCACCGGCGATTTCAATCAGGATGGTAAGACCGACCTGGTGCATGCCGTGCAAGACA